>DEIP01000174.1 GCA_002352605.1 Desulfobacteraceae bacterium UBA2771 | reverse complement strand
GGTGTCGGGTGTTGTGATGCCTTGAGTCCTGGATGCAGTCGAGATGTTTGTTAAAGAGCGTATCGGGTGTGTCCACCATGGTCTTAACCTCCTAAAATTAAAGTTTATTTGGGTGGTTACCACAAAGGCGGTCAAAAGTCTAGATTTTTATAATAATTTCAATATGTTATTGCAAGTGCTCCATATTTTGTGTATTTTCGGTCAGTTGTAATGCGGCAGGCTCAACCGCGCATTTGTTCAAAATGGCCCGTCCGTGCCAAAGTTACATGCGATTGCCCTGTGTTGCGGCCCCTTTGACCTTGACACACCAAGCCATTTCCTCCTATGCTTTCCTACCAAAAAAGGGAAACCTCTATCATTTTTTCTTAGGGAGCAACAAGCTGAATGGAATTTCAAAATGGCGTCAGAAATGAGTGCGGCAAGTGTGACCTTCCGTCCAATACAATCAACAGAATAAAGGACGGGTTACGGAAATTGGGTCTTGACGTTAGTTACTCGGCGTTTCGAGTGTCGGACAACATCTATTGGGGACGGGCATGGATTGATTCAATAAGAATCGTCTGTAACGGAAAAGGCATTACCCCGGAGCTTGCGGAGGCCAGTGCATATGCAGAACTGGCTGAACGCTTCAGCGCGGGGCTATTCTATCCGGTTTTTGAAGAACAGGTAAGGTTTAACGTTCCTGCCCTTTACGATGACGAAACCGACAGGTTTCTCAATTATGAATGGATGGAGGGATATGTGCATGCCCACCAGGACGATTTGGAAAACCCTATCAGGATAGAAGACCTGCTGGCAAACGAAAGTCATCTGACAGATAAGGATATCGAGGATATCAAAAACAGCAAAATGGCCAGACATTGGGTTGACGGTTTTTCGATAATTCGCAAAGAGACAGTAAAAGTTCCGGTCAATTTTGTTGCATATATTCACGGGTCTAACGGGATGGCGGCAGGAAACACCATCGAAGAAGCAATGATTCAGGCATCATGTGAGATATTTGAACGTCATGCCCAAATACAAATAATCAAGCCTGAAAAAACAGTCCCCTCAATCGACATTGACTCTCTGAACAATGCGGCCATAAAGGATATGATTGAATTCTATCACGGAAAGAATGTCGATGTAATAATCAAGGATCTTTCTCTTGGTGGACTGTTGCCCTGCATAGGCGTTCTGTTCATCAACAACAACTTACGTTCCGACCGTCTGGAACATAGAATATTGATACCGGGGGTGTCTTTCAATCTGGACGAAGGTCTGACGAGGTGCTTTACGGAGAGCATGCAAGGTCGAGAAACACTATTGGCATCCCGGCCACAGTTGGATAGACCGGTAGTCCATAGATCTCAGGTTAATGATTTTTACATGTTGATGAAATGCGGTGTTTCTGCAAAAGACATCTCATTTCTTGAGCAAGGAGAAATTCGGACTTACACGAACATCACGTTCAAAGATGTTCTTGGCGAGATTGAGGAAATCAAAAGGATATGCGGACTTTTCAATACAGAGTGTATAATATTAAACCACACCCATCCGGTGTTGAATTTCCCGGTGGTAAGAGTAATTATCCCACGGGTCTCTGATTTTTTACCCTTTTTGAGACCGGACATTCTCGTATCTGAAGAAACAAGCCCCTCCACCGCCTGGCGTGGAGAGGAATTCAGTAAGGTGATGCAAAGTTTTTTCGCATAGACTTTACGATTTCATCAGGTTCATTAAAATTCAGGGATGGACACGAGCTATGAAGATGCCATATAATGAATCACTATAGGTAGCAAGCGGAAATGAAATACGAGAACTTGGTTGTAACCCGTTGACGATAATGGGCTCTCCTTAATAAGCACCTTTCGTTCGTGGTGCCGCTTCTTTATGGGATAAACGTTCACCGGCGATGTTGGGTGGCGCGTGGGCACCCGGAAAAAACTACCGAAATCAAGGAGGGTTGTAATGCCGAACAAGTTGTCCAGGCGGTCTTTTATCAAAGCCGGCCTTTTGACCGCCGGCGCAGCGGCCGTGGCTGGCGTGCCTCATGCCCGGGCTGCCGGTGCCGCCGATGTCGAATGGTGCACCCTGCTGGATCTTCAAAAGTGCGTTGCCTGCGGATCCTGCGTGGAAGCCTGCCGGGAGGTCAATGAAGAGAAGTTCCCGCAACCCGAAGGCCCCATGCCCGACATGCTGCCCCGAAACAAGGTAAAAATTGCCGACTGGTCATCGCCTGAAAAGCAGGCGGTTGACGACCGGCTGACGCCCTACAACTGGCTGTTCATTCAGCAAGCATTCGGTGAATACAACGGCGAGGAATTTGAAATCAACATTCCCCGGCGCTGCATGCACTGCAGCAACGCCCCGTGCAGCAATCTGTGTCCTTTCGGCGCGGCCTTTACCCAATCCGACGGTATCGTACGCATTCACCCGGATGTTTGCATGGGAGGTGCCAAATGCAAGGCTGTGTGTCCCTGGAATATCCCCGAACGTCAGTCCGGTGTGGGGCTGCATCTGGACCTACTGCCCCAGTACGCAGGAAACGGCGTCATGTACAAGTGCGATCGCTGCTATAATCGTCTACAGGCTGGTGAGCTGCCGGCCTGTATCGCGGTCTGTCCCGAGGATGTTCAGGAGATCGGCCCCCGGCAGGAGATCGTAGCAAAGGCACATGCCCTGGCCGAAGAGATGGACGGATACATTTACGGTGAAACGGAAAACGGGGGCACCAACACCATTTATGTATCGCCGGTGCCTTTCGATGTGCTCAACAAGACCATCGACAGGGGACCGGGATTGCCTCACCTGGCAGCGGTGGCGGACAGCATGGCGTCGGCCAACAACATGGCCCTGGCGCTGGCCATTGCTCCGGTGGCCGGGGTGGCCGGTGCCCTGGCTCGATTCATCAGCCTGGGGAATTCCAAGGGCGGCGCAAAGGAGGGGCGGCATGAAGACTGAGTCCCATCCTTTACTGAAAACAACGTATGGACTGGCGGCGGCGGTGGCCCTGTTCACCGGCTTCGGCAACATGCCCCTGTATGGGCGCTACTATGTGGCCAACGTGCCGGGGATGGGATGGTCGGGGAATTTTTTCATCAACGTCAATGTCCATATCCTGGCCGGCAGCCTGCTGTCGGCCATCGGTGTCTACGCACTTACGACCGCCCTGATGCCGGGGCGGCTACCGGTGGGCCGGCTGACCCTGTCCGGAAAAATCAGGGGTGTGCTTTTGGCTTTCGTCCTGCTTACGGGTATGGTCATGGTCATTAAGAATCTGCCGGGCGTTCACTTTCCGCTGGAAGTGCTGATGACCTCCAACTTCACCCACATGGGCGCCGCCATTCTGTTTATGATCACCGCCATGATTGCCCTGATCTTCAGACAGCCCTGGCGGCGAATTGGCTGAGTCGGTGGAAGGCTGTCGGATTGACGCCTCCTGCAACCCGCATGATATGCTCAAGTAAGCTGGAGTTTTTGATTTGATGGAATATTGAGTTTACGAATAGAATATGATCCCACATCAGTGGCACGGTCCAGCCTTTGATCGACGCCGGGCTCACCGCGAAATGAAAGAACAGCGCGGAAACTAAAAAGCCTGGTCATAAATTAATGAACATTATGACCAGGCTCAATCTCGGCAATGGTAGGCGCGAGTGGATTTGAACCACCGACCTCTTCCGTGTCAGGGAAGCGCTCTCCCCCTGAGCTACGCGCCTACATGAAGTCGATTTAGTACCAAGTGATCATGCCGCTGTCAAGGAAAATGAGCCACAGATCCACACCAACAAGATGCTTCAGGGCCTTGGATAAATCGATAACCGTCAGCCCATCGCTGGTTCCGAAGTAGCAGGATAACGAAAGGCGGTGTCAGCGAAGCCGGATCAGCGTCAGGATGTCGGGGACATTGATGGCTGTGTTTGAACGTCCGGCATTCATGGGATCGGGATCACCGGTGCACCAGACGCATGCGGATCGCCTCGGGCGTCACCTCAAAGATGTCGATACCGAAACTGCTGAAGGTCTTCAACAGCACCGTATCGGCCAGAGATCGGGTGCTGCCCTGGTAATTGACGGCCATAACGGCCCGGTCCGCCGACATCGATTTCATCTTTAATTCCTTGACGCCTGAAAGTGAGGCGATGGCCGTTCGCAGGCGGACGAAGCTGGCTATATGGCCGTCGGTGCCCTCCACGGCCACCTCGATGACGGCGCTGCGGTCCTTATCCTGCTGCCAGGCGGCCATGACCTGCCGAGCCAGTCCATCACCGGCCAAAGCCCCGGCACCGGCCAGGGCTTCGCGGCCACCCTTGACTTCATCCTGACCGGAAACCACGGCTTTCCGGCTTGTGCTGCCAATCGGCTGAGCGGTCTGGACGTTGAACGCACGCGCTTCGACGACCGCCTCAAAGGCTTTCAGGGTCTCCCCCATGGTATTGGGTGCGGCCGCAGCGGTTGCGGAACCGGCAATCAACACATCGGCACCCAACCGTCCTGCCAGCGCCACCATTTGCGCCTCCGATGCATTCACATGAAGCCCCAACGGCGAACTCAAATCAGGCGAATCGATGATATCGAAACCGGTTGCCTGAAGCGCAGCGGCCATGGCCGCTTCACTAATCGTCCGACCCGGCACGCTCGTGTCCCCCCACCAATAGGAAAAACCGGAATCCATCACATTTCTTTCGGCCACCATGAAGAGGATCCTCGGAACCACCGCATCGGCTAAGGCCAGGCCCAGGCGGGAAAGATCCCGGCTGACCCGGTCCGCGGCAACGTTCACCTGTACCAGGGTTCTGATCGTGGTGCCGGATACGAATTCGGTAAGCACCCGGTAGTTCAGGACGTAGTTATCCCGTTCGGCCAGGATGCGGTCGTTGATCTGCTGGAATCGTCTGACCACGGTCTCGCTGGTGAGCATCTCCATGACGACCCGGCCCACGGCGGCAACCAAGGCGTCATCCACCGCGTTCTGCCGCCCGTCCGCCAGATTCTTTTTGTGGATAACGGCCGTTCCCAATACCTTCAGCTGCTTCACGACGCGATTCGTTTCTGCGTAGCTGCTGCCGGTGACAACAAATGCCAAAACAAGGGTAAGGCAGATTCGCTTCACCCACTTTTTTGTCATATCATGATCGGACATGGTTTCCTCCTTATGCGTTGCGGACCAGCGCATAATCGGCAATGTCGGCCAAGGTTCCCTTTGTCACACTGTTGTCAAAGGGATCCAGCATCTGCTTGGCCTTTTTGATGTGGGCCGCTGCCTGCGCTTCGGTATAAGCGATACCCCCATGGCATTTCAGCATCTCTACCAAGTCGGTAAACTCGGTGGGGGTAAAATCCGGGTTTGCGATGATGGCAACCATGCGTTTCTTATCCTTCCCCGGCGCCCGGGATAGGGCATGGATCAAGGGCAGGGTCAGTTTCCCCTCCCTCAGGTCGGCGCCGGCATGTTTGCCCAAAGAACCAAAATCCTGCGTGTAATCGAGAAGGTCATCGGCCATTTGAAAAGCCAGTCCCAGGTGATACCCGTAGTCGGTCAGCGCTTGCACCATATCCGCATTTTCACCGGCCACTAGGGCGCCGGTCCGACAGGCCCCTTGGAAAAGCACCGCGGTTTTGCAGCGGATCACCTCTAAATAATCGTTTTCGGTAAGGCTGATATCCCCCTTTTTCTCCAATTGACGGATTTCCCCCTGGGACATGTTTTCGGTGATTTGGGCGATGGTTTCGATCACCTCGCGAAGACCCGTAGCCGCTGCGATGGAGAGCCCCCGGGCCAAAAGGAAGTCTCCGGTGAGCACCGCCGTGGAATTATCCCACTTCTGGTTGGCCACCTGTCGGCCTCGCCGCATCTCAGCCCCGTCCACCAGGTCGTCGTGTAACAGGGAGGCGGTGTGTAGGAATTCGAAAATGATGGAAAATCGGGCTGCCTGATGGCCCGTGTATCCGCAGAGTCGGGCACACAGAACCATCAACAGGGGCCGCAACCGTTTTCCGCCGGCAAAGAGGATATGTCCGGCCACTTGAGACACCAGATCGAAATAGGGATTCATGTTCTCAGCCAATGCTTTTTCGATGGCCGCAAAATCATCCCTGACGGCAATCATTATTTTATCTTTCAGGTCACTCATTTCAGATGTCCGATCAAGTCGTATTCCAGGGTTTCCGTTATTTTGACAATTGCCATCTGTCCAACCGTTGCCCCAGGACCGCCCGGTTGCGTCCTGACAAAGGTCAAGCCGTCTACCTCGGGGGCCTGGCGGTTGGATCGGCCCTCGTAAAGATGGGGCTCGGGATTCGCCTCGATCAATACCGGCACGGTTTTGTCAATCATGGATGCCAGGTTGTCGGCCGAGATTTCCATCTGCCTTGCCATGAGGGTGTCGTGTCTGAACCGGGCCACCTTTGCGGACACGTGCCCGGGCAACCGATGGGAGAGCAGGTCTTCGGAATCGGAATAGGTGAACACCCCCAGGTGGTCGAAACGGACCCGTTCCACGAATTCCGTCAGCTCCTGAAAATCGGCGTCTGTTTCTCCGGGAAATCCGACAATCAGGGTCGTTCTGATGGCGGCACCGGGCACCCGTGATCGAATGCGGTCAAATAGATTCCGCAACAGCCGCCGATCATATTTGCGTCCCATTTTCTTCAATACATTGGCGGCCGCATGCTGAACGGGCAGATCGAAATAGGGGCACAGGTTGTCGTGGGCGGCAACCGTCTCGATCACACGGTCGCTGATGCTCTCCGGATGACCGTACAAAAACCGGATCCAGACGTTTCCGGCCAGTTTGGCGAGGCGGGCCAGCAGGGTGTCAAACCCCACCGGCTCGGGCAGATCGTGCCCGTAAAAGGTTGTTTCCTGGGCCACCAGGTTCAACTCTTTGACACCGGCAGCAATCAGCCGGCGCGCCTCGTCCAAAATATGCGCCATGGGGCGACTTTTCCGGCGACCCCGCAACCGGGGGATGATGCAATAGGTGCAGTGGCGGCTGCACCCCTCGGCAATTTTTAGGTAGGCGCTGGGGGACCGGGTCCGTTCCCGGGCCGTGGTCCGGTCGATGGGAATGCTGTCCGGATCCGGCAGCAGGCAGGTCCCGTCGGGTAGGCCGCCGGTCACGGCGTCCACAATGCGCGTAAAGGCCCCGGTACCCAAAAATTGATCGACCTCGGGAAGGGCTTCGGCAATGGCCTCCCGGAAACGTTCCGGCAGGCATCCGGCCACGACCAGCCGGTGGCAGCGCCCCTTTTTTTTGAAGCGGGCCAACTCGAGAATGGTGTCGATGGATTCGTTGATGGCCGATTCCACAAAGCTGCAGGTATTGACCACGATCACGGCGGCATCGGCCGGTTCGCCGGTCAGAGACCAGCCGGCCCGGCGCAGCCGTCCGGCCATGTTTTCGCTGTCCACCTGATTGCGGGCACAGCCCAGACTTTCAATGTATAGCTGCATATGTTTCAGTAAAACCGGAAGCCGTCATGATCCTCAATTTGAAGTCGCCCATCGACACCGCACCCATCTACCAATAACCATTTGAAAAGTCAAAAGGCCACCCGATCTTTCGGACGACCTTTCGCCTATGCGGAAATTAAGCATATAAGTGTATAATGGCTAAACGTGTAGCTAAGGATTGGGGACGAAATAAAGTGAACGATAATTGCGAAAGATATCCGTTCGTATTCAAGGCACATCAACGGTTGCATACGGGTTGTGTGTGGCCGTTGATGTAACGCAGATAACAGACGGATAGACAAGTAATTGGATTCACTTTATAAAGTTCGCGATCCTAACCTTTCAGTTTTTCAATTTCTGCCGTCACCGCCGGAACGACGTCGAACAGATCGCCCACGATGCCAAAGTCGCACTTGGAGAAAATGGGCGCTTCGGGATCCTTGTTGATAGCCACCACCACCCGGGATGAGGCCATGCCGGCCAGATGCTGAATGGCGCCGGAAACCCCGCAGGCGATGTAGAGGTTGGGTGCCACCACCTTGCCGGTTTGCCCCACCTGATCGGACACCGGCCGCCAGCCTTCGTCCACGGCGCTGCGGGAGGCGCCCACGGCGCCGTCCAGAGTCTTGGCCAGGGTTTCGACCACGGCAAAATTATCTCCGCCCATGCCCCGTCCACCGGTGACGACCACATCGGCTTCAGTCAGTTCAATCTTGCCTGTCTCCATCTGCTTCTCGATCAGGCTCATCGTGGTATCCGCCAAATCGATATCCACCTTTTCCACCTCGCCGGCACCCGGGGTGGCCACCGCCTCCATGGCCCGGGGACGGATGGCGACGATGGCCGGTGTGCCGGACAGACTCACGTCTGCCAAAACCTTGCCGCCGTACATGGGGCGTGTGGCGATCACCTGGCCGGCGTCGACGCGGACATCCACACAATCCATGGCCAGGGGGGCGCTCAATCGAGCCGAGAGCCGGGCGGCGATGTCCTTGCCTAGTGAGGTAGCACCGATAACCACCACGGCCGGATTGGATCGGGCAACCAGTTGGGCCGCCGCCTGGGTGCAGGTATCCGACAGACCGTCTTTCAATCCTTCATGATCGGCGACCATTATCCGCTGGGCCCCGTATTCGGCCACCTGCTCGGCAATGGCCGCGATGCCGGACCCCATGACCGCTGCGGTTAGCTGTCCGCCGATACTTTCGGCAATCTTCTTGCCGGCGGAAACGACTTCAAATGAAATATTTTTAAAGGCGCCGTCAACCTGTTCGGTGATAGCCAGTATTCCCTGTGACATAAGTATTCTCCCTGTATGGTGGCGCCCGATCATGCGTCGGAATTTTCATCGGGCAATCTCTTGATAGTAAACGCGACAGCCGGTCTCCTCACGATCAGATGACCTTGGCCTCTTCCCGAAGGGCCTTGACCAACGCCGCCGCCTTGTCGGCCGCACGCTCTCCCTCGATGATCCGGCCCTCCTTTCGCTGGGGAGGCGGACGCATGGCAATGGTCTCGACCATGGGTTCTCCCGGATCGGTTCCGGTTTCCGAAAGGACGCGTGTATCAATTGGCTTTTTCTTGGCTTTCATGATTCCCGGCAGACTGGCATAGCGGGGCTCGTTGAGGCCGCGTTGGGTGGTGATCAGCGCCGGCAAGGCGGTTTCCAGCACGAGTATGCCGCCGTCAATGGTCCGGGCACAACGGATCTTCCCCTCTGACAGGTCCTGACGAATCACCATGGAGATGTGGGGAATCCCCATCAATTCGGCAACGGCTGGACCCACCTGGAAATTATCGTCATCCACGGCTCGATGACCGGCGACGATCAGGTCGAAATCACCCTTTTTCAACTCCCCGGCAAGCACCCTGGCCGTGCCCAAACCGTCCAGCACCTTACCTTCCGGGTCGATGCGCACGGCGGTGTCCGCGCCCATGGCCAGTGCCGTGCGAAGCGCCTCCACGGCCTTCTCCGGTCCCAGGGAAAAAACGGTGACCGTTCCGCCGGCCTCGCCGCGGATCTGAAGGGCCTCTTCAATGGCCAATTCGTCGTAAGGGTTAATCACCCATTTGATGCCATCGGTCTTGATGCCGGCGCCCTTTTCGGCAACTTCAATCAGCGATTCGGTGGCCGGAACCTGTTTGAGCAGAACGGCTATTTCCACATTTCACCTTCCTTTGGATTAGCGGGCCGATGATGGTCCGGAAAAACCCCTTGGCCGCTTGGTCTTAAAAGTTCTCCTAAAAAACATAACCTATCAATATCATGGATATTGTTGATAAATATATGACGCGTGCGTGCTTGTCAACTATGATTCCGCCCTTGCATACCCACCGATCCCTTCGGCGATGCCGTCAATCGATCACGAATCCGCTGGACGGGTAGTCCGTGATGGTGCCATCGTGCTGTCGAACCACGATGAGACACGCCACCGATGGCCAACGATTGACCAATGCCACGCCTTTAACCGGTCCCATGACCATCAGGGCCGTGGCCAGGCCGTCGGCCACCGTGCAGTTGGCCGCCACCACCGTGGCGCTTACCACGTTGTTTGTCACCGGCCGGCCGGTTCGCGGATCGAGAATGTGCCCGAAGGACTGATCGCCGATCCGGAAGAAAATGCGGTAGTCTCCACTGGTGGCCATGGCCTGGTCCGTGAGGGGAACGGCCCGATAGACATCATTGATCGCGGCATGCCTGTCCGGGCGGTTGATGCCGATCCGCCAGGGGCGACCATCTTTGCGGTGACCGCGGGCGTAAACTTCACCGCCGATCTCCACCAGAAAGTCTGCAAAACCCTGGTCTCCCAGCAGCCGGACGATGGCATCCACACCGTATCCCTTGGCGATGGAGGCCAGGTCCAGGGTCACGGCGGGGTTCGTCTTGCCGATGGTGCCCGACGGGTTCAGGCGGATTCGACCAAAGCCTACCCGGGCCAGGGCATGTTGAATTTCATCGTCCGGTGGGATCCGGTTCACGGTGCCTTGGCGTCCGAAACCCCATAGGTTGACCAACGGGTCCAGGGTGCCGTCCCACGCCCCGTCGGTAAGCCTGTGCAGTTCGGCGGCCACCTGCAACACGTTGAGAAAATCATCCGACGGCGAAAAGGATGCGGATGTTGATTCGATGGCATTAAATCGACTGATCTCGCTGGCGGGGTCGTAGGTGGACATACTGCGGTTGATGGCGGCCAGACGGTCGTCGATTTTCTTCTGCAAATCGGCACCAAACGTGAACAGGCCGACCACCACCTTGATGTGATAGGTGGTGCCCATGGTCTCGCCGGACAGGCGCAGCTCCTTTCTCGCTTGGCAGGCCGTGAAGAGCAGTGCCGTCAGCATCCCGAGGGTGAGCACGGCCGCACGCAAGAGGACGGGTCGACAAAAAATCAGCATATGCATGGCAGTTGCTCTCCGGTGAGCATATCCACGATGCGCTCGCCGCCGATGCGGGTTTTCATATAAACGCGGCCCGGATGATCGTCGGTGGTTTCACCAATGATCCAGGCGTCCTCACCGTAGGGGGATTGGCGTATTACCATCAGCATCTGGTCGGCCTGATCCGCCTGCACAAAGGCCAGCAGCTTGCCCTCGTTGGCCACGTAAAGGGGGTCGACGCCCAGCAACGCACAGATGGATGATGCAGGGGCGCGTAGGGCAGCATGATACCGAAATAACGGTTGCGCGGTGATACCGGTTCGGCAACGGGCGTGTGCGGCCGCTTTTCCAGCAGGACGATGGGGCACTGGATGGACACCAGCAGCCGCGCTTCCGTTTCCCCCACACGGGCGATGGCCCGGATGTGGTTCAGGTCGGCACACATGAAGGCCAACGGTTTTTCCTCGCGGTGCTTGCGCCGGCGAAGGCGTGCCACCGCCCCGGCATTGGTGGCATCCACGGCCAGGTGAAAACCACCCAGCCCCTTGATGGCCACGATGCGCCCCTGCCTGAGCCGGTTGGCGGCGTCGGCGATGGAATCGACGGTGTCGACGGGCTTTCCGCCGGCATCACAAAGGGTCACCCGGGGGCCGCAGACCGGGCAGGCGTTGGGCTGAGCATGAAATCGTCGATTGTCGGGATCGTCATATTCGGCCTGACACAAGGGGCACATGCCAAAGTGCCGCATGCTGGTTTTGGGCCGGTCGTAGGGGATATCGTCTATGAACTGCCGGATGTCGTTTTGCAGGCCTTCCAGAATCAGGGAGACACCGGTGGCGGTATTGGCCACTTCCCCCTTCAGGCCGTGGTGGTTGGCCAACTGGTAGATGAATGGGCGAAAGCCCACGCCCTGAACGATCCCGTTGATTTCCAGGCGATTTTCCGTTGGTGTGTTTGTCATGGTCCGTGTTGGACGCTATCCTTTTCCGGCTTCCAGATTGTTCACAAAGGCGGCGGCCTCCCTGAGGAGTCGGATGGTTTCCATGGCCGATTCTTCGTTCGGCTTTTTGATGGCGAAGCCGGCATGCACGATGACATAGTCGCCCAGTACCATGCGGATGATATCTTCCATCCGGTTTTTGGTTGTTTCGGTCAGCTCCATGCTCAAGGTGTTGATATCTTCGGGTTCCACGCCGAGAATGACCGTTACCGGCACCTTTTCCATGGCCTGGCACAGGGTCATTCGTCATCGCTTCCGTTCTTTCCGTACCCACAACGTTGGGCCTTCATTTTCCACGGGAGGTACCGTATGAAGCGAATAATCGGACATCGGGAAACCGGTAAGGGAGTTTGGTAGCATGGATCGATCAACGGTTCAAGCCATGATCAAGCGGCATAAAAATAGGGCGTCAGGAGACGCTGTCGTTCCTGCTCCGGATCGCTGCCGGCGATTTTTGGGCAGGATCGGATTCTCCTCGTCGAGGGTCACCACGCCGATCCGACCCGGGGCCATGCTCACCGCTTCCTGCCGGGCGACCTGGTACCCGTCACTCATGGCGGTAAATTGAACCGGCAGGTAGCAGGTGCCGGCATGGACGCCACTCCCGTCGGCAGCACGACGGCCTTTGCCATGGCGTGCATACGGACACATCTGGCCTGTCTACGACAGGTCTGGAGGCGCTGTTGCACCAGCTTAAAATAAGCGGCGCCACCCATAAATGGAAGGCCGGAGCAAGTCAGGGTAAAAAGCACCTTTTTCCTATTGTTCAAACTGGTTGGAATCTCCGGCGAAACAATTATGTACAGGGTGGGATTCGATGCAATGGAAAAGGCGCCCCATGCCGACACGGGCGCGTTGGGTCTCATTGGTGTTGACCGGGATCAGGGGTCAGGCATCGTCGATGCCAGTATCCTCATCGGCGGTTTTTATGGAATTTTTCAGATTTTTGATAATTCCTTTTCCTTCGAAATCATCACTTATTTCATCATCGAGCAGATCATCCACTCCCATCGCCGCATTGTCACCGTCATCATCCGGTTCGTCAATTGCCTCTTCTTCCATGGCGTCGAACATTTCCCGCTCTTCAAATAAGATTTCGGCAGCGGTGTCGGCACCGGGCCGGAACATGGCGACGATGGCGTCGGCAATACGTTCCGTGTAGCCCCCCGGCGGATACATGTTATGGGTGCGAAGGGCCTGAATCAGTGCATTGCGATCCTTATCCAGGGCAGTTTTGATCAATTCGGCATCGTAGGATTCTTCACACAACAAGGAGAGTACCTCCTTGTCCAATTCAGCGTATTCCTGGATA
>DEIP01000178.1:2131-5298 GCA_002352605.1 Desulfobacteraceae bacterium UBA2771 | reverse complement strand
AGCCGCGCCTTTCTTGAAAAACGAAAACCGCAATTCAAAGGGGCGCTGAAGGAATAACACAACCTAAGGGTTCGCGAAAAAATAACTTCGCAGAATTGGCGCTCAGATTTGGTCCAGGTTTTGCTGATCCGAGAGAGCAAAACCACAGGAATAGCGAGCTATTTCGAGACTTTTGAGAGTGAGGTATCAGCCAAAGATGGGCTGAAGCTGAGATGCGAAAATGTGAAGTTATTTTTGCGCGAGCCCTTAGGTTAATGTGCTATAAAAAATCACCCTAACGTATGCAACATTGGGGTAGACGCCCATGCAGACGCTTAAGCAAAAATCGATAATTTTTCTGGCAACCGGAGGTCTGATTGGCTTTTCTCCTGTTGCACCGGGAACCTTCGGTTCGCTTGCGGCCTTGCCCCTGTGCTGGCTTATTTCTTTAATGCGCGGCGACGCGGCGCTGATTTTCGTTTTGGTGCTGGTTGTATTTTCCACCTGGATTGCCCATGCCGCTGAAAAATTAGAGGCGCAGAAGGACCCCAAACAGGTGGTCGTGGACGAGATCTGCGGTATGGCAGTGACACTGTTTGCCTTGCCGTTTTCGCCTCTCTTCGTTATTGGGGGATTTGCATTGTTCCGGATATTTGATATACTAAAGCCTTTTCCGATCCGATGGGTTGATAAGAAAATCCCCGGTGGACCGGGAATCGTATTAGATGATATCCTGGCAGGGATGTTCGCCAATCTTTTGCTGCGCTTGGGGATTTTTCTTTTTAATTATTAAACCGGAAAGGATTGCCGACATTTTGAAAAAACGTGAAGAAACCGATGCCGCACCCAAGAAAAAAGGGGCATTGCGTGAAAATATCGAAGCGATCGTCGTTGCTATCATCCTGGCACTGTTCATCCGCACATTTGTGGTCCAGGCGTTTAAAATTCCCTCCGGATCGATGAAGGACACACTGCTGATTGGTGATCACATTTTGGTCAATAAGTTCATTTACGGGGTAAAAGCGCCCTTTATGAAAAAAACGATGATCCCCATCAATGATCCGCAAAAGGGTGATATCATTGTCTTTGAGTTTCCCGAAGACCCTAGCAAAGATTTCATCAAGCGGGTCGTCGGCATCCCGGGAGACGTAATCGACATCCGCAATAAAAAACTTTTTGTTAACGATCTCTTGGTCGACAATGGCCACGGCATTCATAAGGACCCGAAGATATACGCCGCACGGGCACAACCCAGGGATAACCTGGGACCGATCACCGTGCCGGAAGGAAAGCTCTTCGTGATGGGTGATAACCGGGATTTCTCATACGACAGCCGTTTTTGGGGGTTTGTTGACCTCGTGGCGGTAAAAGGAAAAGCCTTTATCATCTACTGGTCTTGGAACAAGGAAGATTTTGGTGTCCGATGGAACCGGTTGGGGCATCTGCTTGAATAGGGGCTTGTTACGGGTCCCGAGCCATGGGCATATACCGTCCGGGTTCGGATATCGATCTTTGCATCCAGCCGGAATCCCTCGGGCTGACCGAATTGTTCTCCATCGAAAACAAAACGCGGAGCCATCTGATGGTCAATAACCAGTACCGTATCCTTCTTGTGGATGATGATCGGAGCATGCGTGAAATCCTCGAACTCATACTCAAAAAAGAAGGATATCAGGTCGTCTGCGCCGATAATGGGAAAACGGCGCTTTCCAAAATTGAAAAGGAAAAATACGATCTGCTGCTGTGTGATATCCGTTTGGGTGACATGACCGGTTTGGAGGTTCTCAAAGCGTCGAAAAAGAAAAACCCCCATGCCACAGTGGTCATGATTTCCGCTTTTGCATCTACTGAGACGGCTGTGGAAGCGATGAATCAAGGCGCCTTTGATTATGTGCCCAAACCCTTCGACAACGATGAGTTGCTCCAGGCCATTGCCAATGCACTGGAGCGAAAGACCCTGGACAAAGAAAAACGCGCCATCGACAACGAATTAAAGCAGAGTGTTCATTTCGGCAAGATTGTCGGCAACAGCCCGCGAATGCGCCATATTTACGAAATGATTCGTCAAGTGGCCAATACGCGGTCCAGTGTCTTGATTACCGGAGAGAGCGGCACGGGAAAAGAGTTGATCGCCAAGGCGATTCACGAACAAAGCGACAGGGTGGATGAACCCTTTGTAACCATTAATTGCGGCGGAATCCCTGAAACCCTACTTGAAAGTGAATTTTTTGGACACCGCAAAGGTGCATTTACCGGCGCTACGGCGGACAAAATGGGTCTGATGGAAGTTGCCCACACCGGAACACTCTTTCTGGATGAGGTTGCCGAATTGAGCGTCTCCATGCAGGTGAAACTGCTAAGGGCGGTGCAGGAACGCGTATTCAGGCCGGTGGGCGGTACCAAGGATATTTCGGTGGATATCCGCATCATCTCTGCCACCAATAAGAAGCTGGAAGATGAGGTGATCGAGGGGGGGTTTCGCGAAGATCTTTTCTATCGACTCAATGTGATTGAAGTCAAAATGCCGCCTCTAAGAGAAAGGAAGGGCGACCTGCTGCCCCTGGCCCAGCATTTTCTGGAAAAATATTCCAAAGAATTAGGAAAGCGGGTCACCAAATTGTCATCCTATGCCATCGATCTGCTAAAAAAATATGACTTTCCCGGCAACATCCGCGAGTTGGAAAACCTGATCGAACGAAGCGTGGCTCTGTCCAATACCAATATATTGTTGCCGGATAGCCTGGCCATGTCCATTCATAAAAAGAGATGGATCGAGGGGGTAGGCAACCGACGATTTGACCTCGATGAGGTGGCCCACGGTGTGTCCCTGGATAATATCCTCGAAGAAATTGAGCGGGCTTATCTTGAAAAGGCCATGGCGTGTGCCGACGGCAACAAAAAAAAAGCAGCGGATCTTTTAGGGTTGAGCTTGAGATCATTCCGATATCGGTTCGATAAACTCAATTCCGGTTGATCGCTGTTCAGAAAACTTGCAGTCGTCGAAAATATCACGGTTGAGCATTGGGATTAAGCCATATCGGGGTTATGGCAATTTATTTTGCCATTCGTTGGCCATAAACTGATACCCGGCATCGTTGGGGTGCAGGTTGTCTGCGTAAAGGCTTATATTATTAAACACCGTGTAGAAATTGGGACCCAGCCGGATGCCGTCAGTCGGATCGGCGGTG
>DEIP01000178.1:0-2093 GCA_002352605.1 Desulfobacteraceae bacterium UBA2771 | reverse complement strand
TTTACATAAGTGGGCATCGGTTTGGCAATCCAAACTTCTTTGTTGTATATGCCATCGATTTTAAACGCTATATTCGCCACTTGGTTGTTAAAGTCAATTGGATCAACAGGGATGTCGGAGTCGTTGGTGCCGATCATCATCAGCACCTTGTTGGCTCCCGGGTGACGCTCAAGAATGGAACTGATTTTACTGTTCAATCCTGATGCGATGTCGCCGCCGATTCCTTCGTTAAATACGATTTGAGGCCGGCCGGTTGTCGTCAGGGCATCGGCCAGGGCTGCCTGGTACCCCTGGATGGCCACGATGCGTCCATCGGCCGAATCATTATTCCACGGATTGGCGTCTCCCAACCCTTTGGTGATGCTGTCTCCAACGGTGATATAATAATCTCCGCCGGTGCCGACCGTCGAATTGATGTCGCCGTTAACTTCCTTACCATCGGCGTCCCTCAGGATGGCCGTCACCTCGTGCTCACCATCGGCCACATTGGTGAACAGGACGGAATGCTCGTTGCCCGAAGCAGTTGCAACGATTTCGCTGCCGCCATCCAGAGTGAACACAACGCTGCCGCCGGGGGGGGGATTGAGCACCACGGCTTTGGCGGGGAGGGTGTCGCTATCGTCTATAGTCAATGCGACGGAATAGGCAAGGGGTGAGGAGACGACGATGGCCGGTTGCAAGGGGGGCTCGGAGAGTATGACATCGTCGAACCGGGCTTTGTCCTGACAGTAAAGGGCGACCGTTCCGGAAGGAATAGTATCATCCACCGTGGCGAAAACCGGATCGCCATCGATCAAAATAACGATGGTGTCGCCGTTGACGTCGGCCGTCATGGTCACCGGTTGATTCTCGACATATCCGATCGCATTGACAGCCAGTGTCTTGAAGATTCCGTTTTTTAAACGCTCAAAACGGGTGAATCCTTGTTTGGCATTCATCGATACGCGATAGTAGTTTTGATCGTCTTGACGCCGGACTATTATGCCAACATCATTGCCTTCACTTTCACCGCCGGCAGTGTTGTTGGGCAATGGGGTGATATTCACGCTGAAACGGTAATCGGATAGTCCACTGATGATTGAAAGGACGGCAGCGGTTCCAGTGTGATAGGATTTCTGAGATTCGATTACCGCATTTTGCTGAAGCAGTCCACCACTATCCACAATCCAATTCCCTGGGCTTCCTGTAGTTACATCGGTCCATCTGGAGCTCCAGTTGGATCCGTCGGAAAATGAATCTGAAAAAATAATCATGGTGGTAAAAATCGTTATTGTATCAGACTGTTGGGCGCCATCATCGTCGGTAACCGTATAGCTGAATGTATAGGCTTGCGTCGTGGCGAGAACGGTAAAGGTGGCGGCTGGCGTGTTGGCACCCGTCAGGGTTACGCCGGGCCCTCCGGTTTGCACCCATTGGTGGGATACGACGATACCGTCACTGTCATCGGACGTGCCGGTCAGGGTAATGGTGCTGGTATCCGGATCTGATAAGGTTACCGTTTGATCCGGTCCGGCATCGGCGACCGGTTTGATGTTCACCGTAATGGGTACGTCGTCTTCATCTTGCGCGCCGGCGTCGTCCAGAACGATGAGCTTAAAGGCCAACTCTTCCCTGCTGTCCGCCTCCGGTGCGACGAACCGGGCAGAACTAGTATCTTTATCAACGAGGTCGACGGTTGATCCTGTAGTCTGTTCCCAATGATAGGAGACGATCTCGCCATCCTCGTCGCGGCTCGAAGATCCATCAAGCAAGACTTCTGAACCGGGATGCACGACTCGTGGAACACCTGCGTTGGCAACCGGGCCCACATTTGGAGACGGGGTCGGGGTGCTATCTCCACCGCCCCCACCGCATGCACACAAGGTCATACTCAAGATAAGCGAGATTATAGCGGTTTTCATTCTTCGTTGATGATTCAAAATAATTTCCTTTTTAGCACAAAACCCAAGTACCTATGCAAAATGGACATGCTTGATATTTGTTACGCCAGGCGCTTCAAAATCACACTCAGGACTCTATACTAAGGTGAATGATGATTTACTATTAACGTTCTCAGAAACTGCAATACCAACATTACTTTGAGCCAAGGCTCC
>DEIP01000162.1 GCA_002352605.1 Desulfobacteraceae bacterium UBA2771 | reverse complement strand
AATGCGAAATGAGTATCAAACGTAAAACGTCCCACGGCGCCATCAACCAGATATGGGTGCTCATTTACCCCAAGCTGCTTAGCTCCACTAAAAGTCAGGACTTTTTTTTTGGATACCTTTTCCATGTGTCGTGCTATGGCATCTCTTATCGCAGGATACGCTGTATTTAAAACTGCTATTTGGCAGTCGTCTATACTTTCACCGGAATCACCGTTTATGGTGTATTGATAACATCCATCTTCCAGTTCAATGGGCTTAGCGACTGTTTCCTCATCACATTCAACAATGTTCACAGTAACTTCGATTTTATATTTGCTCATTGGTAGCCTCCGTCTCGGGGTTTGAGATAGTGATCTACCAAAACATCGCACACATCTTTAAGGTTGTCCAGTTAAATCTGGAATGTTTTCAAAGGCTTACTTTTGGGTTACCCTTTTATGTCATATCCAGGTTTGGAGTGGTCCGCACAGCTCGACATTTTTTGGTGATATGTAGATAGCCTATGGATCGACCAAACCCAGTCGATAGTGAATATTACCTTGACCGTTGCAACGATCTGGCGCTATTCTGATTTATCAGCGCCAACCGATTTTTCTTTCTCAATTGTTATTCATGAATCGAAGCAATTGAAGCCGCCAAGTCAGCAGTGGTGGCACACAGGGTCTGTTGTGCCGCCCCATTTCTGTCGCGAAAAGAAGTTGATATATTGACCGATGCCTCACACCATAGTTGCGTCGCCGATTTGATTCCGGACAGCCGTTTGAAAGATCCAACGACCATTGAAGACAACCTAAATTTGCAATAATTCCATCTTTATTCGGGAAAGTAGGGTCCCATGAGCAATCGTGAAACGATCTCCGGCCAAGTGGTCGGACGCAACACCATTCGCTATCGCGAATCCGTTGTCGCCTGCTGGGAAAACGCCATCCAGGCGGCCATCGCCCCCCAGCCGCTCGATCTGAGCGCCCACGAGGGACGTCACGTCGAGGTCAGCGGCCGGCTGCACGGCGATTTATGGGAGGCCCGCTTTGAAAGGGTCGTCGAGGATGGCCCCACCCAGGTCACCGGTGAGGTGGTGGGCTACAACATGATTCAGGCCTCCCAGGGTTGCATCCACTGCTATCGCCACGGAATGATCGAAGCCTGGTACATGCCCTTAAACCTTCTGGAATACTTCGGCCGCACCATCACCGTCAGCGGTGACCTCCAGGGGACCACCCTATACAAGGCCGCCATCGCGCCCCTGGAACCGCCGGAGGTGGGCCGCAACCCCCAAACCGAGGCCGCAAGCCTCAACGATCTGCTGCGTATCCGCCAGGCCAACC
Source organism: Desulfobacteraceae bacterium UBA2771 (assembly GCA_002352605.1). Taxonomy (GTDB): domain Bacteria; phylum Desulfobacterota; class Desulfobacteria; order Desulfobacterales; family Desulfosarcinaceae; genus Desulfosarcina. Next base: position 7,625 of record DEIP01000162.1, on the reverse strand, counting down.
GGGAACGGATCGAAGCGGTCAACGGCAATCTGGGAACGGCCCTGGGATTCAAGTGGACCAATGGCCAGCGCACCGATCACCCCTGCATCATCGTCTTCGTGCCCCAGAAAACCCTGTCCTGGCTGGTGCCTGATGAGGAGAGGGCGCCCGATCTCTTCGAGGATGCCGACGGATGTTGGTGCTACAGCGATGTGGTCACCGGCGGAAAGGCCCCCTCCCTGGAGGAGATGGATCCCTTGCCCCCGTTGGGTGCCGAAAACCGGCAGATCATCAGCGAGCTTCGCTCCGGCCGGGTGGGGCTAATCGGCGGCATTCAGCTGGCCTTTTTTCCCGACGGCGTCGAGGACTGGAACAATGCCGGCGTGGGTACCGCCGGCATTGCCGTTCGCCACCGTTCCACGGGACGGGTCGGTTTTCTCACCAACCAGCATGTCTCCGACGCCCCGGGCCGCCGCATCTATCACCCCTGGCATCACTACTTTCCCATCGGTCAGACCACCAACACGAGAACCCACGAGCCGGACCAGGTATGGTACGACGGTGTCATTGACGAAAGCCGCTCCTACGTGCGTTGCGACTGCGGTTTCGTGGAGGTCGGCGACCATCTCGCCGGTCGCGTGGCGCCCGGTCTGCACGCCATCGGCGCCACCGGGGACCTGCTACCCATCGATCCGGAGACCATGGAGATCATCGGCCGTAAGGTGATCAGCGTGGGACGCACCCGCGGGGTCCAACGGGGCACCATCGTGGCATATTCCTACGAGTTCACCGACGAATACTACAGCATCTACACCGACCTATTGATCATCGGCGAAGCGGGCAACGCCTTCTCCTGGAAGGGGGACAGCGGCAAGGTTATCGTCACCGACGATGAAGAACACCGGCCGGTGGCCCTGCTCTGGGGGGGCTGGCAGGAAAGGCTGCGCCACGGTCGCGAGCAGGAGAACTGGACCTATGCCATCGACCTGGGCAAGGTCCTCCACTTGATGGACCTTGCGTTGCTCTGATTCTTCATTTCAACGGACAGGAGGAGAAAATCATGGCCGGAACCATCATCAACACCTTGCAACTGACCAAAGTCGTTGACGGCGATACCATCAAAGTGATGCTGGATGGTGAGGAGGAATCCCTTCGCCTTGCCTGTATAGATACCGAAGAGAGCTGGCCCGGGGGATCGAAGCCGGTCACCGAGGCCGGTCGACGGGCATCCCAATGGGCAAAGGAGTGGTTCGGCGCCGATGGGGACGGCTACCCCACAGCCGACATCCAGGTGAATATCGAATTCGACACCAGCGATCCTGAGTCCATCTGTAAGCGAAAACACCGCGGCAACTACGCAAGACTGCTTTGCTACGTTTACAAGGACGGGGTGAATTACAATCTGGAGGCGGTCAGACAGGGATGGAGCCCCTATTTCGCCAAATACGGTCGCTCGCGTCTCTACCATGAAGCCTTCCTGGCCGCCGAGCGGGATGCCCAAGCCGAAGGGACCGGCGTCTGGGACGAGACGATTAACGCCGGCGGCGCCCACCGCGATTACGAGCGATTAATTCCCTGGTGGTATCTCCGCGATAGTGTCGTTCAGGGATACCGCAAGGCGGGCGCCGATGCCGGGGTGCTGTCGGTTCGCCTGGATTACGAAGAGATCCGTGAGGCAGCCGCGGCAGGCAACCAGATGACGGTATTGTGCGACCTCCAGGGGGGAATCAGCAGGTGGCCCGGTGGGGGCGCCCTGATCTTCGCAGGTTCCATCAGCCATAAATTCAACCTCTGGATACCCGACCGGGAGTCGCCCGAGGCCCGACAGATCCTTGGCCTGATCGAAAGGCGTTATACCGGTCAGGGTCGCGGATATGCCTACATATCCGGAGAGGCCGGCCGTTACCCGGATAACGATGGCGGCAAGCCCCAGATTATTCTATCCGATGCCGCACAGCTTTCCGATCTGCCCCCGGGATGAGGAAAAGACGGATTTGGACCCGAAAAAATGAAAAGGAGGCAACAACCCATGAACTTCCAACCCATCTCCAGCGGACATGCGGTGACCGACCGGCTCTCCTCCAGGGACTCCCTGGGCTACCAGATTCGGGTGGGGACCAATCAAAAGCTGGTCATTCGGATGGACGGTCCCGAGGAAGCGGATTTCGACCTCTATGTCAAACACGGCGAAGATGTCTCCCGGTGGAACTACGATTTCAAACGCATCACCCAACATGCCGACGAAGAGCTGACCATCGGCCCTACCCAAGAGGGGAATTACTTCATCCTGGTGCATGCCCATCGCGGCGGGGGGGATTTTTCCCTCAGCGCCGACATCCTCTACGAGGAGGTCGTTCTCCTGCCGGGACAGCAGGTGGCGGGAGAAATCGAGGCCGGCAAGGAGGCCCGCTATTTCCGCATTTCCATCGACCAGGGTCAGCGCCTGATTCTGGATCTAAACGGCCCCCTGGAGGCAGATTTCGACCTCTACCTGCGCTACGGCCAACGACCCACCAACGTTCAATACGATCAGCGCAGTTACAGCGGTGGCTCCAAGGAAAAGATCACCGTGGAAGCCACCCAAGGGGGGGACTATTATGTCATGGTTTATTCCTACCGCGGGAAGGGTCGCTTTACACTATGGGTCGGTTCGGGTCGCAAACCGAGCCTTTTGATCATCACCAGCAAAGACAATCTCGAAAACAAATACGGCTCAGCGGTTTTCCTCCGGATCGAGGAGGATATCAAGGCCTATGCCCAATCCGTGGGGACTATGGGGCAAGAGGCACTGACAGTCTATGTGGATGAAGCCGGCAGCCTGCTCCCGTATGACCTGGATCCGGTGGATCCCCAGGACGCCTCCGCCATCAAGGATCTCCTGGACCAGCTGGATCGCAAGCTCCATTCGGACCATTTTCTCATCGTGGGCGGACACGAGATCATCCCCTTCCATGTGATTCCCAATCCCTGCGGGGACGACGGGGACACCGTCGTTTACTCCGACAACCCTTACGCCTCCAGGGATCTTGACCTGCTCATCCCCGAACGTGCCCTGACGCGCCTGCCCGACGATGCGGCAACGGACGGAGTCTTCTTCGTCGCCCTTCTGGAACAGGTGGCCCGACGGGCCCAGGGGCAATCGACCCAGACTTTCGGGCTCAGTGCCAAGGTATGGGAGGGTGCTTCCAATCGGGTCTACCGGGAATTAGGATCCTCCGGTGCCGTACGACTTTCCCCACCCGTCACCAACAGTGAAATCCGCAGGGACTGGATCGACAATAAGGAGTATTACTACTTCAATCTCCACGGATCGGAAGAAACCAAGAACTGGTACGGCCAGGAGGGGAGCCGCTATCCGGTGTCCTTTTGCCCCGACAACCTGGACAACGTCTCCGTCGAAAACGCCGTGGTCTGCTGCGAAGCCTGCTACGGTGCCAACATCGTCGACAAAAGGGCCGACGGGGCACTGGCGCTAACCTTCTTGGAGAAAAAAGCGGCCTGTTTCGTAGGTTCCACCAAGATCGCCTATGGCCCGTCGGAACCGCCCTGCACCGATGCCGATCTCATCGTGATCAAGTTCTTTAATCGGGTTATAGAGGGACTCTCCTTCGGGGAGGCCTTCCTCAGGGCCAAGGAGGATTTTGCCCGGGAATCGATCCGCATGAAGGGCTACCTGGACAAGACCGATGAGAAGACATTGCTGGAGTTTGTCATCTTCGCAGACCCCTCAGCCAGAATGGAGGCAAGCTCATGACACTGACCATAGATCAATTGAAACAAATCGCCAAAGAATATATCCGAAAGGACTCCCCCGATCTGGCCGCCGAAGAACCCACCCACCAGGAGGAGGAGCGCGTCGTCGACCCGGCGGCTCAGGCCAAACTGGGCCTGGCCAAACCCAAGAAAATTCCTGCCAAGGTCAACGTGTTCACCTTCAAGAAGACCGTGACCGCCGAGGACGGCGCCAAGATCCCCATTGTCACCCGGATCACCGTGGATGCGGACGGCAATGTTATCAAGGCCACGGGGAATTGATGTCTATTAGATGTAAGGTGTCTCTTAATATAACCTGAGAAGAGAGAAAAAATGTCAACCTGCTTTACCACCAAAGAAAAACCGCAGGTATCCAATCGTGAGAAGCAGTACTTGAAAAGGCCCAGGTACGCCTCGAAGATATCCGGGTGCGCCGGGAGGAGCGAACGATCGAGGTTGTCCGGAGAGAAGAGATCCTGTTAGACATAATGGTTGCCCCGGATGCGAATCTGACATGGGACCCGGTCCGGGGGATTCTGCGAATATCTGAGGAATAGGAAGATTTTTTTGCCACAGCAGGCCCTCCCGCCAGATTACGGGAACAATAATTTGTCTTGACAACTTAACAAATAGATGGCACTTCTGTTACCCAGAAGTCTGTGAACGGTGAACCGATAGTGACGAATGACGAACCAGAGAACGGTTTTTATCCATGCTCAACACGCAATCACCCATACCCCTGTACCACCAGCTGGCCGACATCCTCATGGAGGGCATTCGCGCCGGTGACTATCCGCCCGGCTCCCGAATTCCGTCTGAGCCCCAGTTGGCCAAGGATTACGGCATCGGACGTCCCACGGTGCGCCAGGCCATCGACGTGCTGGTGCGACAGCGCCTGTTGTCCCGGCGGCGGGGGGCCGGGACCTTTGTGCGCATGCCGGAGCAGGAAGTAGATCTGTTTTCCCTGGCCGGCACCAGTTCCGCATTTCACAAAAAAGGGATTGCCGTCGACGTTCAACTGCTACAAAAAACCAGGCGGGTCAAAGTAGGTGATGATGCGGAGAACCCCTTTGCCGGGGGGAAGGCCTTTTTTCTGACCCGATTGAACCGGGTGGACGGGGCGCCGGTGCTGCTGGAAGCGATTTATTTGCACCCCGTGCTGTTCAAGGGCATCGAACGGATGGATCTGGCCGGGCGCTCCCTCTCCCAAGTGGTGGAATCCAGCTTTTACATGCGACCGGTGGGGGGGCGGCAGACCTTTCACGTTGGCTATCTCGATTCCCAAAAAGCGGCGGTCATGGATGTGAATGCCGACACACCGGTATTGGTGGTCCACCGGTTCCTCAATTTCAAGCAGGCGGACAACGCCGTTTTTTCGATCCTGTATTGCAACACCGAACCTTTTGTTTTCTCCCAGCAGATTGGAGGCCTGAACCATGATTAAGCGAGGCTATTACGGCGACTTCGGAGGGGCGTTTCTGCCTGAGATTCTGGTTGCCACCTTCGATGAACTGGAGGGGGTATACAACGAGGCCAGGCACGACCCAAGTTTCTGGCGTGAATACGAACGGCTGATGGCCGCCTACTCTTGCCGGCCCACGCCGATCACCGATGCGCAGAACCTGACCGATCATTTCGGCGGGGCCCGGATTTTCATCAAGCGTGAAGACCTCAACCATACCGGCGCCCACAAGGCCAATAACGTCATGGGGCAGGGCTTGCTGGTCAAACGCATGGGCAAGACCCGGGTGATCGCCGAAACCGGGGCCGGTCAGCACGGGGTGGCCACGGCCACCATGGCTGCCCGTTTCGGCTTCGACTGCACCATTTACATGGGCGAAGTGGATGTCGAACGCCAGCGGCCCAATGTCTTCTGGATGGAGCAGCTGGGGGCCACGGTGGTGCCGGTGACCGACGGGACGCGGATCTTGAAGGACGCCATCAACGAGGCCTTCCGCGACTGGGTGTCCCACATGGATTCGACCCATTACGTGCTAGGCACCGCCTGCGGTCCGCACCCCTTTCCGGAAATGGTCTCGTGGTTTCAGTCCATCGTGGGCAAGGAGGCCCGTGGGCAATTTTTGGAGACGGAAGGCCGTCTGCCCGACCGGGTCTTTGCCTGTGTGGGCGGCGGATCCAACGCCATGGGCATCTTCAGCGGATTTTTCGATGACGACGTGGAATTGGTGGGTGTGGAGGCCGCCGGCCGCGGCCTGGATTCCGGTGAACATGCTTCCCGCCTCTGTTCGAGTGACGCCAGCGTCGGTGTGGCCCAGGGGTACAAGACCTATTTTTTGCAGGATGATGACGGCCAGATGAGAGAGACCCACTCCATCGCCGCGGGCCTGGACTATGTGGGGGTTTCTCCGATCCTTTCGGACCTGAAGGAAAATGGGCGCGTTCGCTTCGAAGGGGCCACGGACAAAGAGGTGATCGAGGCTCTTTCCCTGACCATGAAAAAGGAGGGGCTGATCCCGGCCCTGGAGTCGGCCCATGCCTTTGCCCGGGCCTTCAAGGAAGCCCCGCAGATGTCCACCGACGACATCATCTTGATCAATCAGTCCGGCCGGGGGGACAAGGACATTTTCACCATCGCCGATGCCTTCAACGACCCAAAATGGAAACAATTCATCATCGAAAAGGCGAAACAATACCATGCTTGAATCTTATATTCGTTCACGGCTGGAAAAAAAGAAGATTTTGCTGATGACCCATATCGTCATCGGCTATCCCACCTTGGAGGCCTCCCTTGCAATCGTGCGCACCATGGTTGAAGCCGGGGTGGACCTGATGGAATTGCAGATTCCCTTTTCCGAACCCATCGCCGATGGTCCGGTGATTTTAAAAGCCAACCAGCAAGCCCTGGCCAGCGGGGTGACCGTGCAACGATGCCTGGACTTCGGACGACGGGTGGCCAGGCAGTTTCCCATACCCTTTTTGTATATGACCTACTACAATATCCTTTTTAAGCATGGCGTGGACCGCTTTGCCGATGGCATGAAGGATGCGGGCCTTCAGGGGGCCATCGTGCCGGACCTGCCCCCGGAAGAGGCCGACGATTATCTGGGCGCCATGGGCAGGCACGGGCTTGCCCCAATTTTCATCTATTCTCCCACCACGCCGGACGCGCGTATGAATAGCATCGCCCGGGTCGCCGATGGCTTCGTCTACTGTGTGGCCCGCAAGGGGGTTACCGGTGACCAGACGGAGTTCTCCCGGCAGATCGGCGACTACCTGGCGCGCTGCCGGGCGGCCACCCATTTGCCCCTGGCGCTTGGGTTTGGCGTAAAAGACGAATCCGATATTGCGTTTCTCAGGGGAAAGGCCGATATTGCCGTCATCGGCACACAGGCGTTGCGGCTGGTAGAAGAGAAGGGTATCGCCGCGCTGGGAAATTTCATTCGTGACCTTCAATAGTTAGAGATCATCCAGAAATGATTGACTTTACAACTGTAAATCTCCAAAAAATTTTCCACTACCGAGGAATTGGGTGTAGTAACAAAGTTCTCATATCGCTAAAGCAAAAACAGCACAATTGCTTGAAAATGGGACGCGCCGGTCCCGTGTCTTTATGAACTTTTGACCATAAAGGAGCTGTTGGGTGGTTGCCGGCTTCTTTCCGGTCATCGTCAGCAAATTGGCAGCTACCACCGATGACAAAACATAGCATTTAAACGAACGAAACCCTTTCCAGGTGCAACGCGTCAAACCGAAGCTGTGCTTGAGCCAGGATATTCCGGATTCTATGGGTTCGCGCAAAAATAACTTCGCAGAATTGGCGCTCAGATTTGGTTCAGGTTTGGCTGATCCGAGAGAGCAAAACCACAGGAATAGCGAGCTATTTCGTGGGATTTGAGAGTGAGGTATCAGCCAAAGATGGGCTGAAGCTGAGA
>DEIP01000117.1 GCA_002352605.1 Desulfobacteraceae bacterium UBA2771 | reverse complement strand
CCCTCGAGTCAAAATCAGAAACTAATTTCGCTGTATCTGATCGATCCCATTTACCTTTTCCGCTTGCTACATCTGGTGATTCGTTATATGTTTTTTTCAAAGCTCGATCTGGTATTTGTTATTGAAAATAAGTTAGTTAGCGTTGACCTATTTTCTCGTATCAGATCGAGCTTAAAATGTCCCGCACTTTCTCAAGTTGAGCTTTCTTTTTATCGTTCCTCCGTCTATGTGGGCTAAGTTAGGACCAAGCCCAAATTCTTTAACTGTGGTCCAGGTAACTCCAGGCATCAGCGGCACAGTGGAATTCTGAAAGGCTGAGATACCATATTATCATGAATAGTCCTGACCACTATTTCAGTGGTGTCTATTCAAGTATGGGCATGGACAGTCAAAACTAATCGGCTGATGTGGCCAGGCTACGGCTTGCTTTGGCAAAGAATCAGGAATCGAACCGTGAGAATGCTGCATTTTGGCTACTATATGGCTACAAATAAAAAAGGGGTCACAGCATAATAGCTATAACCCCTTATGTTTTCTGGCGCGCCTGGCAGGATTCGAACCTGCGACCTACGGATTCGTAGTCCGGCACTCTATCCAGCTGAGCTACAGGCGCTAAAAGTTGGACTGCTTTTAAGCCAAACCGAAGCGCATGTCAACGAATTCTTGAAAATTGTATTGATCAAAACCCAATAAAAAGTAGACTGTCCAACCATGACACCCCCACACGAACACTTCCTGCAAATAGCCATCGAACAGGCGATTACCGCTGGTGAGATGGGCGAGGTGCCGGTGGGTGCGGTTATCGTAGATGGCGGGGGCCGGTTAATCGCACGAGACCACAACCGAACCATCAGCTGCTGCGATCCGTCGGCCCATGCGGAAATGAACGTGCTGCGCACAGCTGCACTAAAGCTTGAAAATTATCGTTTGTTAAGCACCACACTCTATGTTACACTTGAACCTTGTGCCATGTGTATGGGGGCCATTGTGCATGCCCGGGTGAAGACCGTCGTATTCGGGGCGTTCGACCCTAAATGGGGCGCGGCAGGAAGCCTTTACCACCTCGGGCAGGACCCCCGACTCAACCACCAGGTCGAGATCATAAACGGAATTTGTGCGGACCGGTGCCGGTTTTTAATCCAGGATTTTTTCCGCAGCCGGCGCAAGGCCAGGTGATTTTGGGATAATGGATTCTGGCCTATCATAACTAAAAGCGGCTGTTTCTGCCTTTCTTCAAATCAATATTATCGATGAAGGAGCGTCAAGTGGCGAATATCGTAATTGTGGGGACTCAATGGGGCGATGAGGGCAAAGGCAAAATCGTGGATTTGTTGGCCGCCGACGCCGACGTGGTCGTACGTTTTCAAGGGGGTAACAACGCCGGGCACACCATGGTGGTCGATGGCAAACAGTTCATCAGCCACCTGATCCCGTCGGGAATCCTGCAAAAGAAAACCTGCGTCATCGGCAACGGAGTCGTCGTAGATCCCGAGGTGTTGATCGAAGAGATCGATTACCTGGAAGCCAAGGGAATTGCCGTCGGTCCCGACATGCTCATGATCAGCGATCGGGCTCACGTGATCATGCCCTATCACAAATTGGTCGACCACGGTCGTGAAAAGATGAAAGGCGACAAGAAGATCGGAACCACCGGCCGGGGTATCGGACCCAGTTATGAAGACAAGGCCACCCGGCGCGGGGTGCGTTTCGTAGACCTGATCGACCCGGAATCCTTCAACGATCGCCTGGAAGCCATCATACCCGATAAGAATTTTTACCTGGAGAAATTCCTCGGCACCGATACTGTGGATTTGGAATCGATCCGGTGCCGGTACACGGAGTTTGCCAACCGCCTGAAGCCCTACGTCACCAACGTCTCCGTGGCGCTGCAAAAAGCCGGTAACGCCGGCAAGCAGATCTTGTTCGAAGGTGCCCAAGGCACTCATCTGGACATCGATCATGGCACCTACCCCTTTGTGACATCCTCCAACACCGCCGCCGGCAATGCCTGCTGCGGCAGCGGTGTCGGTCCTAAAGATATCCATGGCGTCATCGGCATCGTCAAGGCTTACACCACCCGCGTGGGCGCCGGTCCGTTTCCGTCCGAGCTGTTTGACGACATCGGGGATCTTATTCAAACGACCGGCGCTGAATTCGGCGCCACTACCGGGCGCCGCCGGCGCTGCGGGTGGCTGGACACGGTCATCCTGAACAATGCAGTCAGACTCAACGGACTCACCGGTCTGACCATTACCAAGCTCGATGTGCTTGGCGAACTGGATGAGCTTAAAATCTGTACTGCTTATGAGCTGAATGGCCAACGGATCAACGAGGTACCGGCCAACCTCAACCACCTGGCCGCCTGCAAACCGGTGGTTGAGACCCTGCCAGGCTGGCGCCGGAATCTTCGCGGTATCAGACGTTATGCGGATCTTCCCGAGGTGGCCCGACAATACCTGACCCGCATTGAAACCTTGACCGGCGTGCCGATCCAGATCGTTTCAGTGGGACCGGAAAGGGATGAAACCATCGTTTTAAGCAACCCCTTCAGCAGATAAAAAAGGCCTCATAAACACGCTTCAACCTATTGACTTTTCACATGCCTTGACGTACAAGGTCCACCCATCGGGACATGGCTCAGTCTGGTAGAGCACAGCGTTCGGGACGCTGGGGTCGCAGGTTCAAATCCTGCTGTCCCGACCATTGCAAAATCAAGGGGTTACGGTTGCCAACCGTGGCCCTTTTTCATTTTTAGGAGAACCACATGACTAAACAACGCATCGGATGGATCGGGACCGGCGTAATGGGCGCATCCATGTGCGGGCACCTGCTGGATGCCGGACACCGGTTAACCGTGTTTAACCGGACCCGTGACAAAGCCCTCGCGCTTCTGGAAAAAGGGGCGGCCTGGGCCGAGAAGCCAAAAGCCGTGGCACAAAACAGCGATATTGTTTTCACCATGGTGGGCTTTCCGGATGATGTCCGGGAGGTGATTTTGGGTGATGAGGGGGTGTTGGCGGGAACCAAGACCGGTGACACGGTGGTGGAGATGACCACGTCCAGCCCGAATCTGGCTCGAATCATTCACCGTGAATGCGCGACAAAGGGGGTAAAGGTGCTGGATGCCCCGGTTTCCGGTGGCGACGTGGGGGCCCGGGAAGCCACCCTGGCGATCATGGTGGGCGGTGAGCAGCCGGTGTTCGATGCGGTGAAGCCGCTGTTCGAACTCCTGGGAAAAACCATCGCCTTGATGGGCGCTGCCGGTTCCGGCCAGCACACGAAAATAACCAACCAGATCCTGATCGCCGGCACCATGATCGGCGTGGTGGAATCTCTTTTGTATGCTCAGCGGGCCGGCATGGATGCCCACCGGGTCATCGATATAATCGGCAAAGGGGCGGCAAGTTCATGGTCTATCAATACCCTAGGGCGCCGAATAGCCGATGGCGACTTCGATCCCGGTTTCTACATCAAGCACTTTGTCAAAGATATGGGCATCGCCCTGGAAGAGGCACGGCGCATGCGCCTGTCGCTACCCGGATTAGCCCTGGTCCACCAGTTTTACATGGCAGCCATGGCCATGGGATGGGAAAACCTGGGCACCCAGGGGTTATACCAGGTGCTGGCGGCCATGAACCGGCAGACAGCCGATCGATAGAATCGTGAACTTTCTAATGGCCTTATTATTTTCGTTCACAGGTTTTAGTGAATGATCATTCGTGGATCACCCGGTATCTGACGCAAAGGGTGTTTTCGTCCAGCTGCCAGAACTTTTTCAGGGCCAGCTTCAGGTCCACGGATTCTGAAAAGATGGACAGCCCGGAGCCGAAGGCATAGGGTGAGATGGTCAGGATCAGCTCGTCGATCAGGCCTTTTGCGGCAAAGAGATGGTTGATTTTCGCTCCACCCACCACCACGGCCTTTTCGTAGCCCTGCGATGCCAGATCGGCGATAATCTGCTCGGGTGGCGCCTGGGTAAACACCAGATCGTCCCGGTCGGATCGGCGATTCGCGTTGCGGGTCATGACGATGGTTTTACGGCCGGGCAGCACCCGCCGGATAATATCGAAGGTCGTTGACCCCATGATCATCACACCGGCTTTTTGGGTAATTTCGACGTACAGCTGTTTGTCGGCCTTTCCGGTCCAGTCGGGATAGTGACCTGAAGCCTTGGCGATCTTTCCATCCACGGTAATGGCGACCATCAGACTAACATGCATAGCGGCATCATCCATAATTTTAAGTTGATGCGTATCGGAACACCCTCATTGGAAGCTGCGCCAAAAAAAGCCGATATAGCTCAGAACATCACAGTTCCAGGGGCGTCACGGAGTTGACCATCTTGGCTGAACGCAGCTCTTCGAGCACGTCGGTTGGAACCGGTGTATCGGTCTGCAAAAAGATGATGTTTTGGTCGCCGTCTTTTTCCTGCCCCACGTGCATCCGCCCGATATTGATGTTGTGCCGGCCCAGGGTGGTTCCGATACCGCCGATGGCACCGGGTCGATCATAATTGAAAATCAACAGGATATATCCTTCGGGAACCAGCTCCAGGCGGAATTTGTTGATCTTGACCACCTTGATGCCGCTTCGACCAATGATGGTACCGGCCACCACGTTTTCCCCGGCGGCCGTACTGACCCGCAAGGTGATCAGATGGGTATAGTCTTCGGCCTCCGTGGTGGTGGATTCGGTGACTTTGATGCCCATCTGCTTGGCCACCACCGGGGCGTTGACGGAGTTGACTGCATATTTGACCATGGGGGTGAGCAGGCCCTTCAAAATGGCCGTGGACACCGGGGCCATGTCCATACCTTTGAAATCGCCGGTATATTCGATGGTCACGGATTTGACCGGTCCGTCGGCCAACTGGGCCTGCAAACAGCCCATGCGGTCACCCACAGCCATATAGGGACCGATTTTTTTGAGCAGATCCCCGGCCACGGAGGGCACATTGACCGCGTTGATGACGGTGCCGTTGGTTAGGTAACTGATAATCTGCCGGGCCACGGCCACGGCCACATTGGTCTGGGCCTCCCGGGTGGATGCACCCAGATGGGGCGTACAGATAATCCGATCCATTTCGAACAGGCGGCACTCGCCGGGAGGCTCGGTTTCGAACACATCCAGTGCGGCGCCGGCCACCTTTCCGGACTTCATGGCCTCCTGGAGGTCGTCTTCATTGACGATGCCGCCCCTGGCGCAATTCATAATCATCACGCCCTTTTTCATCTTATCGAAAGCCGCCTGGTTCAACAGGCCGGTGGTCTCCTTGAGCTTCGGTACGTGAATCGAAATGTAGTCGGCACATCCGTAGAGTGCATCCAAAGTCACACTGTCGAAACCGGCTTTTTGGATCCGCTCTGGGGTCACGAAGGGATCAAAAACCACCACCTTCATACGAAGTCCCTTGGCCCGGTCCGCCACAATTGATCCGATTTTACCGAAACCGATAATCCCCAGGGTCTTGTTGAACACCTCCCGCCCCTGCAGCAGTTTCTTCTCCCAGCGGCCAGCCTTTAAAGAAAGCGTGCCTTGGGGGATGTTGCGGGTTAGGGCCATCATCATCGCAATGGCATGCTCAGCGGTGGTTACCACGTTGCCAGTGGGGGTATTCATAACCACCACACCCCGTTTGGTGGCAGCAGGGATATCCACATTGTCCAGGCCGATGCCGGCACGACCCACGACTTTCAGTTTTTTCCCGGCATCAAGAATCTCTTCGGTCACTCGCGTGGCGCTACGAATCACCAGCGCATCGTAGTCACCAATAATTTCTTCGAGTTCCTGGGGAGAAAGCCCTGTGTTAACATCCACATCGATTCCGGCGGCGTCCCGAAATATCTGAACTCCCGCATCGCCGAGGGCATCGCCGACAAGCACCTTGATCATCTTTTTCCCCTCCTTCTCCTTCGGATTTCGCAATCATCCTTTTCTTCAAACAGTAACAAGGATTATGTTTCTTTGATTTTTAATGGAAAGTCAAGGCGCAAGGCACGGCATGCGGTTTTCTTCAATCTCAAATTTACATTCGGCTTATCCCCCATCGGCGCCTTCCCCCTGGAAAGCATCAACATCCATCCACACGCCACCAAAACGGTCCCAGCCGTCATGGCCGCGTGAAAACCCTCCATAAAAATGGACTGAAGCCGTGGTTCATACACATTGACAATAGACATTTGCCTTTGTGGCAAGATGATACTATACTTTTTATCGCGCGAATGACCGCCCCCCGACCACAAGATCCGGAAACAGATTCAAACTATCGGCAGCAAAAGAGGGTCGTTGCAATGTTGAACTACAAAGCGATCGAAATTTTCACCAGCGAAGCGGCACGCCACCGCAACAAGCCAGTCGCGGATGCCGTCATGCAGTACATTCGGGATTTGAAGCTCGCTGCACGCTGTATCGTCACGCGAGGAATCGCCGGCTGTTACGAAAGCGGAGAATTGGCGACCGGACGACTGGAAATTCTTTCTCTAAATATGCCGATTCGAATTTACATTGTCATTCCGGCCGCAGAAACCGAACGCGTTCTGAACGGCATGAACGGCATGATCGATGACGGTATCGTGGTCCTGCATGATCTTAGCGTGCTTAGCCACAGGGCGCGTAATACCTTTTTCCCACGGCAGCTCATGGTCCGCGATGTCATGACATCTGAACCCAAAAGCGTTACGGCCACCACCCCCCTGAGTGATACGGCAAAGCTGCTGTTGCCCTCGATTTTTACGGGGCTTCCCGTATTAGACGGACGACGGCGTCCCATCGGTGTGATCACCCAAGGGGATTTGATCCGAAAAGGTGGGCTTCCATTGAGGTTGGGTCTGCTGGCGGAGTCCGATAAAGACCGTCGCGAGGCCGTTTTGAATCAGCTGGCTTCACGGCAGGCTGCCGAGGTCATGACGACCCCGGCGGTAATGATCGCGGAGAATCGGCCGTTGGCCGAGGCAGTGGATCTGATGCTGGCCAAAGGTGTCAAGCGTCTGCCAGTAGTGGATGAGAAGGGACGCTTGTCAGGCATGCTATCGCGGCTGGACATCTTCCGTACGGTCATGCGTGAGGCACCCGACTGGCATGCGTTCAGTGCGCAGAAAATCGAAGTGGGACATCTAAGGCGCGTGGGGGACATCCTGCGCCGGGACACGCATACCGTCTCCCCCGAAACCCCACTTGACGGAGTGATGCGGCTCATCGACAGCAGCGATATACAGAGGGTGGCCGTAGTCGACCCCGAAGGAAACCTGCTGGGAGTGATCGCGGATCGCGATTTGCTCCGCTATTTCAAGTCGGGGCAAGAGGGGATCTGGCATCTGCCGGCTAAAGTGAGGCACGCCTTTAAACCGGACGCTTGCCGGGGAGGCCTGCAACGGTGCTTGACTGAAACAACCGCCGGCACAGTCATGACCACCAAGTTGATCACAGTCCGAGAAGAGATGATGATCGAAGCGGCCATTGGTCTGATGGTCGATAAGGGGCTCAAGCGGTTGCCGGTAGTCGATGCAGCCGGCCGATTCAAAGGCATGGTCAGCCGGGATTCGCTGCTTCGCGCCGGTTTTGGTATGGATGATTAACCCATTGTCGGGATCCATCCGAATTGGAACACCGGATGGGATCGGGAATTGTTTGCCGGCCTCTCGTCTCAGTAAATTTCGGATCGATCACCCCACTCTGGAATCGGACACTTAACGATCCAAGCCAACCAAACCAACGAACCGTCTCAAAAACCGGTCAATCCAGATTCGGCCCAAACCCACCGGCCGGAAATCGATCCGGTTGTTCTTCGATCATCAGTTTCTTCTCTATGACCAGGGGTTTCAAGGCTTTTCCGACTCAAACGGCTGGTGACCGATACGATGGTTCGCAGATGGCATTTCGGCGATCCTTGACACCATCCACCAAATAAGATAGCAAAGATGGTTTACAATTTTTCGGATGAGGCCTTCTCACGGATTCATAAAGAAACCGAGGGAATATCTGCCGCCATGTACAAAATAATAGGCAAATACCATACGACAGCCACCATATTTAGGAATCGATAATAGGCAAATATAAACGGGGTTACCATGGAGAATGCCAAAGACTTGCTAAGCAAACGTAAAGAAAAGGCGGACGGCCTGAGGGCAGACGGAGTCAATCTGTTTCCCAATGGCGTTGCCGTCAATCATACCATCAAGGATATCAGCGATCATCTCCAAGGCCTGTCAAATGAACGGCAAGAGGATCCGACCGCGTTCACCGTGGCCGGGCGAATGATGGCCATCAATCGTTTCGGGAAATCGGCCTTCATCAGATTCAAGGACCGAACCGGTCTCATGCAGGCCTATGTGCGCAAAGACAAGGTGGGTGAGCCGGCCTATGACCTGTTCAAACGCCTTGATGTCGGTGATTTCGTGGGCGTTACGGGCACCCTGTTTCGCACCAAGACCGGTGAATGGACCATTCTGGCCACCACGATTGAACTCGTCTGCAAATCCACCCGACCGCTTCCTGAAAAATTCCATGGGCTTAAAGATCCGGAAAAACGCTACCGACAGCGCTACATCGACTTGATCATGAACCCGGATGTTCGGGATATATTTATCAAACGCAGCCGGATCATCCAAGCCATGCGAACCTTTTTCCTGTCCCGTGATTTTCTGGAAGTGGAAACACCCATGATGCAGCCGATTCCGGGCGGCGCCGAGGCGACCCCTTTCAGAACCCACCACAAAGCGCTGGACATGGATCTCTATCTGCGCATCGCGCCGGAGCTATATCTCAAACGCCTGGTGGCGGGCGGGTTTGAACGGGTCTTTGAGATCAACCGCAATTTCCGAAACGAGGGCATCTCCACACAGCACAATCCGGAGTTCACCATGGTGGAGTTTTACCAGGCCTACGCCACCTATGAAGACTTGATGGACCTTACCGAGCAGATGTTCTCCCAAATTGCTGAAATGGTGACCGGCGGCACCGTCGTCACCTATCAGGGCGATGACATTGAACTGGGGGGCACATGGAAACGGATTTCCCTGTTCGACGCGCTGGAAACGATCGGCGGCGTAGATCCGACAACGTTCGCCGACAAGGACCGGTTGCTTCAATTTGCGGCATCTCAGGGGATCACGGTCACAAAAACCAGACGTCTGGGAAAAGTCATCACCAAACTGTTCGATGTCCTCGTTGAACCCAAATTGATCCAACCCACCTTCATCACCGGCTATCCGGTCGAAGTCTCACCACTGTCCAGAAGAAGCGACACCCATCCGGACCTGACCGAACGGTTCGAGCTGTTCATCGCCGGACGGGAAATCGCCAATGGATTCTCCGAGCTTAATGACCCGGAAGACCAGCGCGGAAGGTTTTTACAGCAAGTGGAAGATCGAAACGCCGGTGACACCGAGGCCCATTTCATGGATGACGATTACATCGAAGCTTTGGAATACGGCATGCCGCCCACAGCCGGTCAAGGGATCGGCATCGACCGTCTGGTGATGTTGCTGACCGATGCTCCGTCCATCCGAGAGGTTATCTTGTTCCCCCACATGAAACCCAGGGCACAGGCGTCGAAAAGCTTATAATTGATCCATTATCAATATAGGCGGGCAAGGGCTATCATAACCAAGACTCAACCTCAGCCGGCACCGGTGATGCCATGTCATTTGTGACATTTGTATCGGGGCGTTATCTCAGGACGCGACAAAAGCGGGCGTTTATCTCGCTGATTACGGTCTTGTCCATTTCCGGTGTCAGTGTGGGTGTGATGGCGCTGATTGTGGTCATTGCCGTCATGGCCGGTTTTGAAACCGATCTTAAATCACGGATCATGGGAATCCGCCCACACCTGGTGATCACAAAAAGCCAGGGCGCCTTTACCGACTACGATCTGATATTAAAAGAATTGGAACCCATCAGGGAGATCGACACGGCATCGGCATATATCACCACCCAGGTTGTCCTTCGAACATCAACCCGGACGGCGGGCGCCCTTTTGAAAGGGATCGATACCGCCCAAGAAAAAAGCGGGATCGACGGCGTAGATACCACCCGCTTGGCGGCACGATCCTTCACGAAGGCCTCGCCGAACGCGAACAATAATTTGCCCGGTATCATCTTGGGTAAGGAACTGGCAGCCAACCTCGGCGTAATTCGTGGAGACACGGTCTACATGGTCTCACCGCGGGGAATGCTGTCACCGGCCGGCCATATGCCCGCCATGGTCAAATTTCAGATCGTCGACCTGTTCGAAACAGGGATGTATGAATTTGATGGAACGCTTGCTTTCATCAATTTGACCCAGGCCCAGAAGATGCTCCGAATGCCTGCATCGGTCAGTGGCATCGAAATCCGCCTTGCGGATATGGAGCAGGTCAAAATGATATCCGACGCGATTGAGCGGATTGTCGGAAGTGACTACACCATCGAAAACTGGAAACAGATAAATCGCAATCTTTTTTCGGCGCTTCGGCTGGAAAAAACCGTCATGTTCATCATCCTGACCCTGATCGTCCTGGTTGCCGCATTCAATATTGCCGGGTCCTTGGTAATGATGGTCATGGAAAAACGAAAGGACATCGCTATTCTGAAAACCATGGGGGCAACGGCCAGGTCCATCGGCCAGATATTTGTCATCAAAGGGCTGTTGATCGGCTTGGTGGGTACGTTGTTGGGGACATCAGCGGGCTTGGTGCTGTGCACCCTGTTGAAACGGTATTCCTTTATTCAGCTTCCGTCAGATATTTATTATATCAGTAGGTTGCCGGTTAGTTTGAAGGTATCTGATGTCCTTTTGATAGCGCTGAGCGCATTGTTTATCTGTTTTGCGGCAACCCTTTATCCGGCCCGTCAGGCAGCCGGCGTTGATCCGGTAGAGGCGATCCGGCATGGCTAATGGCAACGAACAGGCGAAAGCTGAAAACACGCCGGATCAACATCCCCGTACTACCCCGCTGATTCAGGCTTCCGGAATCAGTAAAATCTATAGCCATAGCGGGGACCGCATCGTTGTTCTCAACCAGCTGTCATTTAGACTTGGGCGCGGGGAAACAATTGGTATCGTGGGGGCATCGGGCATCGGTAAATCCACCCTCCTTCACATTCTTGGGACCTTGGACAGACCGGACTCAGGAAAATTGGAATATTCGGGAAAAGATGTATTGGTACTGGATGATAACCGTCTGGCCCGTTTTCGAAACCGAACCATCGGCTTCGTGTTTCAATTTCACCATCTGCTGCCCGAGTTTTCGGCGCTGGAAAATACCATGATGCCAGTCTTGATTAACGCCGTTGAAAAAAAAATGGCACAGGAAGCGGCCGAATCGATCTTGGTCCGGGTGGGCCTGAAAGATCGCCTGACCCATCGCGCAGGGGAACTGTCCGGCGGTGAGCAGCAGCGAGTGGCCCTGGCCCGGGCATTGGTACAACGGCCGGCCATTCTCCTGGCAGATGAACCGACGGGCAACTTGGACCGTAAAAACAGCGACCACATCCACACCCTCTTGATGGAACTGAACCGGGAAATGGGAATGGCGCTGGTGGTTGTGACCCATAATATGGAGCTGGCTGCCCTAGTATCCCGGCAGGTTACTATCACCAACGGCACGTTGCAGGAATTTCATTGAATATAAATTTGATCATGATCAGACCGCTACCGTTCAAGGGAGATTCAATGTTAAGGCGATATTTACCGATGCTGTTTTTTTCCCTTTTGTTGGTGACCCATAGCGCTGAAGCCGTGGAAACGGTTCGTGTACTGATATTGCCTTTTGAAATTCATGCCAGTCAAAACTTGTCTTATCTGAAAGAAGATATACCGAAAGTTATCCAAGAGCACCTGGAAGCAGAAGGGGCGGTTTCTGTTGAGATGAATCGTGTGCCACCATCCGCCGCAGTCCCGGATATTACATCCAATGTGGAATCTTTGAGACAAATCGGCCTTAATGCCGGTGCCGACAGCGTGATTTGGGGAAGCATGACACGAATCGGCGACAACATCAGCCTTGATGTCAACTTGATTGATACGGTGGGAACCAAGGCTGTGTTCTCCATTTATGAAGCAGGAACAGGCATGGAAAACCTGCGAAATATTGCCAAAAATTCAGCGGAAAAATTAGCGCTACAATTGTTTCGCCGCGAGTTGATCACCCAGGTCCGGGTAACGGGAAATAAACGGATCGAAGCAGATGCCATCAAACGGGTTATCCGGGTGAAGGCAGGCGACGTGCTGCGTGCCGGCAAGCTTGCCAAAGATATGAAATCTATTTACAAAATGGGCTATTTTGAAGATATCCGTGTCGAATCCGAAGCAAGAGAGGACGGCCGATCGATCGTTTTTCATGTTCAGGAAAAGCCGACCATTCGACAAATTTCATTTAGTGGCAACAAGGTATTCAAGGATGACAAGCTTCGCGAAAATTTAAGTGTCAGCACGGGTTCCATTCTGAACATTTTTACGATTAAATCCAACATTGACCAACTTGAGGCCATGTACAAGGAGAAGAACTATCACAACGTTAAGGTAGTCTATGTCGTTAACGAACAGGATAACAACCAGGCGGACGTTGAATTTGTCGTCGAAGAAGGTAAGAAGATTAAAGTAAAGGAGATCACCTTCCAGGGCAACGTGACCTTTCCCGACAAAAAGCTGAGAAAACTGATCAGCACATCGGAGAAGGGGTTTTGGTCCTGGATTACCTCTTCTGGAGAGTTTGATCGAGAGGCGTTGAGTCAAGATGCCGCCCGTCTCATGGGGTATTATCACATTAACGGATTTATCCACGCCAAAGTTGCCGATCCTGTGGTCGACTTCCAGGACCAATGGATATATATCACCTTTAAAATTGAGGAGGGCGAACGATTTAAAGTGGGCACCATCGACGTGGATGGGGATCTCATTTTGCCCAAAGCACGTCTGATGCCCAGGCTTCAGATCTCACAAGAGCCTTTCTTCAATCGGGAAACGGTCAGGAAAGATATCCTCTGGCTGACCGATCTTTATGCCGATTCGGGATTCGCTTTTGCTGATATTGCTCCCATGACGAGGGAAGATTCGGAAAATCACCTGGTGGACATCACCTATTCCGTTAATAAAAAAGATAAAGTCTACTTTGAAAACATTAACATATCCGGCAACACCCGCACCCGTGACAAAGTCATTCGCCGAGAGCTTCGTATCTTTGAGCAGGAGTTATACAGCGGTAGCCGGCTCAAACGAAGCGTGCGCAATCTCCATCGCCTGGATTTTTTTGAAGACGTGAAGGTGGACACACCCAAAGGCATCGGCGAAGACAAGATGAACGTGAACGTGAACGTCGTGGAAAAACCCACCGGCACCTTCACCTTCGGCGCAGGCTACAGCACAGTGGATAGCATCTTCGTGACCGGATCGGTGTCCCAGAGAAACCTTTTTGGTCGCGGTCAGATTCTCAAACTGGGCGGTCAGATCGGGGGCGTATCAGATTTATACAACCTGAGTTTTACCGAACCATGGATGTTTGACATTCCACTGTCCGGGACAATCAACATCTACCGAACCAGACGCGACTATGACACCTACGACAGAACCAGCATGGGGGGCGGGCTGGGAGCCAGTTACCCCGTTTATGACTTCACCCGTGCCTCCCTATTTTATCGATATGATGTTACGGACGTAAACGAGATCAGGTACGACGCTTCGGATAATATCAAGGAGATGGAAGGTGAAAACACCACCAGTTCCATCACCACGGCGATAACCCATGATTCACGGGATCGTGCATTCAATACCACAGAGGGCCAGAATCATCGTCTCAGCTACACCTATGCGGGGATAGGCGGCGATATCGGTTACAATAAGGTCGTGGGTGAACTCGGATGGTTCATCCCGGTCCACAAGGGTCTGGTGACGTTTTTGCATGGAGAATCCGGCTATGTGCGCGAAATTCAAGGATACAAACTTCCCGATTACGAAAAATTTTATCTGGGAGGCATGAATTCGATCCGTGGTTTTGATTTTCAGGGCATCAACATCAAAGGCATTAACAGCGACGGTGAGGTTACCGAGGAGGGTGGGGAAAAATATGTTCAGTTCAATTTTGAACTCACCTATCCACTATTCAAAGATTTGGGCATCGTTGGCGTGGTTTTCTATGATACCGGAAATGTCTATGGAAAGGGTGAATCGATCGATTTCGGTAACCTCCGCCAGGCTGCCGGATACGGCATTCGATGGTATTCACCCATCGGCCCGATTCGCATCGAAGGCGGCCATATTCTGGATCCCATAGAAGCGTTTGGAGAAGATTCGAGCGTCAACTGGGAGTTTTCCATGGGTGGCGCCTTCTAAGTCGGAGTCGCCCATGACCGGTTTCTGACCACGGATACCAACAAATAATTGATTATCACCACCATAAGGTGCTACACATAATAAAAATTTACGATGAAAGCATGGAAAGGGGGAGGTATGCGATCTGCAAGCAGATGGGTAATCCTGACGGTTCTGGCATTTTTTTTGGGGTGTGGAACAGGCTTTGGTGCGGATGTGGCCAAAATAGGCGTTGTCGAGTTCCAGCGCCTATTTGAAAATTCGGAGGCCGGAAAAGAGATCAAAGCGAAAATCACCACCCAAGGGAAAGAGATGGAAGCCGAACTCAAGGGAAAAGGCGTTGAAATCGAGGAGATTAAAAAGCGGTTGGAACGTGAGGCCCTTGTGATGAGTAAAGAGATGCGTGAAGAGAAGGAGCGTGAATTCAGAATTAAGGTCAATGATATAAAAATCCTGCAAAAGAAATATGAGGCGGAGTTGCAGGGCATTCAGAGAAAACTGATGGCCGGAATTCAAACTGAATCACTAAAAATTATTGATGAGATCGGAAAATCAGGGGGCTATCTGCTGATAATGGATAAACGCGGGGTTCTCTATTCACCAAGTACCATCGATGTTACTGACGAAGTCATAAAAAAATTCAATGCCCAATATGTCAAAAATAAAAATTAAGTATAGGTATTAACCGTGTCGACTGAATATTCCCTCCAGTATATTGCCGAAGCGGCTAATGGTGAAGCCGTTGGCGAAAAAGAAAAAAAGATTCTCGGCGTCGCGCCTTTCGAAACCGCCGATAACGATCAGATCACCTTTGCCGGCGCCCAAAAATTTTTAAAGCGAATCGACGATACGCAGGCCGGTGCCATTTTCGTCCCGAACGGGTTCGAGGCCCCGGGGAAGAACTTGATTCGCGTGAAGAACCCGCAGCTGGCATTTGCCAAAGTGGTGGGGTTGTACCATCCGGAGACCCATCTCTCACCCGGCATCAGCAGCAAGGCATCCATCGGCGAAGGCGTTCATACCGGTGACAGGGTGTTTATCGGTGCGTTCGCAACGGTCGGCAATCGCGTGACCATCGGTTCCGGTTCGATCATTCAAGATGGTGTATTCATAGCAGATGACGCGGTGATCGGTGAGGATGTCATCATTTATCCCAATGTGACCATCTTGAACCGTTGCCGCATCGGAAACCGGGTAACGATTCATCCGGGTACGGTAATTGGCAGCGATGGTTATGGATTTGTGCCCGATGGCGGACACTATCATAAAATTCCACAGGTTGGCATCGTCCAGATTGATGATGATGTTGAAATTGGTGCATGCAATACTATCGATCGGGCGACTTTCGGCCGGACGTGGATTCAGCACGGTGTCAAGACAGATAACCTGGTCCATATCGCCCATAATGTGGTTGTCGGTGAAGACAGCATAATCGTCGCCCAGGTCGGCATTGCCGGAAGCACAAAAATCGGTCATCACGCCATTCTCGCCGGCCAGGCCGGTATTTCCGGGCACCTGACCATCGGCAATCATGTCACCGTGGGCCCAATGACCGGAGTAGGCAAGCCCATCTCGGACGGAGAAGTGGTTTCATCCGGCTCTCCATCCATGCCCCACAGGACTTGGCTGAGGGTTCAGCGCATCATTCCGGCCTTGCCGGATATGAAGAAAAAAATTGCTGATCTGGAAAAAAAATTAGCTGATCTGGAAAAAATCATCGATGAGCGCTGAACCCAAGTGGAGGTCCACTCATGGAAATGGAATTTGACATCAATTCGATCATGCAGAACCTTCCCCACCGGTATCCTTTTTTGCTGATAGACCGGGTGATTGACTTGGTTAAAAACGAAAGCATCGTCGTCCTAAAGAATGTCTCCATCAACGAACCCTTCTTTCAGGGGCATTTCCCCGACACACCCATCATGCCCGGCGTTCTGATTGTCGAGGCCATGGGACAGGCGGGTGGCGTCCTTGTCAGCCAATCACTTCCACCGGAAAAACAAGGCCGACTCATCTATTTCATGGGATTTGACAAAGTAAGATTCAGAAAACCGGTCGTACCCGGTGACCAATTGATTATTGAGTTGCAAATGCTGAAAATGAGATCCAAAGTCGTAAAAATGGCCGGCACTGCCAGGGTCGATGAGAAAATTGTTGCCGAAGGGCAGTTGATGGCCGCCTATGGAGACTAATATAATTCACCCCACTGCGATCGTCAGTCCCGGTGCAGTTATCGGCGATGGCGCAAAAATCGGCGCCTATTCGATTATCGGCGAAGATGTAACGATCGGCAAAGGTACATGGATCGGCCCCCATGTCGTCATTGACCCCTATGTGGCCATTGGTCCTGGATGCCGAATATTCCAATTTGCGGCCATTGGCGCCATTCCCCAAGACCTGAAATTCGATGGAGAGAAGAGTAGCGTAAGCATCGGACCCAATGTGACCGTAAGGGAATTTGTTACCATTCACCGGGGAACGGATTTGGGCGGAGGAATTACGGAAGTGGGTGAAAAATCATTTGTAATGGCCTACACCCATATCGCTCACGACTGTCGTATCGGTAAGATGGTGGTTCTTTCCAACAACGCCACATTGGCAGGTCACATCAACATCGGCGATCATGCCGTTATCGGGGGGCTGGTGGCCATCCATCAATTCGTCAGAATTGGCGAGTACGCTTTTGTCGGCGGCAAATCCGCAGTGGTAAAAGACGTACCACCCTATGTCATTGCGGCCGGTGATCGGGCCATTCTGCATGGCCTCAACCGCGTCGGTTTAAAACGCCATGGTTTTTCCGGCCAGACCCTGTCTGCCTTGAAAAAGACTTACCGAATTCTATTTAGATACGGGTTGACGCTGAACGAAGCCATTGAGCGCGTCTATGCCCAAGTGGAAATGGTACCTGAAGTTGAAACATTCATCGAATTCATCAAAACATCCTCAAGAGGTGTAACCCGATAAATCCATTCCCCACGCAATCGGATGACAACATCAGAATAGACGACTTCAATGAATGAAAAGATCGGTCTCATAGCGGGAAGTGGGCAGTTTCCCATCCTATTTTCAAAAAATGCGGTAAAAAAGGGGTTTTCCGTATACACGGCGGCATATGTCAACGAAGCGGACCGGGAACTCACCCAACTGTCGGAAAAGATTCAATGGCTGCGCCTGGGTCAGCTCAAACGGCTGATCAAGTTTTTTAAGCAAAACGACGTTGGCCGTGCTGTGATGCTGGGGGCCGTTCGCAAGACGCGACTATTCACCGATGTGAAGCCGGATTTGAAAGCCATCTCTATTATTGCAGGCCTTAGACACACCCACGATGATATCATTATGTGTGCATTTGCGGACTGTCTCGAAAAAGAGGGCATTAAGATTGAGCCCTCAACCTTTCTTTTGCCTGAGCTACTCGCAGAAAAAGGTGTCTGGACAATCAGAAAGCCGTCTCGTTCAGAAAAGAAAGATATCGCCTTGGGTCTTTCCATCGCACGGGAGATAGGAAGATTGGATATCGGGCAAAGCGTGGTCGTCGGTGGCGGATCTATTCTCGCCGTTGAAGCGATCGATGGAACCGATGCCACGATCAAACGGGGTGGCCGGTTGGGAAAAGGTGAAGCGGTGCTGGTAAAAGTCTGCAAACCCAACCAGGATATTCGTTTCGATGTTCCATCCGTTGGTGTGAAAACAATTGAGACCATGAATCAGTGTGATGTTCGCACCTTAACCATCGAGGCGGGTAGAACGGTTGTCTTCGATCGCTCGGACATGATCCGTCTGGCAAACGAAAGCGATATTGCGATCATCTGTATTTAATGCTTTTCAAATGTGCAAAGGGGTTGAACGCCAATAAAAATGCCTCCAAAACGCATCATGATAATTGCCGGCGAAGCCTCGGGCGACTTGCACGGTGCGAAACTGGCCCAGTCCATAAAAAACCGTTGTAAGGATATATTCCTTTTCGGCGTTGGCGGTAAGGCCATGAAAACGGAGGGTGTGTGGCGCATTGTCGATACCAACTCGCTGTCAGTGATGGGTATCACCGAAGTGTTGGCGAAACTGCCAACGATCAATCGGGCCATGGCAACCGTCAAAAAAGCCCTGAAGAAAAGCAGGCCCGATCTGCTTATTTTAATCGATTTTCCCGATTTCAACTTTCATGTTGCCGCCGTGGCGAAGAAACTTAACATTCCGGTATTATATTACATCGGCCCCCAAATCTGGGCATGGCGCCAAAACCGGGTAAAAAAAATCAAACGACTAGTCGATCACATGGCGGTGATACTGCCGTTCGAGGCACCGTTTTATCGTAAACACCATGTACCCGTCACCTTCGTAGGCCATCCCCTGTTAGACAGAATCCCGCCGATGCCGAGCCGGGCACCGTCAGCAAGACGCCTGAAAGAACCAATTATCGGTCTGCTTCCCGGGTCAAGAGAGAAAGAGGTATCGACCCTGCTTCCCGTTATGCTCGAAGCGGCCAGAATTTTTAATCGGTGCCACCCGGCGGCAAGGTTTTTGGTTTCGTGTTCCGATTCCATAGACGAAAACCTGGTGACGGATGCCGTCAGCCAATACGTTTCAACACTCGAGATAGAGATAACCAAGGGCCCGGTTGTTGAGGTATTCAAACAGAGCCAACTGCTGGTGGCGGCCTCCGGTACCGTCACATTGGAGGCAGCGCTTTACGGCGTTCCAACGGTCATCGTTTACAAAGTCTCCCCGTTGAGCTACCGGCTTGGAAAACGGCTCATCAAAGTAAAGCATATCGGCATTGTCAACCTGATTGCCCAAAGGGAACTGATGCCCGAGTTGATCCAGGACGATGCATCACCCCAGAACATCGCCGAGACAATCACCGCCATGATAAATGATCCCGAACGCCTAAGTCTATTAGAAGAGGAGTTGTTTCACGTTAGAGATCTTCTCGGCGGCGCCGGTGCCTCGGACCGGGTTGCCAGAATCGCATTGAGTCTAATCTGAGGGATCAAGCCATCCGACCACCATTAATAAAATGAGATACCCCTGACGACGGTATCCGCGTCAGGGGTATCTTTTTTTAAATGGTTGTGACTTCCAGATTCTTTTCAGAACCCGTTCTGGCATCTACTCAATATTTTTTTTGACCGGACACGCCACGGCAAGAACAATTCCCGAGACCATCATCACCATCATCATGGCAGCCTCTGAAAAGGGGGAATCAGACATACCCGGATCGTGCGTTCCGGCCGAGATAAAGCAGCCACCGCCACCCCCCGAACCACCGGCGGCATCCGCCCCCGTCGGGACCGCATCACTATCGGAGGACAAGGAATCCAACCCTGAAATGCCGGATGGATCGACGATGACACCATTTTCAACGCCGTCCTCATCGCCCACACCACCATCTTCCAAGCGCAAGGTAACACTTTTTCCATTGGGCGCGAACACAGCATTTTCGTATACCGCCCAGCCACCATCGGTCATGTACTTATACAATTTCGCATCCTTGCTGACCTTTTTGGAGAAATGAATTTTAACGGTGGCGGTTTTGATTCCATCTTGCAGATACAATTTAAAACCGACCAGGCCGAATCCCATTTTCACCGATTGGTCCGCTAAAGTATCAGTGGGCAGTGATTTAATCGAAACCAAGCTGACATTATCGGAAATGGCTTCGACACCGACAACCGATTGTCCCTCGACGGTATTGACCGTCATGATCGTATCTTCGAGGTTATCGGGGATTCCGTTTTCGTTGACATCCACGGATACGCCGACCTCCTGCTCGTCCGGAATGCCATTGATGTCCGCATCATCCGATTGGTCTGCAGCGATGGTGGTAAATGTAGCCGTTTGAGACCAATCCGAGGCGCCATTTCTATCATCGATGAACTTCACGCGCCAGTAATAAAGCGTATCGGTATCGAGCACCATTTCGCCGACCGTGTATGTGGTAAGTTGGGTATGGCTGGAATCATTCAGGACCAGCATTGAAAAATCGGCTTCGGTACTGATCTGCCACTGCGATTGGGAATGATCATCATTGTCGGCATCGAAATATGCCCCGGAGACAAGCACGGGGGTGAGCTCGACCTGGTCGGTCTGAACGAGTGAATCGATGATCGGCGCATCCGGTGCGTGGTTGTCCGGGACGGCCGTTGGATCGGTACCGCACTGGTATTCTTCCAGGTTGGTCACGCCATCACCATCCGTATCCTGATCGGCATCATTGGTAAGCGGATCGAGCCCACTATCGATTTCCCAGGCATCGGTCATTCCATCGTTGTCATCGTCCGGATCTTGATTATCGCCGGTTCCGTCACGGTCATTGTCCGCCCATTCGGAGGAATCGTCGGGGAAGAGATCCAGCACATCAGGCACCTGGTCATTGTCCCTATCGGTACCCGAAGACTTTAGCACGCTGACGGTGGTATCGGAAACCGATGTGCTTCCGTCATTATCGGTAATCGTCAGCCTGAAAGTTAAGGCATCACCATGGAGTCCGACAACAGGGGCGGTAAACGATGCATATG
Source organism: Desulfobacteraceae bacterium UBA2771 (assembly GCA_002352605.1). Taxonomy (GTDB): domain Bacteria; phylum Desulfobacterota; class Desulfobacteria; order Desulfobacterales; family Desulfosarcinaceae; genus Desulfosarcina. Next base: position 24,298 of record DEIP01000117.1, on the reverse strand, counting down.
GCCCATTGGCATTATTGATGGTTATCCCGGTGCCGGCGGTCTGCACCCATTGGTAAAGGGTAATGGTGCCGTCGGCGTCGCTGGAACCGGATCCATCGAGGGTAACCGATGCCCCTTCAAGAACTGACTGGTTCTGTCCGGCATCAGCCGTGGGCGCCAAGTTGTCAACCACGAATTCAGGTGTGTAGGAAACTTCTTCAGAGTCGGCACTTTCAAGATCATCGTCAAAGGCGCGAACAATAAAATGATAGGTGACCCCTTCGTTGAGACCGATCAGCGTACACGTGGTGAGGCTACCTTCCCAGATGGGATGATCGTATTTGTAACTTTGGCTGCCTTCCCGAACGAAAACACGGTATCCTTCAGGGGCCGGAACGTTGGCATCCCAGCGCAGTGATACATTGGCACTGAATGCACATGTGGCGGTAATCGCACTGATTGCAATGGTAGTGAATAAAACCTTCAGATAGGACCGGGTGAATCGTTTCATAATGCATCTCCCAAAATTGAAATACCGTGCGACCATCAGCGGATTTGAGAGATGCTGTGTTCGCTCGGCAGCCCTGCCGCCATTTCCAGATTTTCTGGTTTTAGGCCGTCGGCTTTGCGTCACACCCTTTCGGATGCTTTGCCTTTATCGAGCAATCAACTTTTCAAAAAACGTCAACAACGTTTAAGCATAGAATGTACCATTCGGAAAAATAATTATATTAAAAGCCGGAAACGTGCAGAAAGATTATAACAGACTGTATTTAATACTAATTTAAAACTTTACCGATTCAACTTGTTTTGGTAATTGAATAATTTAGCAGAAATAAAATCGCTTCGCAGAGAATGTATTTAAAAGTGCCCAATTGATTGCGATGTGATCGTGCACGAATACATACAGGATAGAGCCTCGGAATAAAATATTATTTCGGCTTTTTGGTAGGATCAGACATTTTGAAATACAGGGCAAAAACACTGCCCAGGCCGGGCTTGCTTTGTACATCCATGCGGCAGTCATATGTTTCCAGAATGCGATACACAATAGAAAGGCCAAGGCCGGTACCCTTGGCTTTTGTCGTAAAAAATGGATTGAAAATGGACCTTATCGTTTGTTCATTCATGCCACAGCCATCATCGGCAATTTCAACCATAATCCGATCGTTCTTCAGTTTCTTTACGGATATCCTTATTATACCTTGGCTATCGATTGATTCAGCGGCATTTAACAAAAGATTCCAGACAACCTGACGAAGCTGTGATGGATCAATTTCAATATGTGCATTTGTAATTAAATCCAACTCTATTCTGACCCGTTCACCCAATGACCTGTCTTTTTCAAATAGGGCGACAACCTCAGTCAGGGCATCATGAATAGCCACAGATTTGACCTGACCCGCAGAAGGCCTGGCAAAATTAAGGAAATTATTGACCAGGCTACCCAATCGGCCAGTTTCTCTGAGGACAATGTGCATCAAGCGCATGTTGTCCTTGTCGTTTTTTATTTCGCGATTAAGAATCTGTATGGCACCTGATATCGAGGCCAGCGGATTTTTGATTTCATGTGCCAATCCGGCGGCCATCTCACCGATCTGCGCCAGGCTTTGAACCCGGTCAAGGTGCGCTTGGATGGCCACCAGTTCACTCTTGGACTGTCGCTCCTGGTCGGCAAGATAACCACTTAGACATGCAACTGAAAAGCAGGCAGCCGTCAGAATGGCGCATTTTTGAAAGATCTGAACAATAGTGATGGTGGAACCGACAATGGTGCCGGCAAAGTCATATGGGTCAAGGTAGCCATTAAATTGAAGTGTCAGCAGTGCGATGAACTGAACACTGCAGAATGTTGCCACCAAAAGACTGCCTCGCTTATAAACAAATACACTGGAATAAATAACAATCACGAGGTATAAAAATGAAAATACACTGGAATAGGCACCGGTCACAAGAACGATCAGGGTAACACACAATGCATCGATAACAATCTGAACACATATAAGGCGGTGTTGGTAACGCTTAATGATGGACAGCAGAACGGTGTAGCCGGCAGACAAAAATACAATCATTCCCGACAGTCCGTACAGGAAGACGATGGGTGTTTCCAAGGCGTATACCTGATTGCCAATCTGGTAGGCAACGGTTGACCCCATCATCAAAAAGGCAAAAAGCAGCCGAATGGACATCAGCCATCTGACTTTTTGGTTAACCATCTCTTTGTCGAACCGGTAATTGGTCAATAATCCAAACAAGGCAGAAGGTAATAACTGCCGGAGTTTATGAATATTCAGCCACACATCGTACCCGAGCGGCGGATCGAATCCACAATCGGTCTTTCATGTGCCATTTTCAAATACCGTTTTACCCCCCCCCCCGACGATCAAATATTTCCAGCCATTTTGAAAATAGGCAGATACATGGAAATGACGAGACCGCCGATTACCACGCCTAAAAAAACGAGCATGAAGGGTTCAATCAACGACGTTAAATTGTCGACGGCCTGGTCGACCTCCTCTTCGTAAAAATCAGCAATTTTTTGGAGCATGGCGTCAAGGGCGCCGGTGGATTCCCCAACGGAGATCATCTGGCACACCATGGATGGGAAAACCCCGCTTTCAGCCAGTGGATCCGCCATGGTACGGCCCTCGGAAATACCGCTTCTTACCGAATAGATTGCCCTTTCAATGGATTTATTTCCTGATGTTTTGGCGACGATATCCAAGGCTTCCAGGATCGCTACGCCGCTGGACAACATGGTTCCCATGGTACGGGTAAACTTGGCAACGGCCACTTTGCGAACCAGAATGCCGAATACGGGCATTTTAAGCAACGTTGCATCGGCAACTCTGCGGCCTTTTTCGGTCGCATAATATTTTTTAAAGGCGAAAATAAATAGAATAAGACCGATGATCATCCAGTGAACCTTCGATTTCACAAAGTCACTCATGGCAACAACAACCAGAGTGGGTGTCGGGAGTGTCCCCCCCATATCGGCAAACATCTCCTGGAATACGGGAATAACGAAAACCAGAATGACCGCAACAACCAGAACAGCGATGATCAGTGTCACAACCGGGTAGGTCATGGCCCCTTTGACCTGGCTTTTCAGTTTTGCCGCCTTTTCCATGTATGCGGATAACCGCCTTAAGATGGTGTCGAGGATACCCCCGGCCTCACCGGCGGCAACCATATTCACGAACAGGTCATCAAACTGTTTGGGGTACTTCTTTAATGCGTCAGCCAGTGTTGAGCCACTTTCCACCTGTTCCTTAATTTTTTTCAGCATCTTCTTGAAGGTGGCGTTTTCCTGTTGAGCATACAAAATATCCATGCATTGAATAATGGGAAGTCCCGCATCAATCATCGTCGAAAACTGCCGGCAAAATAAGATAACGTCCTTCTGGGTTACCTTCGGCTGAAGAAAAGCGACATTTTCGAAAAGATCTTTCGGTTTTTTCTTAATTTTGGTCGGTATTATTCGGAGTCTGTTAAGATTGGAACGGACCACATCGTCGCTTGATGCTTCCATCTCACCCTTCTGAACGATATTGTTCCTGTTCTTCCCTTCCCACAAAAAAATCGGCATTGCATCCCCCTATGTCCATAAATGAACAGTTGCCACTTACGTACGATATGATGACGAATAATTTACATTCGGTTGCCCGGTTTACGAAGCCAGGTAGAAAAGGCCCCGATCCCCCTGTTTCACGGTCAGTTGTTTGGACGCGACCAATCGATCCAAAACAGGCTGTACCGTTTCAACATCGAGCCCAATGATCCGCGACACATCCCGGGCCGTATAAGGGCGTCTTCGAATAGTTGAAACCAGGCGCGCCATCAGGTCTTCATGCCGCATAGCCATTTCTGGCTCAACGGACGTATATTGGACAATTTCGGCACCTTCAAGAAAATCTGAAATTTTTTTAATCCGATTCCGTCCAACCGGTTGCACCCAGACTTCCGTGCCCGGCCGGTCTAATGTGTTCAGGAGAACACCGTCGGCATCAATGCGCTTTAGTATTTTTTTCAGTTGGATCAGTTCCTCCAAAGAATCATTGCAACCATTAACGACGAAATACTCCATTAACAACCGACCGCCAAACATTTTCCTGAATGTGGTAATGCCATCAATTAGCGCCTTGAGATCAAGATTGGGATGGGGACGGCAAATCCGTCGGAATTGCGCCTCGGTCGCGGTGTCCAAAGAAGCCATGACCACATCGGCATCCTTTATCTGGCGTCTCACCGCTTGTTGGTCGAGAAGCGTACTGTTGGTAAGCAAGGCCACTTTATATTTGGGATAATCGGCTTTGAGAAATTGGATCACGTCGCCAATTCCCTCGTTTAATGTGGGTTCCCCGGATCCGGAAAAGGTGATATAGTCAATTTTCTCATTTCGGGAAAGGTAGGCGAGCAATTCATTTTTCACCCGATCCACGGAGACGTATTCTTTTCTTTTCAGGGTCAGGTGGGTCGTTGCGCCGCATTCACAATATACGCAATCCAGGCTGCAGGTTTTATGGCGCATGAGATCCACACCGAGAGAAATACCCAAGCGTCTGGAAGGAACGGGCCCAAACAGGGTCTTGTATGTAAAAGTGCAATCGTTGCCCATTTTCTTTATCCTTAAAATCAGTTGCCGCCGGCTACCACAAACGACTTGTAACAGCAATAACTTATTGAATATCAAGGTTTTGACGGCCATCCCCCCCTGCCTTGGAAAAGTAAAGGCACGGCTCAATTGGGCTGCAAAAACGGAACCAACAACTCAATATTCATCTGTTTTCCTTTGCGTTGCATGGCTACAACCTTGGAATTGAACTCAGACTTGCGTTAGGCGATGATCGACAAAAACCCACAAAAAAGTAGCTCTCTGACCATTATCACCAGCCATGTGAATTCGGATTTCGATGCCATGGCATCGATGCTGGCCGCACAAAAGCTATATCCCGATGCGCTGGTGGTATTCCCCGGTTCCCAGGAAAAAAACCTGAGAAATTTTTTCATCCAGTCCATGGTCTATCTTTTCAATATTGCCGAACTGAGGAAAATCGACTTTTCAGCAGTTACTAGACTGGTCTTGGTTGACACCAAGCGGCGAAACCGGATTGGCGACCTCGTCCGGATTTTGGACAATCCCGGACTGGAAATCCATATTTATGATCACCACCCGAAAAAAGACGATGATATTCCCGCCGACCAAGAATATCATATGCTGACGGGTGCAACGGTGACGATCTTGTCGGGTATTCTCCGGCAGAAAAATATCCCCATCACGCCTGAAGAAGCCACCATCATGTGCCTGGGAATCTATGAGGACACCGGGTCCTTCACCTTCCCTTCAACGACGGAGCATGACTTCAAGGCGGCCGCGTATCTGCTTTCAAAGGGTGCCAATCTGAATGTCATTTCAAGCATGATTACCCGGGAGTTTAATCCCGAACAGATCGGATTGCTCAACGATATGATTCAAGCGTTGAGACACTATACCATCAACGGGGTTGAGATCGCGTTGACCGGTGTAACCACGGATAACTATTTCCCCGATTTTTCTTTCCTGGTCCAGAAAATGGCAAAAATGGAGAACATCAATGCTATTTTTGCCCTGGCGCTGATGGAGAACAAGGTTTACGTCGTGGCCAGAAGCCGAACGGACGATGTGGACGTCGGGGATATTCTGGATCAACTTGGTGGTGGAGGACACCCATCCGCCGCTGCAGCAACCGTCAAGGGAAAAACCATCGCGCAGACTGAGCAGCTGCTCTTTGAGGCCTTATACGCCAAGATCGATCCCAGACGCCTGGCCCGGCACTTGATGTCTTCACCGGCCATCATGATCAATCAGGCCGTGACCTGCCGGGAAGCCAAGGCCCTGCTGACCCGTTACAACATCAATGCCCTGCTCGTGGCCGACAGCAGTCCCGATACCATTGGTTTCACCGGCTATATCACCAGACAGGTCATCGAGAAGGCCCTGTTTCATGATCTCGACACCATTCCGGTTCGTGATTACATGAGTTCGGAGATCTCCCACGTACATCCCGACGCAGATCTCGTGGAGATCCAAGACAAGATTATCGGGAATAAACAGCGAATTCTACCGGTTTTTGAAAACGGAAAGGTGTTGGGTGTCATCACCCGCACGGACCTGCTCAACACGCTGGTTCAGCAGAATCGGCCCTCAAACCACGAACTCCCGACGCTGAACGGTAAATCATCCAACAAACGGGCACGGGTGGTGGTCAATTTCATACGGGAACGCCTTCCCAAACCCATCTTGGAAACCCTTATCCAGTTGGGAGAAACCGCCGACCGGTTGGACTTAAGTGCTTACGTGGTGGGTGGTTTTGTCCGAGATCTGTTCCTGTATCGTAAAAATGAAGATATCGATGTGGTCATCGAAGGAAACGGGATCACATTCGCCAAGACCTTCGCCCGGGAATTTGGGGCCAGAATCCACACCTATAAAAAATTTGGCACCTCCGTAATCATATTCCCCAACGGTTTTAAAATCGACGTTGCCTCAGCGCGGATGGAATATTACCGGTTTCCGGCATCACTGCCGGTGGTTGAAATGAGTTCGATTAAAATGGACATGTTTCGCAGGGATTTCACAATCAACACGCTGGCCATTCAACTCAACCCGGGAAAATTCGGCAGGCTGATCGATTTTTTCTCCGGCCAGAAAGACATCAAGGACAAATTCCTGCGTGTCCTGCACAACCTGAGCTTCGTGGAAGATCCCACGCGGGTGTTCCGGGCCCTCAGATTCGAGCAGCGATTTGGTTTCAGCATCGGCAAACTCACATCCAGCCTCATCGACAATGCCGTTAAAATGGATTTCTTCAAACGGCTTTCCGGCAAACGGGTCTACACGGAGCTCAAATTGATCATGAAGGAAGAAAACCCCGCGCCGACAATCTTGCGTTTGCTTGATTACGATCTTTTTCGGGTCATTCATCCGTCGATAAAGATCGAAAAGGACCTAAAACACCTCCTCGACACCGCCAAAAAAGTGACTGACTGGCACGATCTGCTCTTTATCGATGAGACCTATGAACGTTGGGCCGTTTATTTTATGGCATTGATCCGCCACTGCGATCTGAAAACCACGCACGGAATTTGCGCGCACCTTTCCATCGCCCCACGACATGCAAATATGTTCGGCGAAACCCGCATCAGTGCACAGAAACCACTCATGCGGCTGGAAAAGCATAAAAACTTGAACAATGCGGAAGTATTCAACCTGCTAAAAGCGTTCAAAACGGAAATCATCCTTTATATGATGATATGCACCACCTCCGAAACGGCTAAAAAACGAATTTCCAAGTACCACACGCAACTGCGTAACGTCGCCATCAGCGTCTCCGGAAAAGATCTCTTGGCGATGGGCCTGTTACCCGGCCCCATATACGGCCAAACGCTGCAAGCGGTCCTGGAAGCCAAACTCAACGGACAGGTCAAAATTCGAGAGGATGAATTCAATTTCGTCAGGAACCATATCAAACGCGCGTCGTCATCTTGATGATTCTACATCCGGGTTAAGGTTTTTGCACGGACTGCCACGGCATAACCCATTGGTTAGCAATCCGCTTCGGCGGGCTGTCGATTCACGAGTTTTCATCTGTCCATGAGTTTTTTTCTTGATTGCATGCCGTCTTCTGTTTATTATATCGGGTTTCTAATACTGGGTGTGCAACCAGCTATAATTCATTTGAAATCGTGCCGAATTGACATCCCCAGCATTTGAAACACTCACTTTAGGCACAAATAAGCAGGAGATGCGTCCATGAGTTCCAAGAAGCGGATTTTGAGTGGTATGCGGCCTACCGGCCCACTTCATCTGGGCAACCTGCACGGCGCCCTGGCTAACTGGGTCGGGATGCAGGACAAATATGACTGTTTTTTCTTTATTGCCGACTGGCATGCCCTGACCAGCGACTATGAGGACCCTGGTGCGATCACCGGTTTTGTGGACGAGATGATAATCGATTGGCTCAGCGCCGGTCTCGATCCGCAAAAGAGTACCCTGTTCGTTCAATCCCTGGTTCCCGAGCATGCCGAACTGTTCATGTTTCTTTCCATGATCACCCCGGTGCCATGGTTGGAGCGCAACCCCACCTACAAAGATCAGATCGTCCAGATCAACAACAAGGATCTATCCACCTTCGGGTTTTTGGGATATCCGGTCCTCCAGGCGGCGGACATCATCATGTACAAGGCCGATGGCGTGCCGGTGGGTATCGACCAGGTGCCCCACGTGGAAATTACCCGGGAGATCGCTCGGCGGTTCAATTTCCTTTATGGTAATATTTTTCCGGAACCGGAGGCCGTCCTGACCAAAACCTCCAAAATTTTGGGTCTGGACCGGCGAAAAATGAGCAAGTCCTACAACAATGCCATCTACCTTTCCGACAACCCGGACGAGATCGCCAAAAAAGTTTCCCGGATGGTCACCGACCCCCAGCGCATGCGAAAATCCGACCCAGGCAACCCGGACATCTGTAATGTGTTCGAATTTCACAAAATATATTCCGACAAAAAGACATGGGAAGCCATCGCCCCCCAGTGCCGAAACGCGCAGATCGGATGTGTGGCGTGCAAGAAGGTCATGGCTGAAAACCTGATCAAGGCCATGGAACCGCTCCACGAACGGCGGGCCTACTTCAAGGCCAAACCCGAGCTGGTCAAAAAGATCATTCTCGACGGCAGCGAAAAAGCCAGAAACGTGGCCAAGGAAACCATGGATCAGGTCAGGTCGGCGATCCGGATCAAGGATTAGTAATTAGTAATGAACCTTAAGGGCCTGACACACCAATGCCCCTGCTGATGGACAACCAGATGGATACCGAACCGGATGCAACCGCCACCGGTCGTTATCGAGTCAAACTCCAGGATGTCTTCGAAGGCCCCATGGACCTTCTTGTTCATCTGATCAAAAAAGCAGAAGTGGATATTTACGATATCCCCATCTCCCAAATTACCGTTCAATACCTGGAATACCTGGAATGGATGAAGCAGATGAACATCGACTTTGCCGGTGATTTTGTCCTGCTGGCATCCACCCTGACCCATATCAAATCCAGGATGCTGTTGCCGGTACAGACCGGCGAGGAAGCGGAAGCGGACCCCAGGCTGGAGATCACTCAGCCGCTGCTGGAGTATCTTCGGATCAAATCGGCCGCCGATCAGTTGGCGGAACGTAACCTCTTGGGTGAAAATACCTTTACCCGAAAGCCGGACGCCGACATTCTGGGTGGTGTGGAAGATGACCAATTGGTCCGCATCGGCTTGTTCGAGCTGATCGATGCATTTCAGAACATTCTGGACAAGGTGACCCCAGGCCATCGGGTCGATCTGTCCAGAGATCGGGTATCGGTCCAGGAACGCATCACGCAGTTGACGGACCTGATGGAAGTCCATGAATCCATGACTTTTGACGAATTGTTTGCCGATGGCCACGCGCGTTCCGACATCATCGTCACCTTCCTGGCCATCCTGGAAATGGCCAAGCTAGGCCTGATCCACATCGCCCAACATGTTCCAACAGGTATTATTCGGATATTTTATCGATAGATGCCAGAAAACCTCAAATACATCATCGAAAGCCTGCTGTTCGTCTCGGAAACACCGCTGACGATGGATCAGCTGAAAGGCATCCTCCAAGGCGAGGAAAGCCCTGCGATAAAAGCTGCCATCGAGAAGCTGATGGCGGAATATGATCAACGCGACGGTGGATTCCTGCTGAAACAGGTGGCCGGCGGCTACCAGTTCCGCACCCAGGGGCGCTACAACGAATGGATCAAGCGCCTGATCCGTCCCAACGCCCCTCGCCTGAGCAAGGCTGCCCTGGAAACCCTGGCGATCGTCGCTTACAACCAGCCAATCATCCGCAGCGACATCGAACACATCCGCGGCGTGGACAGCGGTGGCGTCCTGCGCATGCTCATGGAACGCAAACTGGTCCGCGTGCTGGGTCGCAAGGAGATCCCCGGACGCCCCCTGATCTACGCCACCACCAAACATTTCCTCGAAGTGTTTGAATTGAAGGACCTCAAAGACCTACCTACCCCGAAAGAGATCGAAGAACTCAGCCAATCGCGGCTGGAGGAAGAGCCGGCGGTTGAGGATCAATCAGAAAACCAACACCCGGAAGCCGAAACGATTCCCGCGGTTCCCGAAAATGAAGCGGAACCGCCACGGTCAACAGATTCCCCTACCGAGTAACGCATCCTGTTTTGGAAAAATAGGGACGGGCATGAAATCATGCATTGTCATGCCCTATCAAAGAGATTGAAACTCAACTTTTTACGGTGATGAACCAAGAGATGACGTTTTTTGTACCGGGGTATGCGCTGATGATCGCGATGGTTCGATTGGATGGGATCTCTGCAGGGAAAATCGGTGCAACCCGCGGCACCGCAACATACAATATTGATTTTTTAACCGATATCCATCATAAAGGGATCGACTAGTTTTTCGACCGGTTTCCGCCCGGGTTCCTTTACCCGGAGATACAGGGGTGGCGGGGATTTAGGGATTCAGCGCCGCCGCCCCTTCATACGACGGGGCTTGAAAGAATAAGTTTTATAAGTATCGTTTCCCGGAGGTATCCCCATCAAAACAAACACACTTTTCAACAAAAACGGCTCGCCCAATCGGGACTATAACGCCGCTTCCTTAGAGGTACTCAAAGGGCTTGATCCGGTACGGCGGCGGCCGGGCATGTATACCGACACCCAGCGACCCAACCACCTGGCCCAGGAGGTGATCGACAACGGTGTGGACGAGGCCATCGCCGGTTATGCCGACCGTATCAACGTGATTTTGCATACGGACGGATCCTTGAGCGCGGCTGACAACGGACGCGGCATGCCAACGGACATCCACCCCGCGGAAGGCATCACCGGTGTGGAGGTGATTCTGCTCAAACTGCATGCCGGGGCCAAGTTTTCCAACAAGGACTACCAGTTTTCCGGCGGGCTCCACGGCGTGGGGGTGTCGGTGGTCAACGCCCTGTCATCCCGCCTGGAAGTGGAGATCAAACGGGACAGTAAAAAACACTTTATCTGGTTCGCCGACGGACACAGGCAGCAGGCCCTTGAAGTCACCGGTGTGGTAGGCCAACGCAACACCGGGACCTTTATCCGCTTCTGGCCCAATGCCACCTATTTCGACACAATCAAGTTTTCCACCAGGCGGCTGCGTCACAACTTGCGGGCCAAGGCCGTGTTGTGCCCGGGCCTGACGGTAACGTTCACGGATGAAACCACCGGCGAAAAAGAGCAATGGTACTATGCAGACGGCCTTAAAGCCTACCTGGCCGACGGGCTGCAGGGTTGCGAGCTGGTCCCCGACGAACCCTTCGTGGGCAAGCTGGATGGCATTGGTGAGGCCGTATCATGGGCTGTGGTGTGGCATCCCGAAGGCGGCGAGGCCATTACGGAAAGCTACGTCAACCTGATCCCCACGCCCCAGGGCGGCACCCATGTCAACGGGTTCCGCTCTGGTCTGCTGGCTGCCATCCGCGAATTTTGCGAGTTCCGCAAGCTGATTCCCCGGGGCATCAAGCTGGCCCCGGACGACATCTGGGAGCGCTGCTCCTATGTGCTGTCGGCCAAGATGACCGATCCCCAGTTTTCCGGGCAGACCAAGGAGCGCCTCTCCTCGCGCCAATGTGCATCCTTTGTCAACGGCGTGGTCAAGGACGCCTTCAGCCTTTGGTTGAATCACCACACCAAAACCGGAGAACGCTTGGCGGAAATGGCCATCGAGAGCGCCCGCAACCGCCTTAAGGCAGGCAAGAAAATCATTCGAAAAAAAGTGATCGCCGGTCCCGCCCTGCCCGGCAAGCTGGCCGACTGCGTCAGTCAGGACCCGGCACGAAGTGAGCTATTCCTCGTGGAGGGCGACTCGGCCGGCGGATCGGCCAAACAAGCCAGGGACCGACAGATCCAGGCAGTCATGCCCCTTAGGGGAAAGATTCTCAACACCTGGGAAGTGGATTCGACACAGATTCTGGGATCAAGGGAAGTTCACGACATTTCCGTGGCCATCGGCGTGGACCCGGGGTCACAACATCTCAATGGGCTGCGCTACGAAAAAGTCTGTATCCTCGCCGATGCGGACTCCGACGGCCTGCACATCGCCACACTGTTATGCGCCCTGTTCCTGCAGCACTTTACCCCGCTGGTAAAAGCCGGTCATGTATTCGTGGCCATGCCCCCCCTCTATCGCATCGACATGGCCAAGACGGTACATTACGCCCTTGATGAAGCGGAAAAAAACGCCATTATCCGGCGCATGGAGGTTAAAAAGGCCGGCGCTAAAATTAATGTCCAGCGATTCAAGGGGCTGGGTGAGATGAACCCCATGCAGCTGCGTGAAACCACCATGGCCGCGGACACCCGCCGGCTGGTTCAATTGACCGTAGACGAGGACGAGGCGACGTTTGCCACCCTGGACATGCTACTGGGAAAAAAACGAGCCGCCGATCGCCGACGGTGGATCGAAGCGAGCGGTGATTTGGCGGAGGTGGATTAAGAAAAGGATTCGAGGGAGGCTGGATTCAAAGGCTCGGCGTGGAACGGATGCTTGAGGCCTCGATACGATCTTTGGAAAACAATCACTTAACCCCTTGTATCCTTTATGAAGTATTATGTAAGCCATTACAATATAACAATCTGAAAGCTAAGTAAACATGACCTCTTTCGCGCCCACCATCATCGAAGGCACCGAACGCATGCCACTGCAGCAATTTTCTCGGCAGGCTTATCTCGACTACGCCATGTACGTGATCATGGACCGCGCCCTGCCCCACATCGGCGACGGACTCAAGCCGGTACAGCGTCGCATCGTCTACGCCATGAGCGAACTGGGCCTCAAAGCGGCATCCAAATACAAAAAATCCGCCCGTACCGTCGGTGATGTACTCGGTAAATTTCATCCCCACGGGGACACCGCCTGTTACGAAGCCATGGTACTCATGGCCCAACCCTTCTCCTACCGCTACCCACTGGTTGACGGACAGGGCAACTGGGGGGCGCCTGACGACCCCAAATCCTTTGCCGCCATGCGCTATACCGAATCCCGGCTCTCGGCTTATGCCGACGTGCTGCTCGCTGAAATCAGCATGGGAACCGTGCAGTGGGTGCCCAATTTCGACGGCACGCTCAAGGAACCGCGGGTGCTACCGGCCCGGCTTCCCAACATCCTGCTCAACGGCACCACCGGAATCGCCGTGGGCATGGCCACGGACATCCCACCCCACAACATCAAGGAGGTGGTCGATGCCTGCATTCATCTGATCGATACCCCCGGTGCCGAGGTCGAGGCATTGTGCAACTACATCCAGGGCCCCGATTACCCGGGTGGTGCCGAGATCATCACCCCAAAACCGGAAATCGCAGCCATCTATCGAACGGGGAAAGGCATCATCCGAATGCGGGCCACCTTCGAGTTGGAAAATGGTGACATCGTTATCAACGCCCTACCCCACCAGGTGTCGCCGGCCAAGGTGCTGGAGCAGATCGCCGCCCAGATGAACAAGAAGAAGTTGCCCATGGTGGCGGATCTAAGAGATGAATCGGACCATGAAGACCCTATCCGCCTCGTCATCGTGCCCCGATCCAACCGAGTGGACAGGGATGCCCTGATGGCACACCTGTTCGCCACCACAGAGTTGGAAAAAACCTTCCGGGTTAACATGAACATCATCGGATTGGACAGGAAACCCGGTGTGAAGGGGATGGTCGAACTGCTCAAGGAGTGGATCTCCTTTCGCACCAAAACGGTCAAGGATCGTTTGGAATACCGTCTCGATAAAATAATGGGCCGCCTTCACATCTTAGACGGCCTGCTGGTGGCCTATCTGAATATCGACGAAGTCATCCAGATCATCCGCACCGAGGATAAACCCAAGCCGGTGCTGATGGCACGCTTCGATCTTTCCGATACACAGGCCGAGGCCATCCTTCAGCTGCGCCTGCGCCACCTGGCCAGACTGGAGGAGATGAAAATCCGGTCTGAACAGCAGGATCTGGACAAGGAACGGCAGTTGCTGGAGAGGACCCTGGGATCGCCGGCCCGTCTCAAGACCCTGATAAAAAAAGAGCTTCGCGCGGATGCCAAGGTCCACGGCGACGACCGGCGAACCGCTATCGTCCGGCGCGGGGAAGCCCAGGCCATTTCCGAAGAGCAGATGGCTCCGGTTGAACCGATAACTGTGATTCTGTCGGCCAACAGCTGGGTGCGGGCCGCCAAGGGCCACGAGATCGATCCCGGCGAGGCCACCTACCGACCGGGCGACCGTTATCTGGACGCCACCCGGGGCAAGAGCAATCAGCCGGTGGTTTTTCTGGATGCCACCGGACGGACGTACAGCCTGTCGGCCCACACCCTGCCGTCGGCCCGGGGATACGGCGAGCCACTCACCGGTCGTTTTGTTCTGCCGCCCGGCGCCACCTTCACCGCCGTGATCATGGCGCCGACCAATCAACGACTGCTGATGGCCAGCGATGCCGGATACGGATTCATCACCCGTTTCGATGATCTGGTGACACGCAACACCAAGGGCAAGGCGATACTCTCACTGCCAAAAGGAGCCCAACCGCTGCCTCCCATCCTACTGGAAGACACCTCCAATCATCTGTTGGCGGCCGTCACCAGCGAGGGACGCATGCTGGTTTTCCCCCTCGATAAGCTGCCGGCCCTTGCCAAGGGAAAGGGCAACAAGATTATCCAGATTCCCCCCAAGCGTGCCAGGGAGCGCAAGGAATTGTTAATTCATCTAACCCTGGTACCGTCGGAGGGCGCCCTGACCATTTTCGCCGGCAAACGCTTCTTCAAGCTAACCTACGGCAACCTTGCCCAATATGCGGGTGAGCGTGGTCGCCGTGGAAAAAAGCTTCCTCGAGGGTTCCAAAATATGGACCGTTTGAGAAGCGAACCACCCGCACAGACACCGCTGTCACTGATGCCGACATAGATTGAATAAGGATTGGGGACGAATCGTTCCTACTTCCGGTGAATGGGATCTCTCCGCCGGGAATGTACCTTTTTTTTCCTGACCACCTGCAGAGAATCATACAGCTTGGCGCGGGTTTTGCGTTTCAGATCCTTGATTGCCTTGGGGTCCGGGTCGTTTCCCATGCCCTCCATACAGGCCGGGCAAAGGGCCACTACGTTTTTGATGGTGTGCTCGCCACCTGCGGACAGCGGCAGGATGTGAAAGGGTTCCAGGTCCGTAGATCCAGTTGCTTCGCCGGATGGGTTACCGCAGCATTCACAACACATCCTGGCCCGCCGTAAAACGGAGTCGAAGACTTTCTTTTTGCGGTTGAACGGTACGGTGCCGTCCGCCGACGCCTTCCATGGCTTCCCAGGTGCCGGCTTTTCGATCGGCTGGGGTCGATAGGAAGATTCGGGTTTGCGGGGGTAGCCCGGCGCGCCCCGTGTGATGGGCTTACCGGATTCGTCGAGCTTAGCGGATACGCGTGGTGAATCAGCCATCGGGTCTTGTGGCGAAGCCTCTTTTTTACGTTTTCTGACTATTATTTTTTCAGTTCCGTCGGCAGCAATCCGTTTTCCTGACACGGAATTGAGCCACAAACTATGGTTCTTCTGCTGCAAACGCTGTTTGAGTGATTCAAGGGTTTCATCCGCATCGAATTTGACATTCATTTCGCGCAGCATCTGCTGAATTTCCAGCTTGCTCAGTGTCATGCTAATCCTTTCGGCGGTTGATTCCTTCATCATCGAAAAAATGGATCGTCGATACCACCAAACCACCCATCGATACAATCGGTTGGGTCTGATCGAGCAGTTATCCAAATAGATCCGCTGTAAGGATAACACAATTGATTATTAAAAAATAAACTTCTTTTCCATCAATCGCTTTTGATGCCGACTCACATGGGTGACCGACGCATCTTACAGCTCAGATCTGCATGAACATTAAGATAACGATTGCTTGATGGCTTCGGCCAGCACGATATTGATCCCGGGCAGTTCACTGAGTTGACCCACAGTGGCCGCCCTGATTTTTTTGATGCTGCCGAAATGTTTTAACAGCATGGCTTTTCTTTTTGGCCCCACCCCGGCGACCCTGTCCAGTGCTGATCGTACCGTCATTCGGTTACGTTGCTTGCGCTGAAACGCGATGGCAAAACGATGGGCCTCGTCACGCACCTGCTGGAGAAGCAGCAGCAACCGGCCATCCGATCCCAGATTGACCGGGTTGGCCCGATTGGGCAGATAGATTTTATCCTCGGTCTCTTTCTTTTCGGGATCTTTTTTGGCGATGCCGGCGACGGCAAAGCGCCCGGTCAGTCCAAGCTCATCCAACACCGCAACGGCAATGCTCACCTGCCCTTTACCGCCGTCCACCAGCAAAAGATCCGGTTCCGGATTGGCCGGGCCGATCTTTGTGTACCGTCGGGATAACACTTCGGCCATACTGGCGTAGTCGTCCGGGGTGGAGACCGTGCGAAGAATGTACCGACGGTAACCGGCCTTGTGGGGCCGGCCATTGACAAAAACCACCATGGCGGATACCGGATTCGTGCCGGCCAGGTTGGAGTTGTCGAAACACTCGATACGAGACGGTATGCGGTCCATGCGAAGCCGCCGTTTCAATGCCTCGATCATGGCGGCTTCACGTGTCGCTTTTTGGAGCCGTTCGCGAAGGGTGTTGCCGGCATTTTTTTCGGCCATTTCAAGGAGACGGTGCTTTTCACCCCGTTTGGGCTGACGAATCCTCACGCGTCGTCGCCCCCATTCCGACAGGGTCTCTTCCAACAGGTCGATGTTTTCCGGCAGTTGCGGGACCAGCACCTCAACGGGAAGGCTGTGGGTCTGCTGATAGTACTGCCCCAGAAACTGCGCCATCAGTTCACCCTTTTCGGGTGCGGCGTGGGCCAATTCAAAATGCCGGACACCCTGCAGAAAACCTTGACGAAGGCTCATTACCGTCACGATCCTGAAGTCACTGCCACCACTGGTGCCGATCACATCACGATCAAGAAAGTCCGTGGTCACGGTCACCTGGCGCTCCAGGGTCTTTTCCAGAGCCATCATCCGGTCCCGAAGCACCGCCGCGTTTTCAAAATCCTGCCGGGCCGATGCCTGGAGCATGCGGCGGCGTATCCGCTTGATCAATTCGGGTGCCCGCCCCTTTAAAAATAGAATCACCTCTTTGACCATCTGGCTGTAAACCTTCTGATCGACGGTCAAGCAGCAGGGCGCCAAACA
Source organism: Desulfobacteraceae bacterium UBA2771 (assembly GCA_002352605.1). GTDB lineage: Bacteria > Desulfobacterota > Desulfobacteria > Desulfobacterales > Desulfosarcinaceae > Desulfosarcina. Next base: position 7,066 of record DEIP01000117.1, on the reverse strand, counting down.
TTGTCGCATCTGGTAATGAATGCACGGCCGGGTCCGCTGGCCCAGGGTGCGATCGCCGCATTTTCGCAATGGATAGGTTTTGTTGAGCAGTTTGACGGTCTGCCGCACCGCATGGGTGGACGAAAAGGGTCCGAAATAGACGGCACTGTCTTTGGGGGTTTTGCGAACGATATCAATCCTCGGATAGGATGCCTTGATGTCGATACGAATTGAAGGATAGCGTTTATCGTCCTTGAGGACCACGTTGTATCGGGGCCGGTGTCGCTTGATCAGGTTGGATTCGAGGATCAGCGCCTCTTTTTCCGATGTCGTCACCACGGTTTCGATGTCGGCCACCCGGGTGACCATCAAGGCGGTTTTGGCGCTGTGGGTTTCCTGTCGCTGGAAATAGGATCTCACCCGTTTTTTCAGATTGATGGCTTTGCCCACATAGATGATTTTCCCGCTGCTGTCTTTCATCAGATAGACACCGGGACTCTCGCTAATACCCTTAATGACATCGACGAGGTCGCTTGACGAATCCGTCCGGTCAGATGGTTGCTGCATGGTGGTCACCGGCGCTTATGATTCAAACAGCATCCGTTTGCGAAGTGCCTTGATCCGGTCCCGGATCCGGGCGGCCTGTTCAAAGGCAAGGTCCTTGGCAGCCGCCTGCATCTGCGCTTCCAGATCGGCGATGGCGGCGTCGATATCCTTCCCCGACCCGAAAGCAGTCGGCGCCTCAGCGACTTGCATCGCTTCGGCTTCCGGCGATTCATAGGCCTTGTCGAAGGTATCCGTAATGGCTTTGTGAATGGTTTTCGGGGTGATGTGATGGGTTTCGTTGTAGCGCTGCTGGATCGTCCGCCGCCGACTGGTCTCTTCGATGGCCTGTTTCATGGAGGCGGTCATCCGGTCGGCATAAAGGATCACGGTGCCGTTGATATTTCGGGCCGCACGGCCGAAGGTTTGAATCAGTGACCGCGTGGAGCGCAAAAACCCCTCCTTGTCCGCATCCAGAATGGCCGCCAGGGACACCTCGGGGATATCCAGCCCTTCGCGCAGCAGGTTGATGCCGATCAGTGCATCGAACTTTCCCATCCGCAGGTCCCGGATGATGTCCATACGTTCCATGGTGGTGATGTCCGAGTGCAGGTAGCGCACGGCCAACCCTAAATCGGTATAATATTCGGACAGGTCTTCGGCCATGCGTTTGGTCAGGGTGGTCACCAGAATGCGTTCCCCGCGTTGCTGACGATCCCGAATTTCACCATACAGGTCATCCACCTGGTTGCGGGCACTGCGCACATGAATCTTCGGGTCGATTAGGCCGGTGGGGCGGACGATCTGCTCTACGACCTGGCCGTTGGCGGCGGTCAGTTCATAGTCTGCCGGCGTGGCCGACACGTAGACAATCTGGTGGATGCGCCGGGTCCACTCCTCGAACTGCAGCGGTCGGTTGTCCAGGGCCGACGGCAACCGGAAGCCATAGTTGACCAGGGTCGTCTTGCGGGAACGATCCCCTTTGTACATCGCTCGAATCTGGGAAACGGCAATATGGCTTTCATCCACAAAAATGAGGAAATCCTTGGGGAAATAATCCAGCAAGGTCGGCGGCGGTTGACCGGCCAGGCGGCCGGTCAGGTGCCTGGAATAGTTCTCGATGCCGTTGCAGTACCCGATCTCCTGAATCATTTCCAGGTCGAAGCGGGTACGTTCTTCGATGCGCTGGGCCTCGATCAGCATGTTTGCTTCTCGAAAATAATCCACCCGATCCTTGAGTTCCCGGACAATGCTTTTGGTGGCCCGCTCGAGGGCGGCTTTACGGGTGACGTAGTGACTGGCCGGAAACAGGGTTACCTTGTCCAGGTGCCTGAGGGTGGTTCCTTTCAGCGGATCAAATTCGTAAATATTTTCGATCTCATCTCCGAAATAATCGATTCGGATCGCCGTATCCTCTTCATAGGCGGGAAAGATCTCCACGCGATCCCCACGCACCCGGAAAACACCACGGTGGAAATCCATGTCGTTGCGTTGGTAATGAATGGACACCAACTGGTAGAGCAGGCGCTCCCGGGGCAAATCCATGCCGGCCGCGATGTCGATGCGCATGGAGAGGTAGTCCTCCGGCGCACCCAGGCCGAAAATACACGACACGCTGGCCACCACCAACACGTCGCTTCGCGACAGCACGTTTCGGGTGGCCGAATGGCGCATTTTATCGATCAGGTCATTGATGGACGAGTCCTTTTGGATATAGGTGTCCGAGGTGGGGATGTAGGCTTCCGGCTGGTAATAGTCATAGTAGCTGACAAAATACTCGACAGCATTTTCCGGAAACAGCCGGCGAAATTCGTTGTAAAGCTGGGCAGCCAGTGTTTTGTTGGGCGCCAGGATCAGCGACGGGCGGTCGATCCGGGCAATGACGTTGGCCATGGTAAAGGTTTTACCGGAACCGGTGACGCCCAACAGCACCTGGCTTTGGATGCCATCGAGAATCTTTTTCGAAATGGTATCGATGGCCTGGACCTGGTCACCACAAGGGCCAAATTCCGATACGAGCCTAAACGATGACATGGATGATCATGTGGCCACTTTCCAATGGGTGCCGTCGGGTTTGTCTTCAAGAAGAATTCCGTCTTTTTCCAGCTGATTCCTGATCTTGTCGGCCCGTTCCCAGTCCCTGTTTTCGCGGGCGGCAATTCGTTCGGCCACCAGCGCGTCGATGGTTTCAGGAGAGATGGACACACCCTGAAGCCGGCTTTTGCTCCGCTCTTCGAAAAAACGCTGCCACGGCTGCTGCAGAATCCCCAGGACACGGCCCATGCGCATGAGGTCGGCGGCCATGCCCGCCAAGGTCCCTTTGGTCTTCGCCGATTCTCCGCCGGCGTCCATGATGCGGTTGGCCTCTTTCACCAGATTAAAAAGCATCCCGACGCCTTTGGCCGTGTTGAAATCATCGTCCATGGCTTCACAAAAATTTTTCCAATAGGCGCCGCCGAACGAACCGTTGTCACCAACGGCGCAATCCGCTTCCTGATCAAGGCGCGTAAGCAGGGCGTAAAGTTTATCCAGCGCCTTCTCCGATGTTTTCAGATTCAGGTCCGAAAAATCGATGGGGCTGCGATAATGACTGGAGAGCAGAAACAGTCGGACGGTTTCGGGATGGTAGGACTTCAAAATATCCTTGACCATCAGAAAATTATTCAAGGATTTGGACATCTTCCGGTTGTCGATGTTCACGAACCCGTTGTGCATCCAGTAGCGGGCAAAGCGTTTGCCGTGGGCGGCTTCGGATTGGGCGATTTCGTTTTCGTGATGGGGAAAAATCAGGTCTTTACCGCCGCCGTGGATATCGAAGGTGTGACCGAGAAAACGGTTGCTCATGGCCGAACACTCGATATGCCATCCGGGACGTCCCTCTCCCCAGGGGCTCGGCCATGAGGGTTCGCCCGGCTTGGCTGCTTTCCACAGGACAAAGTCAAAGGGGTTGCGTTTGTTCGGATTGATTTCAACCCGACTGCCGGCCACCATATCCGCCAGTTTACGGCCAGACAACTTCCCGTATTCCCGGAAGGTTTCCACCGCGAAAAATACATCACCGCCGGCCAGGTAGGCGGCTTTTTTGTCCACCAGCGTCTTAACAATGCCGATGATGTCACCAATGTGGTCGGTAACCTTCGGCTCCACATCGGCTCGCATGACATTCAGCGCGTCCATGTCACGGTGAAATTCGTCGATATAGGTTTCGGCCAACCGGCGTGCATCCATCCCCACCTCGTTGGCTCGTTTGATGATTTTGTCATCCACGTCGGTAAAGTTGCGGATATAGGTGACCTGATATTCCATGGCCCGCAGGTAACGGACCACCACGTCAAATACCACCACCGAGCGGGCATGCCCCACGTGGCATGAGTCGTAGACGGTGGGACCGCACACATACATCTTGACCTGACCGGGCACCATCGGTTCGAATGTCTGTTTTGATTTCGTCAGTGTGTTGTAGATTCGCATAGCCATCCGTAAAAACCTCTCTCGATGGGTTATCGGCCGGATCCCGGCGTTGTGAATCGAAGCAAGACCACACACATGGCGGCGATGCCGTCTCCCTTGCCAACGACCCCGAGACCTTCAGTGGTGGTGGCTTTGATGTTGATGATCCGATGATCCACCGACATGCTGTCGGCCATCCGCATCGTCATCGGTGCTTTGAAAGGCGACATTCGGGGCGCCTGGGCAAAAATGGTGGTGTCCATGTTCACCAGGGAGAAGCCACTTTCGCTAATCCGGTTGTATACCGTTGTCAACAGGTCAATACTGTAGATATCACGGTACCGGGGATCGGTATCCGGAAAATGTTCGCCGATGTCACCCATCCCCGCCGCCCCCAATAGGGCGTCGCAGGCGGCATGTACCAGAACATCCGCGTCGGAATGCCCCAGCAGCCCTTTGTCGAAGGGGATGGTCTCTCCGCCCAGCACCAACTTTCTGCCGGGCACCAGCCGATGAATATCATATCCCAAACCGATGCGTGTCATATGGCGGCATTTAATTTCCGCGGCCTCGGAAGCGCCACTGTAAATTTGAGATGCTTATCACAATTGCCTGAGGGCGTAAAGCCATAAGCGGGTGTTGGAACAATATGAAATCACAAATGAAAATAGTTGAAAAGCGATTCATGATTGCCCCGCCGGAAGCACAGGTTTCAATGGGAACCGACACCTGTTGAAACACCTTGGTCAAACTGATACGCTGGGCTGAAACACCGATTGCTTTGGCCAAACGATATTGGCTAAAGGCCATAGGCTTTAGAAATTCCTCCAAGAGGAAACGCGAGCGCTGACATCCAAATCCCCTTAAAACGAAATGGTTATTGACACACAAGCACCTTTTTGACATGTTTATCGTGTAAAAGGAGGGTTTCTGCCTTCTATAATGATGCAATCGAAATCAACAGTTGGGTATTGCGGTTATCAATGGTTTTCTATGCGTTGAATGAGTTATTATTTTATGATTCCATTCGATCCAACCTTTAAAAGAGGCTTCCATGAAACATAAACTCAGTTTTTTGATTCTTACCGTAATCCTTTTGGCAATATTCCTTACCGGTTGTTGCGGTGGCGGAAAAGAGACCAAAGTGGTGACGGAATCAACTAAAACCACGACGACAGGTCAGGAATTACAGGATCTCAAGAAAGCCAATGAAGAAGGGGCCATTACCGAAAAGGAATATGAAGGGGCCAAAAAAAAGATTCTTAAGGGACAGTAACCTGTCTGATTTGGTCGTCATTAAAAATTTACACCTCGCTCACGCAAGAAACCTCGCCGGATACTGTGCTGGAGTCCTTTTTTTTTGCCTTCTTTTTTGCGTGACAATACCCGGCCACAGTTTAGAGACAAACCAGATGAAAGGCCCGAAAAACGGGCTTGTAAAAACCGACAGGGCCAAGCCTGCTGATGTCTCACCATCCTCTTTCCGGTTTGTGCTGCTGGGCAGCATGCGGTTTTTTCAGGAATGGATCTCGCCGATTGACGGTTCGCGTTGCAGCTTTTCCCCCACCTGTTCGCATTACGGCTGCGAGGCGGTGCGCGATTACGGTTTTCTCCTCGGAATAACCATGACTGCCGATCGTCTAATGCGCTGCAGTTATTTGACCGGAGCTGACCCGGATTACATCCGCCTGCCAAACGGAACACTGCATGATCCGGTCACCAATAACCGGTTTGCGCAACCATGATGAACCGGTGTTTTTTCCCGTTTTCTTTTCTGACCCTGTTATTATCATTCCAAGCCTTGGTTTGGGCTGAAACGAACACCATTGTCTTGACCGATGACATCCAGATGGCCTTGGGTGACGCCTTTTTGGCTGAAGGCGACTATTATCGGGCTATCACTGAATACAAAAAGCTGACCTTTTTATTTTCGGATTCGGATCGTTTACCAGAGGCTCTCTACAATATCGGCATGGCCTATTACCGAGGAAAAGACTACGCGTCCGCCGCAAAAAGTTTTGCCAAGGTCCGTCAAACATATGCCGCCACCCATTTCAGTAGTGCCGCCTTTTATGAGGGGCTGAGCTACAGCAAACTTGGCCGGAATGATGCCGCAGCGCTGGCATTTGAACGCTCGCGGCTTTTCGATGAGAAACATCCGGCTGCAGCCAACGCCCAACTGGGTCTCTCTCTAAACGCCCTTGAGCAGGATAATGTCTTAGGCTGCCGGACTGCGCTCGAAGGCTTCCTGGTTGACTATTCAGATGATGAACGTGTTCCTGCCGTAAGGCAATCGTTCTCGCTGCTTGATGAATACGAAGCGTTGCCGCTTAAGTCACCGTTCCTGGCAGGAACCCTGTCGGCGTTACTACCCGGCAGCGGTCAACTCTATGCAGAACACTACAAGGATGGGTTAATGGCTTTCTTAGTCAACGCACTTTTTATTACCGGGACCATTGTTGCCTTAGATAACGAGAATTATGCTCTTGCGGCTATTTCCGGGGGGGTTGGTCTACCTTTCTATGTCGGCAATATCTACGGTGCGGCCAATGCCGCTAGAAAATGGAACTTGTCTCTTTCAAACCATGTGCGTGACAACCTGTCAATTTCTTTTCATTTCAAATACTAACGACTGACCCGAGCCATTAAACCGACAACCAGTGGCGCTGGCGGGATGTGGAGAAGGCGGCATTCCATGTGTCACCGCAAAGACGTTGGATCAGGCAGGCTAAAATCGTATGTATGACAGTAGCAACCATTTTTAGTCACAATATCGAATTTCATCTACCTGCTGGCAGAATCCCAACGACTCGGATTTTTCTGATCACGAGAATTAGCCTGGTTAGACCGCGTATCTCAGCACAGCGATGAAGTGACATGCAGTACCCGCGATAACGAACAGATGCCAAACGAAGTGCGCATACCGAATCTGCTTGGCTGCGTAAAACCCCACCCCCGCTGTGTAGGCCGCTCCTCCTGCCAGCAACCAAAACAGCCCCCACGATGACATATTGAGCCACAACGGCTTTACGGCAATTATGATGAGCCAGCCCATGGTAAGATACAAAATCGTTGAGATCCTTTGATACCGTAC
>DEIP01000087.1:15014-15275 GCA_002352605.1 Desulfobacteraceae bacterium UBA2771 | reverse complement strand
ACATCTATCTTGACACCCGCCGCTATTGCTATAGGGGTTTTTTTTCTTCGGGTATTTTTGGTATCTGTATCTTTGGCGACATCAGGCATTATTCAGATAGCAAACATGGTGACCAATGTCCGGTTCTTTTTCATCTTTTACCCGAACTTTTTGAGACGTTACCACGGATGGACACTGATATGGTTGATAAACGTCACATCTGACGCCTTAAAGTCTTCCAGTCCGAGAAATCCGAAAATAGGGATCGGCCCCAGACAATAT
>DEIP01000087.1:0-15002 GCA_002352605.1 Desulfobacteraceae bacterium UBA2771 | reverse complement strand
GGGGGGCCAATCCTTCAAAATGACTTTCTTTGGAAATGTGGCTCTTGAGTTTCAAACCAGCTTGAAATACGGTGAAATTCTCTTTCTTCCAAGCTGATCAGGGGGGACCTCTCCAACTGCCAGTTCCACTTTGAGGCCGGTACTGACACTTTCAGGCTCACAATCTACCAAGCCACTGAAAATCCTTACTCCATTGTCAAAATCAACTAACGCATAGACAATTGGAGCCTTATCCACAAGTTCCGGTGGCAAACCAGCATATGCCACAGTGTAGGAGTATATCGTCCCGACTTCAGGCATATCCACCCATTCGAGATTATCAGAGATACACTCGGGGCATATCTTCCTCGGAGGCCAGTGTATTGCGCCGCAATCTTTGCACTTTGTGGTCGTCAGCTTACCTTCCCTGAGATAATCATAGAATTTATAAAGCTGAGTCGTATCCTCATATTGCTGAGGGTAGGAATCCATTGCTGTGTAGTATGTCATCTTCTCTGCCATTATCTTCATTCTCCTCCAAAATTCTAATAGATAGCATCCGGGCCACCGTAGATAGTGCAGAAACTTTGTGAACCTACACCACTCATAGTTTGCGCCAGGGCGATCTTCGGAGTCGGGTTGACTTGCCTTTCTCCAGCTTCGCCTCGTATCTGCAGGAACAGCTCATGTGTCTGAGCTATACTGGTTGCTCCAAACGGATGACCGCAGGCAAGAAGACCGCCCCGAGGCTGTGTCACCACTTTCCCGCCGTAATCGTTCAATCCAGCATCAACGAAAGCCCCACTCTCTCCTCTTTCACAGAATCCTAATTCCTCATACTCAATCATTTCTGAGATAGTAAAGCAATCATGAAGCTCAGCGACTTCGACATCTTTTGGCTTAACTCCGGCCATCTCATAAGCGAGCTCACCGGAAATCCTGACGCCAGACCAATCGGTCATATCTTTAGGATTGTTGGCGATTGTCCAATTCGTGTATCCCTGTCCGATTCCCAGAACCCACATTGGATTATCAGTAAATTCTTTTGCTTTCTCTTCCGAGGCCAAAACGACAACTGCAGCGCCATCGGTATTTACACAGCAGTCGAAAAGTTTTAACGGAGTAGCCACCATTCTGGCACCCATCGCTTTTTCCAGTTCCAGTCCTTTCCTGAAATGGGCCGCTTCGTTTGATATCGAATGCGCATGATTTTTCACCGCAACCTTTGACATCTGTTCTTCAGTGGTGCCATATTTTTCCATGTGCGCTAGAGCTGAAAGAGCAAACATGGCTGGTGGCGTAGTACCAAATCCTTGCTCCCAATCATGGTCTTGAGCCAAACTGGCGTTGAGGTATCTCTCGGCATGATTAGGAAGCAATATTCTCTCCCAACCCACAGCCATGCCAACATCGATCAAACCAGACATGATTGCCGACCAGATAATCCTCATATTCACTGCGCCACTTTGACACTGGCAATCAGTGTTCTGGTAAAGCCTTGGCGTCACACCCAAAACCTCACAAGCGACAGGCGCTGGATGGCACTGCGGGCCTGAACGTTGCGGATAAACACCGGAAGTAGTCAATCCCTGAATATCTTTGTTTTTTACTCGGGGATTGCTGTCAAAGCATTCTTTTCCAGCCTCCGCAATAAGATCCCTGATAGTTGATTCGGGTCTTGCCCCCCACTTGCTCACACCTGTTGCAACTACGGCAACTCTTTTAGGTTGTGCCATACAATTCGTTCCTCCTTTAATTGCTTGTTAGAGTTATTAGGAGCTAATCATCCTGAGGTCCATTATAACATAACAAAAGCTGGCTGTGCACTCGAAATCTATCCCGGAACAGTCTGGTGAAAACGCCTATTCACAGTATTTCCCCGGAGGGATGCCAGATCTTATCATTCAATTAGGCATTCGGGATCAGGCAACTGGCAATTGACTGGGGGTCTGTCGACATATTTAACGACCTCTGAACAAGAGGGGAGAGTCGGGTTTATACGTGTATCCCCCAGATATTAAAGGCCCCAAAGTTCGGGAATAGAGGGGGTTAATCAGAGCTTCCGTAATCCGATCCGTTCCGCCGGCATCGTCGGAAGGTCACAATCGGAATTCGAACATGAATAATCATTGGACCGCAACGTCGAGTGAAGCAACGCGGATTGTCCGCGAGACGGTCTTCACTCTTTAAGCTAAAGCTCAGTCAATCTCTCCCGTCCGGCGCGAAAAGTCCTGAGGGTAAATCGGTAAATGCCTATCTTTATCGGCTGATAGTAATTTGCTTTATGGGAGCGCATCAAGCAAGCCTTTCATTTGTGTATCGCAACAGGGTTGATAACAATATATTGCATCCCTATCCCAACGCTTAGCACTCAATTTTTGTCAAAACCTGTGATGTTCAGATATCGGATGAAAGCCAAATTGTCAACTCGGCATTTTCCTCTCAACTGAACCGGTGCCCAGTCAATTAGGGACGATCTTTATTTACGCCGCTCTTTCAGGGCTAAATCAAACTGAAGATTGATGGTTCCATGTGGGAGCGGCTTCCATCCGGGATCAATAGGTTTAGGTGTTCCTATATCGCGGCAAGATGCGGCTCCTACAACTGAATTCAATACATTTTAGTGCGGTCGCTTCAGAACTTTCAAGAGATCATCACACAGATTCAATCGTTAGAGCGTTCGGCCTGAGACAAATTGGACGGCGCCGAATTCCGCTTTGAGGACGGCGTCAAGAACATTTCCCGCCGTTTCCAGATTTAGATTCAGATCCCTGGTGGCCTGTTTGAGGGTCAGGGATGCCATTGTGAATTTGCCGCATACCTTTTCCAGGATCGCTTTGGAAGCACCACCCAATGATTGACATACAACTGCTTTTCTGCCTTATTAGTAAACTGTGCCACAAAGGGAAGAAGGTGTCTGACCAACAAATGCGGCAGATCGTTTTCAAACGCTATACTCAACGATAAAATTGGAATAGTGAGCGTAAGGGCTGATATTATCCGGGTGTTGAATTCAATTACTATATATTAAGGGTAGAACAATGGCTGCATATACTCAACGGGCAGGTGCGATGATAGTTATTGGCCTACTTTTGGCCAGTGTCTGCTACGGTATAGACACGAAAGTAGAGACGGCCGATACGACAAGCGCCTCCAATAAGCCCACCATTTCAGAAGATAGCGCCAAAATGGATTCGGACAAACCGGAAGAAACCGTTGCGTCATCCGGATTTTTTCCTGTTAAACAGCTGCATGGGGTTATTCGGGAAGAACGTACTAAAACCCTTTTGGAGATTGATAAAGAACGTAAAGCAACATTAGCTTATATGACCCGGGAACGGCGCGCTGTGGTGGAAGAACTGAAAACAGAACTAATTCGGATTACCGAGCTTCTGATGTCGGAGCGGAAGGCGACGGTAGTGGAGTTGGAAGCAACCGGAAACCAAATCGTCGAGAACGCCATACTCAAGAGCGAACGATTAATTGATCATTTTTTTGTCCGTGTGGTGCAATTGGCGATGATCATCATCCTGGTCTTCAGTATACTCGGTTTTATTGTCTTTCGCATAATAGCGAGAAGAAAAAGTCAATCTTGACCCTTGGTAGGTCGATCCTTATTTTAAGACTAGAACGGAGCAACGCAACGGGCACTCAGTTGCCCGACTGATCACAACCTCTTGATCAGCCTTTCGCCACCCCCTGCTCCGGTTTCCGTATTTTGTTATAATACAAACAGTTACAAACCCAGTTGACATGGCATATGCGTTGCTATACGCTATCATTGAGGTGTTTTCTGCGCTTATTGCTTTTCGCTGCCGGTCCCTTGCGCCCCTCACCCCAATACGCTTGTATCGCCAGCCTTTATGGCCATCCGGACACGTTAATCCGGGAGCCGGTGTCAACCAACCTGCAAAGGAGAATGAAAATGGCAACTTCGCCCAAAACCACCATCGGTATTTTAACCGGCGGGGGAGACGTCCCGGGTCTCAATCCCTGCATCAAACAACTGGTCCTCGACGCCCATCAGGTCGGCATGACGGTGCTGGGCATCCGCCGAGGGTGGGACGGACTGATGGCCTTCTCTTCGTCCGATCCCGATTCGCGGGTACGGCATATCATACCCCTTGACCCGAACCGGGTGCGAACCATCGACCGATCCGGAGGCACCATCCTGCACACCTCCCGAACCAATCCGTCCGCCGTGAGCCATAAGGACGCCCCGGAATTCCTCAAAGACAGCTTTGCATCGAAGAAGGATACGCTCGATTTTACCGATCATGTCCTGGACAACCTATCCAGCCTGGGCATCGATGTGTTGGTGGCCATCGGCGGCGACGACACCCTCTCCTTTGCCTTTCGGCTTCACCGTGAGGGATTCCCGGTCATCGCCATACCCAAAACCATGGACAATGACGTAACGGGAACGGACTACTGCATCGGGTTTTCCACGGCCGTAACCCGTAGTGTCAACTTCATCCATGCGCTACGCACCTCCAGCGGCTCCCACGAACGCATCGCCGTCGTGGAACTGTTCGGCCGGTATTGCGGAGAGACATCACTGGTGTCGGCCTACCTGGCCGGTGTGGAGCGCTGCGTCATCTCGGAAGTGCCCTTCAACATCGACACCCTCTGCAGATTTCTTGTGGCGGACAGGGAGAACAACCCCAGCCGCTACGCCATGATGACCATCAGCGAAGGCGCTGTCATGGAAGGTGGAGAGATGGCCCTTTCCGGTGAGGCAGATGCCTTCGGCCACCGAAAATTGGGGGGCATCGGGGCCGTCACGTCTGAGGCTGTTAAGAAGATCACGGGTATCGGGATCATTTTCCAGCCGCTGCTCTATCTCATGCGCAGCGGATCCCCCGATTCGCTGGACCTGATGGTGGCCTTTAACTATGCCAATATGGCTGTGGACCTGATCCGCAAAAAGAGTTTCGGTAAAATGGTGGCCCTTTCCGGGGGGCAGTACAGGGCGGTCGATATCTCCGTTGTCACCGGCGGGGCCAAGCGGGTTGATGTGGACGGGCTGTACGATGCCGACACCTACCGCCCCCGCATCCGCACCGTGCATGGAAAACCCATGTTCCTGTATTAAAGCAGGGTCGATCGGGAAAAAATCATCAACTGATATGGCGATTTTGTCACGGCGATGGGACACGGCATGTTCATCAACAATCTATTCAAACACTGGATGTATCAGCTCTTTGCACCGGGTGCGGTTCTCCGGAAAAAATATGAGGCGTATAAATCCCTGCTCAGCCACGACAAAAATGCCCACGAATTGATGGCCGAACTGGAAGAGATCTATTATCGGCAGATTCCCGTCGATTTCATGGTCATCCAAGAAAAGTACGAGGAGTTGTCCCGACATGTGGCGGCGATTATCCATCATCTTTCCCGCATCTGCCCCACTCGGTATAGGGCTCTCGGAGACTATTTCAAAAAACTCGACATGCTGGGCCGTCTCCTCGGGGCGACACGGCTGATGGACATGTATCTCAAGGACGAATCGATGGTGGATGTTTACGCACAAGCATTTATGAACGGCAGATACCACTTCGCCACCGAGGATCTGAATGCCTGACACAGAGAACTTATGGCACCGGGCCAAAGCGCTTGAATTCAGCATCAAGTTGTGTCATATTTTTTACCGTGGGTAACGGCCTCAATGCGCTTCCGTCGATAACGATTGATGCCCTCGATAAGACCCTCTTGCTCAGATGTTCTACGCTGACGGTTTTGGGACAAGAAACGGGGAGCCGGCCGATTCGGCCACCCTCCCCCGATGTGATTCTGTTTTTTGTCTTTTTTAGTGACCTTTAAAAGCGAAACCAGAGAAAAGTATTAACTTTCTCATCGATCACCAATGTCCCCAATGCGGGGCACCGGCAGAACTCAGCGAAACGGACCGCCTGTTTCAGTGCGCGTATTGTAAGGTCAATTCCTATCTCATGGCGCAGGGCTATTTTCGCTATCTGCTGCCCCACCATGCGCCCGAGGGCGAGGATTTGGTGTACGTCCCCTACTGGCGGTTCAAGGGCATGGTTTTTTCCTGTCTGCCATCCGGTATCCAGACCCGATTTTTGGATGTCAGCCGACAGGCAGTGCCATCCCCGTTTTTTCCCGCATCCGTCGGTCTTCGCAGCCAGGCCATGAAGCTTCATTTTGTCAGCCCCGACGCCAAGGGGTGGTTCATCAAACCCACCCTGCCCTTTCGTCGGGTAATGGATACGTTTCTGACGCGTTTTAACCGTGGCATGCCCGGGCCGATACTTCACCAGTGCCACATCGGCGAGTCCTTGAGTCTGATTTACGCCCCTTTCTATATTGGGAAAAAAATAATCGATGCGGTGCTCAATCAACCGGTATCCGCAGAGCTGGATGAAACATTCGAATTAAACCAATTTAGCGGTGGCACAGTGGACTGGCGCATCCGTTTCATGCCAACCCTGTGTCCGAACTGCGGTTGGGACATGCAGGGGCGTCGGGACGCCTTGATCCTTTATTGCAAAAACTGCGAATCCATGTGGCAGGCCTTAAAACAGGGCATGACCCGAGTCAACGTGGCCCATATGCCGGGCGATGAGGATGAGAATACGGTTTATCTGCCCTTCTGGCGCATCAAGGCCGATGTCGTCGGCATGGCTTTTAACAATTTTGCCGACCTGGCCAAGGTGGCCAATCTTCCCAAAGTCGTCCAACCCGGGTGGAACCGTCTTCCCTTACACTTCTGGGGACCGGCCTTCAAGGTTAGGCCGCATAGTTTTCTGCGTTTAACCCGCCAAATCACCCTTGCCCAACCCCGTGATCATCTGGTGCCCCAGGCGCCCAAAGGGGCCATGCATTCGGTTAACCTGCCGATCTCCGAATCCATCGAAAGTCTTAAACTCAACCTGGCCGGCATCATCCGGCCCAATAAAGCGGTGGAAGCCCACATCGCTGAAATTCAGGTCACGCCCAGGCGCTACCTACTGGTTTATCTGCCCTTTGCGGTACACCACCACGACCTGATCCAAACGACTTTCAATGTCGCCATCAATCGGAAACAACTATCCTTGGCAGGCAATCTGTAATTCTCATCCCGCTGACCCCACCACCGTTTTGCGGATGGTTTTTCCCTTGAAACCACACCTTTTTCATGGTTGAATACAATTGAATTATCAAACAACTATCGTACCAATCACGGTCGGCATCATCCGATTCACCCAACCATAACTCATTTTTTCGCAATTACCGGGTGACGCACATCCAAGTCGACCGGTGGTGGCAATACCCTTCAGACCGGCTTGCCCGTCCAAATGGATGCCGCCTGTCGGTGTTTTCCGTAAACCAAAGGAGCGGACATGGCTACACATCCACCCAGTCAATTGCTACGGCGGTCCTTCGTTAAAAACGTCCTGCGTCGCCTGATCGCCTTGATCACGGTTGTCGGGTTGGTTTACGGCCTGATTGCGATGGTCTATGCCACCAAGACCATTTTTAAGGTCAAGATGAACTATGCGATGGTATTGGAGCGCTTCGGTGGAATCCGCCAGGCGGTCACGGATGTGGGCTGGCATGCCCGGTTGCCCTATTTCACCCGTATCGAGCAGGAGGTGCCGCTGATGAACCAGACGCTTCAGTTGGGCGGTACCCCGGCCCCCATGCGAATCATCTCCAAAGGCAACGTTGCCCTTTGGACCTCAGGAGTACTCACTTACCGGATCCGGAATCTGGACACGTGGGCCATCGAGAACCTGCGCCCCCTGGATTTGTTGCAGGGAGACTACGACGGCATCGTCAAGGACATTCTCCAGTCCCAGCAGGTGGACCGGCTGATCAGTGACCGTGAAACCATCAAAGAAGCGATATTTAGCGCACTGAAATCCCGCCCCATCAACATCGGCGGCCCGACTATCGAAGAAAAATACGGGGTGGAAGTTGTCAGCTTCGTACTCAAGGAGACCCGATTCGGAGACAAGCTGGTAGAGGCAACCGAAGAGAAAAAGCGACGGGAATTGATTGCCGAGGCCGACAATTACGCGGCGGACCAGGAAGCCAGCCGTATCCGCAAATTGTATGCCGCCTATCTGGACGGTATCCAGAACCTGCAAAATTCCCTGGGACGAGAAGATGGATCTTCAGACACCGCACTGCTTCAGTTCCTGACCCAGCAAAAATGGGCCACTGCATATGAGAAGCACCAGTTGGGACAGAACACCGTGGTCATTCAGAATACCCAAGGGAACGCGCCGGCAATCACCCTTCCCGCATTCAACGCCGCCAATCCGTCGGAGGGAGAAAAAGATGGCCAGACGGCTGACTAGAGAGATTACCTACGTCCAACTGACGGAAAACCGGATCCGTGAGATCGAAGACCTGGTGACCGCCTGGCCCCAGGAGACCAAAGCGTTCATGCGTGCCCGCCTCAATCAGTACCGACCGCCCAGGGGGCTGATCAACAGTGTCCTGGAAACATTCCTTTCCTATTTCATGGAAGCACCTGAAAAAAATTTCAACGTCCTTAAAGATCCGGACATCCTCACGGACTGGAAAAAACGATTTGAGATTTCGGGTCACACCAACCCTCAGGACGCCTGGAACAAGATACTGGAAAAGGAGGTATCCGCCAAAGACTACCGTTATCTGATCTCTTTGTTGGACAAGGAACTGGTGGATGTCCATATCCCCGTCGAGCTCCATGACATGTTTGAAAAAGTGTATCGCGCCCACCTGCGGAAAGAGTATATTTCGGACACCGGCGTCCCCAAAGCGTCGCTGCTCCTTTTTGTCGGCCCGTCCGGAAGCGGCAAGACCTCCACCGTGACCCAGGCCATCGAATGGATCATCTTCGGCAATGACGTGCTGCCCGAAACGGATCTTCATAAAAAAAAAGAGGACGTGCTCGCCGGCGAGCCGTTTTGGAAAACCATTGAAGAGATCGATCCCACGCTGGCCATCGAAATATCCCGGCGAAAAAAAGTGAAGTTTTACAACCGGCTCTCCAGAATCCCGCTGGTACGGCTGATCCTGAAAAAAAAGATCGGACAAAGTCTCTCCAAGCTTCAGGAACAGGGGATCTGGATTGACTATGCCGTCGTCACCCCCAATGATTTCCAGACCGCCCTTGCCGGTGAACCCGGCAATTATTTTAAAAAATCCCTGGGTGATCCGCGAAAAACATCCATCCGGCATATCGAAGAAGCCCACAGCGCTTTCGGCAAAGCCACCGGCCGCGACTCCGGCGTAACCCGTCAGCAGCGCACCCTGGTGGACACCTCCAATATCGTCCTGGATGAGATCATCAGCGGGAAACGGGATTGCCTGCTCATCGCCACGACGGACCAGCCCGAACGCTTCGATGCCGCCGTCTACCGTCGGTTTCTGGAAAAAGGCCGCATCATCGACATTTCCGACTACTGGACCAACCCGGAAAACCTGAAGGAAGTGGTACGCCTGGAACTGCTGCGAAACGATATCCAGGTGTTGTCGGAGCAGAACGAAAACAATTACGAAACATCCAGATGCCTGACGCCGGACGGCGTGTCGGCAACGGTGGACAAGCTCTATTCGATTTTTAAGGAGCGCACCTTGAAGGTCATTCCCTCCTACGTGCGCAAACTGATCCACTCCATCATCCAGATCAAGGGGAACTTTATCCCCACCTACCTGGATGACGCTATGCTGGTGAGGAAGGCCTTCGAACTGGTGGCCCAGAATTCCTATGGCGATCTTTACAAGAAGGTGGTCAGCCGTATGGATCGGGATATCAAATGGGAAGCATACGTGGGAAGCATCAAGGATATCTTTTCGGAGATGACCAATAATTGCCTGTATTATAATGTCAGCGAGGAGAAAGGCGTGGTGCTCAATGGCCCACCGGGAAGCGGAAAAACTTTTCTGGTTCGCACCTGGCTCAGTGAGAACACCGATGTCCACGATATCGCCACCAGTGCCAGCGCCCTTCAAGACCCGTCCAACCCCGTCGACGGCGCCGTGGACAACCTGGAAAAGGTATACGACATCGCCAAAATGATTGCCCCGGCAGTGGTTTTCTTCGACGAAGGGGATGCCCTGGCACCCAAACGCAGCAGCACCGGCGGCAATCCGTCGGATAAACTGACCAACAAATTCTTAAATCTCATCGATGGTGAAACACCGTTACACAAAGTGTTCACCGTACTCACCACCAACCGGCTGGACATTCTGGATCCGGCCCTGATCCGGTCCAAGCGCCTCAAGGTGTTGGAAATCAAAGGCCTGTTGAAAAAAGCAGATATCGTTAGGATTGTGGAGAACGCTCTGGAGGAGATTCCCCTGTCGGCGGATATTAACACCCACAGCATCGTGGAGGCGGCAAAGGGGGTCTGCAATACACCGGCAGATTATGCCGCCTTTGTCGAAAAGGCCAGATCGCTGAGGAATACGGAATTCGAAGTGCTCATTCGCTTTCGTCAGATTCGCCAGGATCCGCTGAAGGACCGGGAAAATTTTGTCAAATTCAACTATAAGACCCTCATGGGGATCTTAGAGGCGTTCGATCATCAAAACCAGCTGAAGACGACCGTTCGGGGGGGGCCCCACCGGTTTATAGAACATTCCGAAGCGATTATTAAATTGCTGGCGCCGATACGGCGGTCAGACGACTATCCCATGGTCGCAAGCCACCTCAAATCGGCCCGCCATGAGATATCGGAAAGTCCCACCCAAAAAGGCAAGGTGGTGCTCGATGAGTTTCTGGAGGCGGAGCTGAGCCAGGAACCGCAAGTGGGGTTCATCATTGGCGTGGGAGCCAACGATGTCACCGGCGTTCTTTTGCCCATCGCCACCAGCCTGACCTACGGCCTGTCGTCGGAAAAGGTGATGGTCACCGGTGCCGTGTCATCGTCGTCGTCGGCCGGTGCCCAGATGGAGATGGCGGTCCAGATGACCCAGCAGAGCGCCCATGAGGCGCTGACCATGGTCAAGAATTATCTTCAGGAGATGAACCCCAAGGTCAGCGCCGCGCGTCTGCTGGGCGAGTTTTTAGACAAGTATACCCTCCACCATCAGTTGCTTTCCGCTTCATACAGTGTGGGCGGACCGTCCGCGGGCTACGCCCTGGCCATCAACACCCTGTCGGCGCTGATTAACATCCCGGTGTGCCATGACTTCGGCATTACCGGTGCGCCCTGGACCAAAGGGGTCAAACGCGGCGAAGTGGGCGGATCGGTCATCATTGGCGGCCAGCGCAAAAAAACGGAAAAGGTGCTCATGTACCTGCGCCGGATGTACATGCCCCTGAAAAATTACATGGATCTGGAACCCGAATTTCTGGTCAACTACTGGAGCCAGGACAAGGATATATTAGGGGTAACCCATTTCGGCGATCTGGTTCCGGAGGTGATCTGTCCGGATCCTGAATATGAACAGATGATCCAGGAGCTCATTGCTATCCGGATCCGCTACAAGGTGGATAAATACCAGGGGCAACAACTCGATGTGGCGATAAAAGAGGAGATTTTAAGAAAAAAAGAAACTCTGAAAATGCGTGCGGAAAAAGAGATTAAAAACCGGATGATTGCCCTGCGCCGCTACCTACGAAGCCCGTCAAAAGACCCCCATCTCTCCCTGGAAGAGATTTTTCGCCAACATGAATCCTCGTTGACCCTGTGGACAGATCCGGTCAAGCGCCTGATTCAAAAAGTGCGTTCCCGAAAGAAAAACAGTCGGCGCCGAGAACAATGATAAAGCGGTGGCCCCATGGAAGGGATTCAGATGGTCGAGGCGTCGATCATGCGCCCCTCGACCACACGGCAAATGATCTGATCGAGGGTCTCAGGCACGTGTTCCACGGGGGCCTTGACCGCCATGAAATCCGCCCGCATGCCCGGGGCGATTTTACCCCTTCCGGATAACCCCATGAGCAGGGCGCCGTTTCGACTGGCGCATCGAATGGCACCCTCCACGCTGAAGCCCGCAGATACGAAGAGCTGGAGTTCCGCTTTGACGGAAAATCCGTGATGCACGCCCGGACTTCCGGCATCGGTTCCCAGTGCAAGGGTCACCCCCAACTCCCGGGCGGTATCCATCTGTGCCAGTTGGTGTTCCAGGTTTTTTCCGGTCACATCGGCAAACGACGAATCGCTGCGGTGCCCCTGGCTTTTCAGGTAATCGACGTAGGCTTTCATGGTCACGGCCGTGGGCACCCAGACCACGCCGGTATCAGCCATGCGGCGCATGTTTTCCCTGCCCATGAAAAAACCATGCTCGATGCTGTCGCATCCGGCATCGACAGCCAGTTTCACCGGCAGGTGGCCATTGGCATGGACCATGGTGGGCTGGCCGCGTTTTCTGGCTGCCGCGACAGCCGCTGTCAGCTCGTCTTCATCAAACTGGGGCGCAGATTCCACGCCGTATTGGGTCAGGCTGTTGAGTCCGGAATTGACTATTTTCAGGTGATCCCGCCGGGTATCCGTTTCGAAGGCACTCTGGGTCAAGGTCATACCGTCTTCCACCGGGACTCCGATCAGTTTGCCGTAGCGGCCTGGTGCGTAGCGGGCGCGACCCGCCGAAGCGAAAGTCACCATCGTCGGAGAATGATTGGCCATCTCCCCTTTGTAACGCAGGGTGTCGCCATTGTGGTCCCCGCCATCGCGAACGGCCAGTACACCGCAGGCCAGGTGCCGGCGCAGATGTTCTGCGATGGTTTCCCGTCGGTCCGTAAATGTGCTGTTCAGCTGCTTCCGGCGCTTGGATGGCTTGGTCGTACCGGACATTACCAAATGAACGTGGCTGTCGATCAGTGCGGGAAATGCCGTGCAATCCGATAGATCGACGGAAGCAATCCCTTGCGCTTGCGGATCATTGGCATCCAGAATTCGCTGGATCCGGCCCGCGTTAATGGTGACCATCCGGTTCCGGACAGCCGGTTTACCGCTCCCATCGATAAGCCATCCCACATGATACGCGGTAGTCGTTGAAGTCATGGTCTATAGGTTGCCTGATGAAAAACGCTGTATTAGGGACGAATGGATCTTATTCTTTTTGTCATAACAATCGACAATCGCTTCGATCCACCACTATCGTCCTTCTTATAACCGACCCGCCTCTGGACTGCAACCTCCGGCGTACGGGTCACAGTAAGAAATAGATCCTCTTGGTGATTCAGGTGACGGCAGTGATCACCGTTCAGCGCTGACGCACGAATATTAAGACTCAATGATATCATTGATCCCGGCCGTCATATTAGTCATCGTCGAGGCTTCACTGGAGCCGTGGATTTGTCCCCACGATCCCGTCCGAACCGATCTGGCTTTCAGGCTGGCCCCGCCTTCATGGCAGTACCCGTTGGGCAACGATACATTGGGCCGGTGTCTGCTATCGCGAATACTATTCGGGACTCGGGCATCCATCGGGTTGGGTGCAGCCGTGGTGATCATCTCCTGCCTTTTTGGCGTTTGGATCGGGTTGATTGCCGGTTACGCCGGCGGATACGTCGATGAATGCCTCATGCGCATTACCGATGTTTTTTTCGCATTTCCTGAAATTGTAGCCGCCATGGCGGTGGCCGGTCTGCTGGGACCGGGAACAGTCAATCTCTTGCTTGCGTTTTCGGTTACCAGCTGGATGCGATACGCCCGAGTGGTCAGAGGTATCACCCTTTCGGCGAGAGAACGCGACTACGTTAAAGCCGCTCAACTGGCGGGCGTTTC
The DNA here is from genome assembly GCA_002352605.1 of Desulfobacteraceae bacterium UBA2771. GTDB lineage: Bacteria > Desulfobacterota > Desulfobacteria > Desulfobacterales > Desulfosarcinaceae > Desulfosarcina. The sequence continues at coordinate 1,350 of DEIP01000087.1, read as the reverse complement.
CAGATCGGCCATCATCCGATCCCATCTCCTGCCGGCCGCCACAACCTCGATTGCCGTTCTGGCCACGGTCGGTCTTGGCAAGGCCGTATTGGCCGTGTCCGCCTTGGGGTTTCTTGGATTCGGTGTACAACCGCCCCATGTGGAATGGGGCATGCTGCTCATGGAAGGCAAAGATTACATTCTGAGCGCACCGCATCTTTCCATCTTCCCGGGATTGGCCGTCATGGTGGCGGTTCTTTCCTTCAACATCATCGGAGACAATCTCGGGAATGTCGAGAACCGCGCAAGGCATCTGGTTTCCAAGAAATTCCAATCTGATCGGATGTAACGAAATGTTTTCAACCGGAGTCGGTGGCAAAAGGGAATCTCTATTGAAATGGTCACGATCAGAATGTGGTAAGATTGCAGGGTCGAGCCAAACTGGATCACCAACGGTTTACCGGTGCTGATGGCCTGAATCTCCGGATCAGGTCCCAATGTTGCGTAAACAATATTTGAAAATATAGCTAACTTTTAGGTATCATAAGAAGATGTTTCTTGACAGCCCAATGTGATCATAATAATTTTAAGCGACCATGGCTAAAACCCAAGTGCCACAGGATCCATCGATGATTACTTTCCACGGTGCAACAGATGTGGGCAATGTCCGCACCAACAATGAGGATGTGTTTCATATCTGCGATGCATACCATTACTGCCTGGTTGCTGATGGTATGGGGGGCGCTGCCGCCGGGGAGGTGGCCAGCCAAATTTTTGCGGATACGGCCAAAGCGGTGTTTGCCGGTCACGACGGCCTGTCTGAAGAGAACACCATCGCCCGGGTGCAGACCACCTTCAAGCTGGCTAACGAAAAAATTCTCAAGCATGTCGAGCGCAATCCCTACCATCAGGGAATGGGTTGTACCGCCGAGTTGTTGGCCTTTTCCCAGGAGAGTTTCATCATCGGCCATGTGGGTGATTCCAGAACCTACCGACTGAAAAACAACACGCTCAAACTTCTGACCAAAGACCATTCGCTGGTTCAAAAAAAAATTGACCAGGGGCTCATTACCCCGAAAGAAGCCCGGCGACACGCCATGCGAAACGTCATCCTCAGGGCCGTTGGCGTCGACGATGAAGTTGCCTTGGATGTTCTGAAAGGAAAGAAAAAACCGGCCGATCTGTTCCTGCTTTGCAGTGACGGGCTGACCGATATGGTCGAAGAGTCCGATGTGTCGGCCGCATTGTGCGCTGAAGGAACCTTGGATGAAAAATCCGAGGCCTTGATTCAACTGGCCAAAGGGGCCGGCGGAAAAGACAACGTGACCGTTGTTTTGTCTGTCATTGTTTAGGATCGTGAACTTTATAAAG
>DEIP01000027.1 GCA_002352605.1 Desulfobacteraceae bacterium UBA2771 | reverse complement strand
CGTTTGTCGAGCAGAAATCCGAACAGGTTCGAAAGGGACATGTTACCGGTTACCGTTTTGATGTCCCGTTTCAGTGTTTTGACTTTGACGTCGCCGCGACCCTGCGCCTTGGCGTTCAACAGGTCGTCCTTGAGAATAAATCCGGTGATGTGGTCCAGATCCGCCTGATAGAGCGGCAGTCGCGAAAAAGTCATGGATGGCTTGGCATCCAGGGCTTCGGTGATACTCATACCCTGCGGAAGTCCCGAAATCACCGTCCGGGGCGTCATGATGTCGCTGGCCGTCAGAGAATCGAACCGGAACAAATTCCGGATGATTCGCGATTCGCGCGGGTCGATTTCCCCGGCGCGTTCCCCGATGCCGGCCATGGCGACGAATTCTTCGCGGCTGAATATATGGGCGCTTTTTCCCCGTGCGATCAGGCGGGTCAGCGCTTCCGAGATTAAGATCAGGGGATACAAAGACCAAATCAACCCGCGGACAAATTGCGCTGTGGGTCCGGCCAGACTTCGCCAGTAGACGGCACCGATGGTTTTAGGGATGATTTCAGAGAGGAAAAGGATCATCAGTGTCATAATCGCCGAAAAGAGGCCAAACCAGGCGCTGCCGAACACAACTGTTGCTTTGGCGCCTGCTCCGATGGCCCCCACCGTGTGGGCGATGGTATTCAATGTGAGAATGGCAGCCAATGACTGGTCGATGTTATCCTGTTTCAAGTGTTTCAGCAACGCTGCGAGTTTTGGCTTTCCGTCACGCAGACCTGCGATGTAAGATGGCGTAAGGCTCAGAAGGGCCGCTTCAGCTACGCTGCAGAGGAAGGAAAAAACCAGTGCCAGCAGGATGTACGACACCAGAAGGACTACATCGGTGTTCGTGTAACCAGCGTCAATCGGTGAGCCACCCGGCAGACCAGCGGCAATTGCCGCATCAGCTGCAAACAACCATATCAACATCATCGCCGGCCACTTAATTTTCATAACTGAACCTCTCTACTGAAACGCTCCGGTCCCACGATAAACTTTGTAGTGACCAGAGATCCGAGAATTGTTCCCAGAATGCCGGGGGCCATGACACTTTGACCGGCCAGATACAGCCCTTTAACAGCGGTCCGGTTCAGCAGGGCCGCCGATAACATTTGACTATCCGATCGCATCACGCCGTACGCAGAACCATTAGGACTGTTAACCCAGTCCCGAATGGTCAGTGGCGTATAGGTATCGATCATTTCCAATCCCTCCAATTGGCCGGTGACAGGCTCGACTTTTTTAATGAGCGCATGGGCAAGCGCTATTTTTGCGGCCCCATAGTCGGCGCCCCGATACCCGCTATGCGTTTTTTCCCACGGCCGCCATAGTTCGTCATGCCCACTGGTGATGAGCGTGAGCAATAGAGATTCGGGGCGGCCACTGGGCCGCAGCTGCGTATAGATCACATCATGGACCGCCCCGTCGGTATCGGCTTTCATGGAAAACATATTGTAGGGCAGAGGCTTGTGAGTATCGGCGGATACGACGGCATTGACTGCAAACATGCCGTCCGTATTTACAAGTCCTTTAATTCTGCGCCGGTAGGAAGGTTTGACGTTTTCAGGCCCAATTAGATCCACCACGATGTTGGGATGCACCGTTCCGATCACCAGCGGTGCATCATGTTGCTCCCCGTTTTCCAGAGTAAGCCCTGTTGCATACCCCCCGCGAACATTAATACGGCGGACGGCCTGTCCGCAAAGGACCTTTCCCCCCAGATCGGTCAACCGTTGAACCAGCACCTTCACCAAATGGGCGCCGTTGCTTTCCAGACGCCAAGCGGAAAAGAGATAACTTGCCAGGGTTATCGTATGGTAAAACTGCGGGCACAGGGGTGGCGGCACCCCAATCCATACCGATGGAACACTCAATACGCCCTTGAGCCCGGGCGAACACCCCAGCCGATCCAGCACTTCCCACAGCGGTTCAGTCTGATCGATCAGATCGGCCACAGGTTGGTTCCTGAAAAGAAATTCCAGCCGATCAAGTTCGCCGGCACTTTGGCGCAGCAAGGCCATGAAGCCGTTAATTTCCCCTTGCTCTTTTGGAAAAGCCTCCTTCAAGCGGGCTTCATATGCATCCAGGCCGACGGGCATATCAAATTGTCGGGGGTCTGCATCGGCATTGGTGAAATAGTAGCGGTCCACCGGGCCATTAACCCCCATGCGTTTCAGCGGCAGTTTTTCGGTAATCCCAAGATAGTCAAACAGACGTCGAAGGACCTGCCCCTTATCCAGGGCTCCCAGATAATGCACCCCCACATTGCAGTGAATCCCCCGGCGAACATAACTTCGGAGCATGCCGCCGGGTTGCCGGTTTTTTTCTATAACCGTCACGGAAAATCCGAGCTTGGAGAGCATGATGGCCATACTCAGACCACCGATACCGGATCCGATGATCAGCGCTTTTTCATTTTGACGTGGCAGGTGGCGCATTTAAAGCTCCCCTAAAGAGACTGTTTATGAGTAGAGATTAACGATTTTGAGACCTTCCTCAGCAGAAGCTGCTGGGCCGGGCCGAAGCAGAGACGGCACACGATGCGCACCCCTAGAAAAGAAAGTATGGCGGTAGAGCCCACGAGCATAACCATTACCAGGATCTGGTAGCGGATGGCGATTAACGGATCAGCCCCCGCCAGAATCTGGCCGGTCATCATGCCGGGAATGAAAACCACGCCCACGGCCATCATGGAATTGATGGAGGGGATCATACCCGCCCGCATGGCGTTTTTAACCATGTCCTTTGAGGCCTCACGATAGTCCGCGCCAAGACATAGCATCATCTCCACTTCCTGCCGCCGTTTTTTCAGTTCACCCAGCAGTCGATCCAGGGAAATGGCCACCGCATTCATGGAATTGCCGATGAGCATTCCGGCCAGGGGAATGAAATACTGGGGTTTCCACCATGGGTTAGCGCCGATGACCACGCCGGTGATCAGAAAGGCCGCCAATGCATAACTGAGGGTCATGGATATCAACATGGGCCAGAAAAAGGCCACCTGCTTTTCGTTGATGCGGCTCCGGATAATCTGAACGGCAAAAACGATCATGAACAGGAATACAGCCAGAACCAACCAGACCGAATCCAGGTGAAAGACGAATTTCAGCACATAACCCAGCAAAAACAGTTGCACAAAGGTACGGATGGTCCCCACCAGGAGATCCTTCTCCAGCTTGAGACCATGATACAGGGATGCGCCCCCGGCCGCTAGGATGAACACCAAGGCCAAAAGCAGTTGGTATGGACCGATTTCAATAATGTTGTGGGTCATGGGGATTCCTCGATCCGGCCTTCCTCAACCCGTAAATATCTGGGCTTGACACGCCCCTGGCCGTATGCTTTGTGCGTGACGATCAAAATGGTAAGGCCTGATTCAACGTTCAATCGTTCAATGAGTGCCATTACGGCCTGAGCGCTTTTCCGGTCAAGGGCGCTGGTCGGTTCATCCAGGAGCAGAATCTCCGGCGAGAGCAGAAGACCCCGAACCAGGCAGAGGCGCTGAATTTGACCCACGGAAAGGTTCATGGCATGATCATCCATTTCCACATCCTGCAAGTGAACATCCTTTAAGAGGCTGTTTAGTTTCTTTCGTTTGGGTTGTGCCAGATGGAGATTTTTTTTGAAGGAAAAGGGCAAAAGCAGGTTTTCTTCCACCGATCCATCCACCACGGTTGGGGT
>DEIP01000030.1 GCA_002352605.1 Desulfobacteraceae bacterium UBA2771 | reverse complement strand
AAAACAATGGTTTCCTGAGGCATCCATTCGAGGCATCCGCCATTGCTCACCACCAGGCAATTTTCTTGTACGGCCACCTCACCGGCGCTGCGATAGAACTTGGTGGCCCCGGGCGTGGTGATCAGGGCGGCCGCACCGGTTTTCACGACCGCATCGATTACCAACTGATCCCCACCCACCACACCGCCGGGCGGGTGCAGAATGCAGGCATGGCAGACTGCCTTTTCAGGATAAAGGGGGCGTTGCAGGCGAAGGGGCCCGGTGTGCCGGTTGTTTTCGAGAACGGTAGAACCCTTTCGCTGGGTAAATGCCAGTTCCAGCCGGGCCTGCCAACCTTGAGAACGCGCTGGTGGTACCTGTTCCGCTTGAATATTCGATCCGCTCATGAACATTTCGTTCTCATACGGTTTCGTATGTTTTTTCAAATCGTTTTATACAGTTAAATACTTTTGTACCAACTTGTCATCCAGTTTTTCAATGCTTTCGCTGACCACCATCCTTCCCCGGTCCAAAATACTGAAACGGTCGGCCACCGCTTGGGTAAAAAGAAGTTTTTGTTCCACGAGAAGAATGGTCATGCTCATTTCTTTACATAATTTGTCGATGATCGCACCGATCTGCTGGACGATGTTGGGTTGGATACCTTCGGTTGGCTCATCGAGAATCAACAAGCTTGGTTCCAACACCAGTGCCCGGCCAATAGACAATTGCTGCTGTTGTCCACCGGAAAGATCGCCGCCCAACCGGCCTCGCATTTCGTATAGCACCGGAAACATCTCAAAAATCAGGTCCGGTATTTTATTTTGCTTTTTCCGGCCGGTGGTCAATCCGATACTCAAATTTTCCTGGACGGTCAATAGCGGGAAAATCTGTCTGCCCTGGGGCACATAACCCACGCCCAACATGGCGCGACGGTCGGCAGCCAGCCGGGTGATATCAGTCCCGCCAAGGCGGATTCGACCGGATGTCAAGGAAAGCAAGCCCATGATGCAGCACAGCAAGGTGGTTTTTCCAACACCGTTTCTGCCCATCAGGCAGGTACATTTGCCTTCGGGAACCGCAAGATCCACATCCCATAGGGTGTGACTTTCACCGTAATGCTGGTTCAATTTCTCAATGTGGAGCATTTTCTTCTCCCAAATAAACTTCGATTACCTCCTGGTTATTTTGCACCTCGTCCATCCGCCCTTCCGCCAAGACCCTTCCCTGGTGCAAGACGGTAACTTCTTGGGCGATGGAACGTACAAATTCCATGTCGTGCTCCACAACCACCACACTGCGTGTCCCGGCCAAATCAGTGAGCAATTCGGCGGTGCGTTCCGTCTCCTGTTGGGTCATACCAGCCACCGGTTCATCCACCAGCAGCAGCTTGGGATTTTGCATGAGCAGCATGCCGATTTCCAGCCATTGTTTTTGCCCATGGGAAAGGGAACCTGCCCTGGCGGTAATCTTCTCCTTTAAACCGATGGTTTCCAAAACCGCCTCAATATTGCCCTGCTGGACCGAATTGAGTTTGGCAGTAAGGGTGGACCATACCTGTTTGTTTCCGACCATGGCAAGCTCGAGATTGTCATGAACCGTATGGTTTTCGAACACGGTGGGTTTTTGAAATTTTCGTCCGATACCGGACCGGGCAATTTCAGGCTCATTCATTTTGAGCAGGTTGATCCGCTGCCCGAACCATGCGGAACCTGTATCCGGTGAGGTCTTGCCGGTAATGATATCCATGATGGTGGTCTTGCCAGCCCCGTTGGGACCAATGATACAGCGCAACTCACCATTTTGGATATACAGATTCAGATCATCTACCGCCTTGAAACCACCAAAACTTACGGAGATCCCTTCCAGATAGAGAATCACGCCATGGGTCAGGTCCAGGTCGGGCGGCATGTCGGGGATGAGAAAATCAAAAACCTGGTCTCTAGGCCAAAAGGAACGTATGTTCTCCAGTGTGTTCATAAATTGGCCCTTTCCGCGACAACTGTCAAGGTTTCCTTCTTTTTCCACCAGAAGGCAAAGCTTCCCTGTCTAAAAAGACCGGCAACCCCATGGGGCAAAAAGAGGGTCACCAGAATGAACAACGCTCCCAAACCGAAAAGCCAGACATCGGGTAAGGCCGCCGTCAGGTAGCTCTTGGCATAATTGATGATCATGGCACCGATTACCGCACCATACAAGGTGGCACGACCGCCGACCGCAACCCAGATAACGATTTCAATGGAAGCCAGGGGAGCAAATTCGGTAGGATTGATGATGCCCACCTGGGGAACATACAAGGCTCCGGCAATGCCGGCCAGCACAGCAGAAAAAGTAAACACCCAAAGTTTGGCGTCTTCCACGCGATACCCGATAAATCGTGCACGATCCTCCTCGTCCCGGATGGCCGTGCAAAGTTTTCCCAGCCGCGAGTTCATGACCCAGCGACTGCTCACATAGCCCCCGGCCAGGGCGATAACCGAGGCCACAAAAAGACCGGCACGAGTCTCATCGGACTGGAGGGAAAATCCCAGGATATCCTTGAAATCGGTGAGCCCGTTGTTGCCGCCGAATCCCATTTCGTTGCGAAAAAAAGCCAGCATCAGCGCATAGGTCAAAGCCTGGGTCATGATAGAAAGATAGACGCCGGTGACACGGGACCGAAAGGCGAACCAGCCGAACACATAGGCAAGCAATCCGGGAACAACAATCACCATGAGCATGGCAAACCAGAACCAGTTGAAACCGTTCCAAAACCAGGGAAGTTCGGGCCAGTTGAGAAATACCATAAAATCGGGCAGCAAAGGGTGCCCGTATACCCCACGGGTTCCGATCTGGCGCATCAGGTACATGCCCATGGCATATCCACCCAGGGTAAAAAAAGCGCCGTGGCCCAGGCTCAGGATTCCCAGATACCCCCATACCAAGTCTACGGCAATGGCCAGCAACGCATAGCACAGGTATTTCCCCAAAAGGGCCATGGTGTATGTGGAGACATGCAACAGGTGGGTATCGTTTACCGTCAGGTTGAGCAACGGAACCAATAGGCCGGCGATCATCAGGATGCCAAGGAGCAGGGAGCCGCCTAGGTCCGTCTGTAGTATTTTAGGATAAGAGATCATGAATCATCACCCGGCAGCGCGGCCTTTTTGGGGAAACAGGCCCTGGGGCCGCTTCTGAATAAATAAAATAATAATAACGAGAATCAGGATTTTTGCCAGCACGGCGCCGGTCCAGGGCTCTAAAAACTTGTTGGTCACCCCCAATGACAGACCACCGATCAGGGTGCCCCACAAATTGCCGACCCCGCCGAAAACAACCACCATGAAAGAATCCACAATGTAGGCCTGACCGAGGTTGGGTCCCACATTGGTCAACTGGGAAAGGGCAACGCCTGCAATACCGGCGATACCGGAACCGAGACCGAAGGTCAGGGCATCGACCCGGGCCGCACGCACGCCCATGGCACGAGCCATGGGCCGGTTTTGGGATACCGCCCTCACCTGCAAGCCGATGGAACTTTTTTTGAGCAAAAGGGATAGACCGGCAAAGACCAAGAACGAAAAGATGAGAATAACCACCCGATTGGTGGTCAATGACAGCACAGGGTTGAGTTGAATGGCCCCGCTCATCCAGTCCGGTGTGGTCACACTTCGGTTGAGTGGCGAGAAGATGGAACGAACGGCCTGCTGCAAAATCAGACTGAGGCCAAAAGTGGCCAGCAGGGTCTCCAGCGGACGGCCGTAAAGAAAACGGATGATGGTGCGTTCGATCAGTATGCCGGCCAGACCGGAAACAGCAAAGGCCGCCGGGATGGAAAGCAGGAGCGCCATACCGATGGCATCCGGCATCATCTGCTGGAACACATAGGTCGTGTAGGCCCCTAACATGATCAACTCGCCGTGGGCCATGTTGATCACACCGATCACACCAAAGGTGATGGCCAGACCAATGGCCGCCAGCACCAGAACAGAACCTAGACTTAGGCCAAAAAACAGGGTTTCGAAAAATTCGAAAATGGCAATGCGCATTTCAATGCCATCCAATATGGCGCTGGCCGCCTTGCGAAGATCTGCATCGGTTTCTTTTTCCATCAGCTGGGTCAGTTCATTGCGCACGGCAGGTTGAAGGTTGCCGGTGAGTTGCTGTAGGACATCCAACCGATCAGACGTATTCGTTTCCGGACCGCCGCGCAAAACGGCAATGGACAATGCGGTCATCAATGCCTCCTTGACATCCGGATCAGTCTCGGTTTCAAGCCTGTCGGTCAACAGTTCGTCGATTTCCGGTGTAAGGGTATCCAGCATTTTATTGACGGCAGCCAGTCGAATGCCTGCATCGGCATGAGTCAGCCCCATCCGGGCAAGCACATCCTTTAACTGCGCGCGCAGGTTGTTGTTAATGGCAATTTTTTTAAGCTTTCGCTTTTTTTCTATACCCAGATCTTCATCGGTGAGAACTTCACGGATGGCATAGGCGCTCCCTTCCCGGTGGGCGTATACCAATGTCTTATTCTTTTTTAAATAAAAGAGATCTCCGGACAGCAACGCCTCTAAAATCCGTTCGCTGCGGGCATCGCCGCTTTCGGCCAATTTTTCGATGGCCACCGATTTTTTAGAAAAATTCTTTTCCAACAAAAGGACCAGAGCTTCATTAAAAACGCCAATTTGCGTTGTTTCAGCCAAACATCGATCCAAGGAACCAAAGCTTAGACCAATGATCGCGACAACAGTGTAGAGAATCCATTTTTTCAGCTTGTACGAGAATGCAACCATGATGGCCTTTTATGCGAATGCAAAATTATTAGAATTTTGTAGAAAAAGAATCCGGGAGCCAGAATTCAGGAACCAGAAGGGTTATCGTCGCGTTGTTCTGTCAATTTTAATTTCGATAGCACCGATTGGAATTTTCTTATTCTGAATTCCGGCTTCTGAATACCTTTTATTTATTATTCCCCGAACATGTACCGGTTGTTACATTATAGTTTCCGCAAGCAAGGGGTCTGCGCCAGTCCGAGATAAGATCCTTGGAACCGGGAAGAAAGTCGGACCAGGCATCGCCCACGACCAATCCCGTGGTCTGCCAAACAATCTCAAATTGGCCGTCGTCTTGAATCTCTCCAATGAGAACCGGTTTGGTGATATGGTGATTGGGCATCATGGCACTATACCCACCGGACAAATTGGGAACGGTTATGCCGATAATGGCATCTTGAACGGCCATGGGATCGGTCGTCCCTGCTTTCTCAACGGCTTTGACCCACATCCTAAACCCGATAAAATGCGCTTCCATGGGATCATTGGTCACCCGCTCTTTGTTTTTAATAAATCCATGCCAACTATCGATGAAAGCATCGTTGATTTCCGTATCCACGCTCATAAAATAGTTCCATGCGGCCAGATGTCCCACCAAAGGTTTGGTATCGATGCCAGACAACTCTTCTTCTCCCACGGAAAAAGCGACCACCGGAATCGACTCGGCTGTGACCCCCTGGTTACCCAGTTCCTTGTAAAAAGGAACATTGGCATCGCCGTTAATGGTGGAAACCACCGCCGTCTTCTTACCGGTCGCGCCGAATTTTTTTATTTCGGATACAATGGACTGCCAATCCGAATGCCCGAAAGGTGTGTAATTGATCATGATGTCCGTTTCCGGCACGCCCTTGGCTTTAAGATAGGCTTCGAGAATTTTATTCGTGGTCCGGGGGTAGACATAATCGGTTCCGGCCAAGACCCATCGTTTTACCCCAATGTTTTTCATCAGATAATCGACGGCAGGGACGGCCTGCTGGTTGGGTGCCGCACCGGTATAGAAAACATTTTTCGAAGATTCTTCACCTTCATACTGAACCGGGTAAAAAAGAAGACTGTTCAACTCTTCAAATACGGGCAATACGGATTTTCTGGAAACGGAAGTCCAGCAACCGAATACGGCCGCGACTTTTTGCTTTTCGACCAATTCGCGAGCTTTTTCTGCAAATAACGGCCAATTGGACGCAGGATCGACAACCACCGGTTCGAGGGTCTTGCCCAAAAGTCCGCCCTTTTTGTTCTGCTCATCAATGAGCATGAGTATGGTGTCCTTGAGGGTCGTTTCGCTGATGGCCATGGTTCCGGACAGGGAATGAAGGACACCGACCTTAATGGTTTCTTTGGCCATGGCATTTCCGGACAAAAAAGAACCGGCAAGTAAAAAGATTAGACTCAATAGTGTGCTTCTACGAAATTTCATTCTTACTCCTTTTAGCAGTACAATGGGATGGTGAGTGACAGGTCGTGTCCATCCAAAGTTTCTATCAAACTGGTCATTTATGGATGGCACACAAAAATGCGCGTCTTTTTATGTACAATGCCACGCATAGCTTCTGCTCCTCCTTGGCATTTAGCATGCCATGGTTGTGATCGTCGGTTCCCATTAGAAGTAATTTGTTGTATTGTATGCAAAAATTTTTTTTGCAGGAAAATATACGAGCATATTTGGAAACAATCGTGCATATCGCCTTCCATCGTACAAGTTCAATATTGTAAGTCTACCAATTATTTATTGCAATATTGTATTTTTATCACCCAACCGGTTTCAAAAATAAAAATTAACAATCGCCGATGCTTCTGGATCCAACGACTCTTTACAGGGGTAGGTTTCCAAGCGTTGAGCGACTTTTGCCCGATTGGCAAAAGGTAGCGAAATCCTTCAAATCGGGGGGTTTAGGGGGGTTTAGAGGGGGGTTTAGGGACGTCCATTGAAATATATGAGAGGGGGGTTTAGGGACGTCCATTGA
>DEIP01000090.1:9813-40381 GCA_002352605.1 Desulfobacteraceae bacterium UBA2771 | reverse complement strand
ACCCGTAGCAACAAGATGAATCTTGTCCCCGAACCGGCGTATGTACGCCTGATACCTGTAATCCACACGCTTCGTTGCAGTAAACGAAATGGTGACAAGTGGCAGTGGGTCTGCATATTTTGCGAGGACTTGCGAATTAAAATTCTCCGCATCCGTCACAGAACTGAAAACAGAATCCGTGTGTTTCCACCTGGATGTTTGATGTTCATTGGTCTGGATTTTAGCCCCCTTCGATGGGGCTTCATCAAACCACCCGCTCTTCGGGTGGTCGGTGATGTAAGCGTATTGCCCGAAATGGGATACTGCTTCAGACATAATGGTTGACAACGATCCGGTTTTCAATTATCCAGCCGGTGTCGGGTGTGAATACTTAATAGGAAATTCCGTGAGAGACGGAAGCGGTCCCGCCGCTGTAATTCCGCCTTTTCAAACGAAAGGGAACCCTTCCAACAGGTTTTGCCACTGTCTCGTATCAGCGGGATGGGAAGGCCGTCGGAGGGGCGGGAGAGCCAGAAGACCTGCCGGACACAATGCACGCAACGGCTGAAGCGTGGCCTTGCGGCAGTTGTTGAAAGGGATAAGAAAACTGGGTGCAACCCTTCAAACGTTCGCGTTCGAAGGGTTTTTTTTTATGGCGCACTCGAAAAAATCAAGCAATCACACCCACAACAGGACGTCATTTCGGTTGGCGCTGCTGTCTTTGTTGTTGATATGTATCATAATCTTTGCTTCGGGCATGGGGTATCTTGAAATCACCTTTCAAGATACCGTTCGCATCATCTTCGGCAACGTATTCGGCGGTAACAGCCGAATGGTGGGGATAGACGATGTTTATCAGGTGGTGGTTATGGAGGTGAGGCTGCCCCGGATACTGACATCGGCCATCGTGGGTGGCGGCCTGGCCGTTGCCGGCGCCGTGTTTCAGAGCATTCTGCTCAATCCACTGGCCGATCCCTATACCCTGGGCGTGTCGGCCGGCGCCGCATTTGGCGCATCATTGGCTCTCTTGTTCAATGTGGCTTTTCTGGGCGTCTATTCAACACCCGCCTTCGCCTTCCTCGGCGCCGTCACCACGCTTCTATTGGTGATCTACCTTACATCAACGAGCGGCGGCATCAGCTCGAACAACTTGATTCTTTCCGGTATTATCGTCTCCGCCATCCTTTCCGCCGGTTTGAGTTTTCTGAAATATTTGGCGGATGAACAGGTGTCGGTCATTATTTTCTGGTTGATGGGAAGTTTCGTATCCAAAACCTGGTCCGACGTGATCCTGACATTCATATTCGTCTGTTTCGGATTTTTAATTATCATCTATTTCTCCCGAGATCTCAATCTCCTTTCCCTCGGTGATCGCGCCGCGTCATCCTTGGGCATACATACAAAAAGGGTGACCATGATTATGTTGGTGACGGCATCGATGATCGCCGCCGTCTGCGTATCGGTTTCCGGAATTATCGGCTTCGTGGGTCTGATTGTGCCTCATATGGTGCGCCGGTTTACCGGGCCGGACAACCGCAAGCTTCTGCCGGTTTCCATTTTGGTGGGCGCGATTCTTCTTCTCGGTGCGGACACCGTCACGCGCGCCCTGCTGCCGTCGGAAATTCCGATCGGCGTCCTTACGGCGCTGATCGGCGGGCCATTTTTCTGCTATATTCTAAAAAAACGCAACATGATCGTGAGGGGGGAGTGAGCATGGTCTTCCATTTGGAAGATGTGACCTTCTCATATGATGCCAAACCGGTGCTCAATGGAATCTCCATTGCGCTTGAAGATGCGTGTTTCCACGGCATTTTGGGTCCCAACGGATGCGGGAAAACCACGCTGGTGGATCTCTTGACCGGGCATCAGCCGCCATCGGCGGGAAGCATACGGTTTCGAGGAAGGGCGCTCGCCTCATATCCAAAAAAAATACTCGCTCGAGAAATCGCTCTGGTGCCTCAGAATTATAACATCAATTTTCCTTTCACGGCCAAAGAGATAGTAATGATGGGGCGTTATCCGAGTATTTCCAGATTTGGCAGGCCTGCCCGGCAAGATTTGGAACGGGTTAATGATATTATGAAAAAAACAGAAACCGATGAATTGAAAAATCGATCCGTTACCGAATTAAGCGGTGGTGAAAGACAGCGGGTTGTTTTTGCCCGAGCCCTCGCACAACATACCGCCGTTCTCGTATTGGATGAAGCGACCTCAAATCTCGACATCAGCCATACTTTGGGCATGTTGAATCTTGTTGCCGAGGGGGTCAAACGACAACGGAAAACCGTGGTTGCCGTGTTCCAGGATATCAATCTCGCCGCCACCTATTGTGATCGTCTCATCATCATGAAGGAGGGTCACGTTATCTCCCAGGGCCGGACGAATGACGTCTTGACGATCGACACGCTTAAAGCGGTATTCAACGTAGAATCGAAAATTTATTTCAGCAAATTTTCGGGTTCGAATCAGGTCGAGTTCAGAAAATGAAACGCTTTTGGGTGTTGATCGTCATGGTATTGCTCATCTGTCGACCGGTCGCGGTTAAACCCTTTGAAATTATCGATGAGGATCTTCTTGTGGACCAGGGTGGGCGGAAGATCCGCATAAAAAAGCCTTTTGGTGCGATCATTTCCCTTTATGGCGCTCATACGGAAAACCTTTTTTCACTGGGGCTCGATACTGAAATTATCGGGGTGACCAGGCATGAAGACTTTCCACCGCAGGCGCTGCAAAAGCCGACCTTTTCTTACCACGATGATCCTGAAAAATTTCTTGGCGCCCGCCCGGACCTGGTGCTCATTCGACCGATGATCGACAGGGGGTACCCCCAATTGGTCCATCGGCTCGAGAAAAGTGGCATCGTCGTCGTTTCACTTCAACCCGGCACGGTGGAAGATATGTATCGTTACTGGCAGGCCCTGGGCATGCTTACGGGCCGTCACGGCAGAGCGATCGACATGATCGCCCGGTTCCGGGGAGCGGTCGAGGCGTTTACCTCCTTAGCTCCTCTTGCGGATCGTAGAAAGCGGGTTTATTTTGAATCGATCCACGGTAAAATGAAGACTTTTTCCCGGGATTCGATGGCGATTTTTGCCCTCGGAACCGCAGGGGGCATCAACATCGCTCCCGATGCGATACCTTCCAGGGGAACCAATGTGGCCAATTACGGCAAGGAACGGATATTGTCTCATGCGAAAGGGATCGACGTATATCTTGCCCAGGTCGGCACCATGAATCAGGTGACCATATCCGATATCAATACTGAATCCGGGTTCAGGGCGATTCGGGCCGTCCGGAACGGCGAGGTCTATCTTGTCGACGAACGCATTGTTTCCAGGCCGACGTTTCGAATGTTAGATGGTATTTATGCCATTGGTAAAATTCTCTACCCGGACATATACCGTGACGGCGCCCACCGGATATTGGAAAATGCCGGGTATCCATGAGGCGATGGATGGTTGAACCGTCGACATTATTCGACCGGGCATTCCATTAAATTTGTCAATACCGGATGATGGTCCGGGAGTAATCATCTGAAATCGGAGGTATGTCATCAAGGGTTTTGTCGTCGCAGGTACGCACAGTGGATGCGGGAAAACCACCGTATCGATAGGCATGATGGCCACCCTGGTGCACAGGGGTTTCAAGGTTGCTTCGTTCAAGGTCGGGCCTGATTTTATAGACCCGGGCCACCACGGCCGCATTACGGGGATGCCGAGCCGGAACCTGGATGGCTGGATGCTTCCTGAAGCATACAATCGGGATAGTTTTGCCCGGCACACCAGTGGAGCGGATGTGGCGGTTCTCGAAGGTGTCATGGGGCTATTTGATGGTTACGACGGTAAAAGCGAGGCCGGTTCGACGGCCCAGATGGCCAAATGGCTTGGGTTGCCGGTTTTGCTGGTGGTGGACGCAAAAAGCATGGCCCGCAGCGTGGCGGCGCTGGTACACGGCTTTGAAAGCTTTGACGAGAATCTTCGCCTCTGTGGGATTCTCTTCAATAATGTAGGCAGCGCCAGGCATCTTGAATACCTTAGGGATGCCCTGGCCGGCGAGGTGAAAACGCCTTGCCTGGGCGGTGTCATGCGTGATCCCGGTTTAACCATTCCTGAACGGCACCTGGGGCTGATTACCCAGCAGGATCACCCCCTGTCGGAAAGGGATCGCATGCAATTGGTGCGTATGCTGGAAAACAGTTTGGATCTCAACGACTTTCTGGCTTCGCTGCCCCCCCTGGAGATGAAAAAAGCGTTTCCATCCCAAGACGTGGATAATCCGTCCATGGCGGTTCGGCTGGGGGTAGCCATGGACAGCGCTTTCTGCTTTTATTATCAGGATAATCTGGACCTGCTCGCAAACGCCGGCGCCGAACTGATCTTTTTTTCACCGCTTTCCGATCGAGAATTGCCTCCCGATCTCGACGGCCTTTACCTGGGGGGGGGGTATCCTGAACTTTTTGCGGGACGACTCTCCGCCAATGCGGGTATGATGGATCAAATTCGACAGGCGAGCCGGAACGGAATGCCGATCTACGGCGAGTGCGGCGGATTCATGTACCTCGGTCGTTATATCGACGATCTGGAAGGTAAGCGGTATCCCATGGCCGGATGCCTGCCGGCGACATTCAGAATGCTCCCCCGGCGCCAGTCTCTCGGCTACCGAGAGGTGACGTTCAGTCGAGCCTGCCTCATCGGTAAAAAAGGACAACGCATTCGTGGTCATGAATTTCACTACTCCGAACGGAAAGCGACGGCCAAGGCGCCGCCGACCGTCTATCATGTCTCCGCTCGCGGGGGCAGGCATCAATTCAGCGAGGGATTTCAAACGGCCAATACGCTGGGCAGCTACATGCACCTTCATTTTGGCAGTGCGCCCAGCGTTGCCGAGGCATTGGTCGGCAGCTGTTTGAAATATAAAAATGTGAAAGAATCCGATTCGGCACCGATTCATTCGATCGAGATAGATAGGAACGATAAATGAAACCCCACGACATCGAGCGACTCAGTTTTAAAATCATCGAGGAAGAAACCGGATCCCACCCTTTTTCAGAAGAACAGTGGCCCATCGTTCGACGCATGATTCACACGTCGGCGGATTTTGACTATCTGAAAACCGTTCGTTTTCATCCCGAGGCGATTACGGCGGGACGAGCCGCCATCCGCAGTGGTAAAACCATCGTTACGGACACGAACATGGCCAGGGTCGGTCTACGCAAGCGGGATCTGGCATACTTCGGCGTTGAAACGGTGTGTTTGATGGCGGATCCAAGAGTGGCCGAAATTGCAATCGATACCGGCACCACGAGAGCACGGGCTGCGGTGGATGCGGCGTTGGCCATTATTGAGGACGGTATATACGTCGTCGGCAATGCACCAACCGCACTGCTGCGCCTGGTCGAACGGGTAAAAGCCAAAGCGGCGCGCCCCGCCCTCATTGTCGGCCTTCCGGTGGGTTTCGTAAATGCCGTCGAGTCCAAAGACGCCCTCATGGAATTGGATTGCCCGTATATTTCGAATGTGGGCCGAAAGGGCGGGTCTAATATCGCCGCCAGTGTCGTTAATGCCTTGGCCATTATGACCCGCAACCAATATTACCCGTAAGCATCCGATCGTATCTCGATCGATTGAGGAGGTAGCAGTGAACGAAAAAAAGGGAACCCTGTACGGTGTGGGTGTGGGACCCGGTGACCCGGAACTCATCACCATGAAGGCGGTAAACGTGTTGAACAGGGCCGATGTTGTTTTTGCGGCGGCATCCACCAAAAACACCGACAGCCTGGCATTGCGTATCGCCAAACCCCATATACCGGATACCATACCCGTACGTCTGCTGCATTTCCCCATGACCAGGGAAGAGTCTGAAAAGCTGAAAGCATGGGAGGATCACGCCGGAACCATCATCGATGAACTGGCGAAAGGAAAGCGCGTCGTCTTTATCACCCTGGGCGATTCCATGACCTACTCCACTTATGGATATATCCTGAAGCACGTGCTTAAGATGGCGCCCCGGTTTCCAGTGGTAAGCATCCCGGGCATCACGTCATACCAGGCTGCAGCCGCTTGCTTGAATATGCCGCTGGTCGAAGGCGAAGCGTCTCTTCTGTTGAATTCTGGGGCCGATGGGGGAGAGCGGCTCCGCAGATTCAAAGAGAAACCGGAAAGTGTCGTTTTTCTCAAGGCCTATCGAAATGTCGAGGATATTGCGCTGGCCATTCATGAAGCCGGTGTATATGACACGTCGGTCGGTGTATCCAATTGTGGGCAAAAAGATGAGCAGGTGATCCGAGACATAGATGCACTCTGCGACCAGCGACCCAATTACTGGACACTCATCCTGGCAAAGAATAATAAGCAAGATGGCTCATAAAAAAGTCGAACCCAAATACCGCATATTGATCATTTCACTATTCGTATCGGCCGGATTGCTGGTTTTCGGTTTGATCTTTATTGATCATCTTAATCTTCAAAAGATATCCACAGGGCTCCTTCGGCCACTCGGCAGGATCATGATTTTTATCTCGATAGGTCTTGTCGGCGGACAAATCATAGAGGTTTCAGGCTGGGTCCGCTATCTGGGTATACTGGCGGCCCCCCTTTTTCGATTCAGCAATCTCGGCCGGCGTTGCAGCTCGGCATTCACCGCCGCTTTTTTTTCCGGCCTCGTCGCCAATGGGATGCTGCTCAACTTTTACAAGGAAGAAAAGATCTCCCGCAGGCAGCTCTTTCTGACCAACTTCATCAACCAGTTCCCCGCTTATTTCCTGCATCTACCGACAACATTTTTCATCGTGGTGTCGCTCACGGGCCGGGCCGGCATCATTTATTTCCTCGTCACCTTTGCGGCTACGCTGTTTCGCACATTGCTGTTTCTTGCATATGGGCATTTCAAATTGCCGGGAAATGGCCCGGAACCGGAAGGATCCCCCGTTCAGAATTCCGGTGCCGAACGATCGAAGCGCATCTGGAAGGGGCTTAAAGACAAAATGCCCGCCCGAATTGTCAACATCGCCGTGTATGTTCTGCCCATCTATACACTGATCTATGTGATCAATGGTCTTGGATTTTTCAAATGGGCACGCAACTGGATGGCGCAATATGTGGTCACCACGTTCATGCCGGTGGAAGCACTTTCCATGGTGATTTTGAGTTTCGCAGCGGAGTTTACTTCCGGATTTGCGGCCGCCGGCGCACTCCTGGAGGCGGGTGTGCTCACAATCAAACAGACTGTCCTGGCCCTGCTCATCGGTAACATCATCGCATTTCCTTTGCGGGCATTGAGACACCAGCTACCCAGATATATCGGGGTTTTTTCACCCCGGATGGGAACCCAGCTGCTGCTTATGGGGCAGGGCTTCAGGGTACTGAGCCTGATCTTCGTCGGAGTGATTTACTATCTTATTTTTTAACCCCCCCATGCCTTTATCCGCATCGACAGCGGTGTCGGGATGCTTGAATACGGTGTCAAGGAGGGTCGCGATCCCGGAGATTCAGGATGTTGGAAATAAAGAAGAGATGACCGCCAAAAAGAACCGAAAACTAAGGGCCGGGTTCACCACCGGGGCGGCGGCGGCGGCGGCGGCCAAGGGCGCGTTGCAGTTTCTCCTGGAGGCGCGGCCGCCGCATGGTGTTGAAATCACCTTTTTGAACGGCGAAAAGAAAAATATCGTCATCGATTCAGTTTTGCGCGAGGGGTGTTGCCGGGCGGCTTGCACGGTGATCAAAGATGCCGGTGACGACCCGGACGTTACCCACAAGGCGGTCATCGGCGCAAGGGTGCGCCTGTGCCCCGGCACTGGATCCATACGAAAAAACGCGGTCCCCGGCGTATGTATCAGCGGCGGTGTCGGTGTGGGTACGGTCACCAAACCGGGGCTGGAGGTCCCGCCCGGCGAACCCGCCATCAACAAAGGGCCCAGGAAGATGATCAAACAAGAGGTGCTGGCGGTGCTGAGAGATCACCATGAAAAAAAGGTGGATCGAATTCATGTTGAGGTTTTTGTTCCCCAGGGCGTCGAGCTGGCAAAAAAAACCCTCAACAGCCGTCTCGGCATCCTTGGTGGACTCTCCATTCTTGGTACCACGGGTATTGAACGGCCCATGTCCCATGAGGCATACATCGCCACTATCGACGCCGCCCTGTCGGTTGCCCGGGAATCAGGGATCGAGCGCGTTGTCCTGACGACCGGTCGCCGCAGTGAACGATTTGCCCAGGCCGCCTGGCCGGAAATTCCCGGTGAAGCCTTCATCCAGATCGGTGATTTTTTTCAAAAATCCATGGCCGCATCCGTTCATCAACGATTGGGGGCGGTGATGATATGCGTATTTTTCGGTAAAGCGGTAAAGATGGCACAGGGGGTACCGCATACACACGCGGCCAAGTCCAGGCTGACATTGGAGCGGCTGTCCGGATGGGCGTTGGAGGAATCGGGCGACCCCGTTCTCGCGCAAGAGATTCTCGGTGCAAATACCGCCAGGCATGCTTTTGACATTCTCAAAGACAGGCATTTGAATGTGATCGTCCGTGTGGGGCTACGGATGGTCATGGCCGCCAGAGAATTTTCCGGTCATCTTCTCGACGTCCGGGGCATCATCTTCGACTATGATGGACGGGCCGTGTTTGACTCGGACGCGTCGATGCACGAACAATAAGTAACCCGCTTATGGAAGCCCGTATAGCGTCTCAGGAGTGGAAATTTGCCATGAAAACCGTATCCATCATCGGCATGGGGCTATCGCCCGACGATTTGACCGACAGACATCTGGATCTGATTCGCAATGCCGACGTGCTTATCGGCGGTGAACGATTACTGGCGTATTTCAAGGAGATACCCGCTGAAAAAAGGGAAATATCCAAAGACCTCAGCGGATTGACCGAATTTATCAAAACATGCATGCAGAATCGGACCGTTGTCGTTCTGGCTTCCGGCGATCCACTGTTTTACGGTATCGGCAAACGGTTGGTGGACGATCTGGGCGCACAACATGTCGCCGTGTATCCCAACATCTCTTCCGTCGCCGGGGCCTTCGCCAGAATCAAGCAATCCTGGCACGACGCCGAGGTCATCAGTTTGCATGGCAGAGATCGGGAACCGGAACTGAAAACACGCCTTACATACAACGACAAGGTGGCCATACTCACCGATCCCATCAAAAACCCGGCGTGGCTGGCCGCCTGGCTGTTGGAAAATGGTGCCGGGTGTTTTAATATGTGCGTTCTCGAACAGATGGGAACGCCCGCAGAAAAGCTTGGCTGGTATGAACCGATTGAGGCCGCCGGGAAACACTTCTCAGCGCCCAATGTGGTCGTGTTGATGCGCCGTCCGGACTGTCCGGACCGTCCGGACAACCGGCAACGGTTGTTCATGGGAATGCCGGAAGATTCGTATGCATGCCGGGGCGGATTAATTACCAAGTCGGAAGTGCGGGCGGTTTCGATTGCCAAGCTGCGCCTTGCCGATGGGCAGGTGATGTGGGATTTGGGAGCCGGTAGCGGTTCGGTAAGCATCGAATCATCGCTGCTGTTGGGGAATGGGAAATTATTTGTCGTTGAAAAAGAACCCATGCGTATCCAACAGATCCTGACGAATATGAAACGCTTCGGTGTCCGGAACCTGGAAACGATACAGACCGAACTTCCAGATGGTCTTGAAGGCTTACCGGATCCGGATCGTGTGTTTGTCGGTGGGGGAGGACGAAAAGTGGCCGAGATTATAACAGCCGCTGCCGATCGTCTAAAACGCGGCGGCAGAATAGTCGTCAACATCGTGCAGATATCCAGCATCGACGTCGTTCTGAGGCACTTGAAACAGGCGGGATTGGAAACCGAGATCGTCCAAATTCAGGTCAGCCGCGGTAAGGCGATGCCTTGGGGAGAGCGGTTGGCGGCACAAAATCCCGTGTGGATCATATCGGGGGAAAAATCATGAACATGGAATCACGGCAGCCCGACATTGGATCGGACACCTCGTTGCACCCGGTTTTATTTGTTGGTGCCGGACCCGGGGATCCGGAGCTCATCACCGTCAAGGGGCAGAAAGCCTTGATGGCGGCCGATGTGGTCATCTACGCCGGCTCGCTGGTCCCCGAGGCCATTTTGGAATGGGCCGGTTCCGAGACCGTCAGAATCAACAGCGCATCCATGCACCTCGACGCCATCGTCGAGGTGATAAACCTTCATTACGCGGCCGGCAAGAAGATCGTTCGTCTGCACACGGGTGATCCCAGCCTTTATGGTGCCATCTTCGAACAGATGGCCGAATTGCAGCGAAAAGCCATCCCCTTCTCGGTGATCCCCGGCGTCACTGCCGCCTTCGCGGCAGCGGCAGCGATGGGGCTTGAGTACACACTTCCCGAAATATCCCAAACCCTGATTTTAACCCGCATGGCCGGACGAACACCGGTTCCTGAACTCGAGTCACTTCAGTCCCTGGCAAACCACCGGACCTCCATGGTCATCTACCTCAGCATCGCATTCACGGATAAGGTGGCCGCCGTGCTGGCTCGGGCATATGGTGAAGATGCAGCCTGCGCCGTGGCTTTCCGGGTCAGTCAACCCGGTGAAAAATTACTCTACACAACTGTGAAAAACTTGGCCGCAACCGTAAAAAAGGAAGGGATTGCCCGTCAGGCGTTGATTATCGTCGGCAAGGTGCTTGATGTCCGTCTCGACAGTCTGAAACACAAGTCCAAGTTGTACGATAGCGGGTTTGCCCATGGTTTCCGCCCAACGTTGCAACAGGAACAAGATGAGTAGACCGCCGGTGAATGCAATATCAAAAAAGATAGATACGATCGCCATCTGGGCGATTACGCCGAATGGTTTGAAAGTAGCCGAGAAAATCGCCGCCCGCTTACCCGACGCCGTTTTATTCGCATCTTCCGGCCTGGATACCGGTTCGATTAAATCCATCGGCTTCGAACGACTCGCCAAGCGCCTCGCCGATACCTTTCATGCCTACCAGGGTCATGTTTTCGTTACGTCAACCGGTATCGCCGTGCGCATGATCGCGCCCCATATCAAGCATAAAACCATCGATCCGGCAGTGGTGGTGGTCGACGATCTGGGTCAACATGCCGTCAGCCTTCTCTCCGGTCACATCGGCGGCGCCAATAAGCTCACCGGGTGGGTTGCCGAAGCGGTGGGCGCAATTCCCGTGATTACCACGGCAACGGATTTAAACCAGGTGCCGTCCATCGATGTGATCGCCGGAGAAAAAAATCTCGGCATTGAGAATCCGGGGGTGATCAAATCGATAAGCATGACACTCTTGAGACGATTAAAAATCTGGATCCATGATCCTTTTCAAATACTGACGGGGGCAATTCCCGAACACTATCTTCTTGCTGCGGATACGAGAATGGCGCCCGTACCCTTGACGCCGGTTCCAAATGATCATGATGGCCGGCCATTTCCCAATGATGCACCGGGTGTATATGTTGATGACCGGGTTGTCCATCTTCCACCGCAGACGCTGATACTGCGCCCAAAAACCCTTAGCGCCGGCATCGGGTGCAACCGAGGCACCCCGTTGAGAGAGATTCGAGCCATGCTTTTTGAGGTACTTGAAAAATATGAACTTTCCCCCCGGAGTCTATCGTGTATCGCATCAATCGATCTGAAGAACGATGAACCGGGGCTGTTGAAGCTGGCCGAGGATCTCGATATCCCAATCAATTTTTACAGCAAAACCAATTTAAAGCAGGTGAAAACCATTGCCACGCCCTCTGCGGTCGTGGAAAAACATGTAGGGGTAAAAAGCGTATGCGAAGCAGCCGCAA
Organism: Desulfobacteraceae bacterium UBA2771; assembly: GCA_002352605.1. Classification (GTDB taxonomy): domain Bacteria; phylum Desulfobacterota; class Desulfobacteria; order Desulfobacterales; family Desulfosarcinaceae; genus Desulfosarcina. The sequence continues at coordinate 28,625 of DEIP01000090.1, read as the reverse complement.
TTCTATCGACGAAGATGGGGAAATTAATCGTTCCCAAACAGAGATCCAGGAATGTGACCGTGGCCATCGCCAGAAAGGTCTTTATATCGTCGGAATAGGACCGGGCCATGCCGACTATCTTTCACAAAGGGCGTTGGATGTCCTTGACATGGCCGACACGGTCGTTGGTTACGGCATGTATGTCGACTTGATACGGGATCGTATCGCAGGTAAAACAATCATCAGCACCGGGATGACCAGGGAGGTGCAACGTGTTGAAGCCGCCATCGAAACCGCGCTAAAAGGAGATCGGGTTGCACTGGTTTCAAGTGGTGATCCGGGAATTTATGCCATGGCAGGGCTGGTATTCGAAATGTTGGCCGCCCGTGGGATAAAGGTCATTTCGGCGTTAAAGGCCGCCGAAGCACCTGTTGAACAAGCGTTTACGATCGAAATTATCCCCGGTATTCCGGCATTGTGTGCCGGTGCGGCCCTGTTGGGAGCGCCGTTGACCCACGACTTTGCCGTCATCAGTCTCAGCGATCTTCTCACCCCGTGGGATGTAATCGAAAAACGCATTACCGCGGCGGCCGAAGCGGACTTCGTGATTGTCATCTACAACCCCAAAAGCAAGAAACGTCACTGGCAACTCGATAACGCGCAACAATTGATTCTGCAACACCGCAGTGGTCGGACACCGGTCGGGGTCGCCACCAAGGCGATGCGGCCGCAGGAGGAAGTTACCGTGACGACGCTGGGTGCCCTTCATCGTGTCGAAGTAAATATGCAAAGCACCGTGTTTATCGGTAACGGCACGACGACCCGGTGGAATGAGTTTATCTATACACCGCGCGGCTATGGGAAAAAGTATGTAATATCGTCTTGAGGCTGAAATTTTCATGGAAAAAAATCTCCGGAAGGCGGTCTTCACCCAGATCCGGGGCCTGTTTGAGATCGAACGGCCGTTCCATGGCCGCAATGCGGTCCCCGACAAGAAACGGATCCGTTGTGTCAGAAGCCATCGCCGGCGACCATCTGACGAATGAGGGTTTCCATCNNCCCCGGCATCTCCCCGGTCCAGGGGTGTGCTCAGACCGCTACCTGTTGTTGGAGCCGTTCCGATTCATCCGGTACATGGATTACGGGCGCCACCTTTTTCAACGCTTCAAGCGGTATATGACATTTGATGACATGTCGATCTGCCACAACCTGTTCCGCCGGCAGCTCATTATCACAAATATCACCAAGTTTTCGATGGCAGCGGGTGCAAAACGGGCATCCTTTTGGGGGGTTCATTGCGCTCGGCAGGTTTCCTTCCAGAACGATTTTGCGTTTGGTTACTTCCGGATCGGCAATGGGTACTGCCGATAATAGCGCCTCTGTATAAGGATGGTAGGGTGGCGCAAAAATTTGATTCGCCGTTCCTCTCTCAAGGATGTGTCCAAGATACATAACAACAATACGATCCGACAGATAGCGGACGACACTCAGATCGTGACTGATAAAAAGCAGTGTGGTTTTATGCTTGCGCTGGATATCCATCAAAAGCTCAGTCACCGCTGCTGCAACGGATACATCCAAAGCGGAAACCGGCTCATCGGCAATTACGATACTCGGGTTCCCGGCAAATGCCCTGGCAATGCCGATACGCTGCTTCTGGCCGCCGGATAATTGCCTGGGTTTTCTGAAATAAAAATCCCTGGGCAGTTTGACTGTATCCAGCAACGTCATTACACGATCAAAAATTTCCTTTTTGTCGGTCTCGACACCAAATTTTCTGAGAACCCGTGATATCTGTCCACCGATGGAATGACTCGGGTTCAAGGTGTCAAAGGGATTTTGAAAAACCATTTGCATTGAGCGGATCTGTTTGGTGGAACGGTCCTGAACGGATATTTTCGAAATATTTTTGCCATTATGGCGTATCTCTCCTTCGGTTCGTGTCTCCAAGCCCATGAGCACTTTGGCAAAGGTCGATTTGCCACAGCCGGATTCACCGACAATAGCGACAGTTTCACTTTCATGGGCGGTAAAGTTCAGTTCTTCATTTGCCTTTACATGACGAATACGTTTACCTGAAATCAAGGCCGTCAATGAGGTATCTTTTACCTCGTAGTATTTTTTCATGCGATCGACAGTAAGGACGCTTTTACCGATCTTAAGTGTTTTCTTGGCTGTACCGCCGGGCTGTGCTTTTACATGGTTGATATTTTTATAGCGTAGACAGCGTACACGATGGTCAGGTGCGCCGCCATCAACATTCTCCATCTTAAAATGTGCGCTATCACACAACCCTCGTTCGAAATGATCACAACGGGGACCGAAATAGCATCCGGAAGGTCGTTCGAAAGGCAGGGGCAATTGCCCCCGGATCGGCGTAAGGGGAGCCGCATTTTTATCGGCGGTCGGCAACGGGATACAGGAAAAAAGGCCGTGCGTATAGGGGTGTTTTGGCCAGGTAAAAAGAGAATTAATGGTTCCTTCTTCTACGACTTCACCGGAATACATTACAAATACCCGGTCGCAAGTCTCTAAAATCAACCCTAGATTGTGGGAGATATATATCTGGGACGTGCCGAACGTTTTGCTGATATCTCCGATCAATTTAACAATCCCCGCTTCCACGGTAACATCTAAAGCGGTGGTCGGTTCATCTAGCAACAACAAAGATGGCTTAGACAAAAGCCCCATGGCAATGACAACCCGCTGCTGCTGCCCGCCGGATAACTGATGCGGATAAGACGCCATGATCCGTTCAGGATCGGGCAGCTTGACATCAGTCAGCATTTTTACAGATCTCCGGTATGCCTCATCCTTGGAGATGTTTTCATGTGCCAGGGGGACTTCCATAAGCTGGGTGTCGATTTTAAGACTTGGATTTAAAGAAGCAAAAGGCTCCTGATAGATCATTGATATCTCTGATCCGCGGATGCTTCGCAATTGATCTTCGCTTAAAGTGGTGAGATCACGGCCTTTGAACGTAATACCACCGCTTTTGATACCGCCGTTGGCGCCCATGTACTGCATAATCGCCATTGCAACCGTCGATTTGCCACAGCCTGACTCTCCGACAATACCGATGGTCTCACCCGGTTTGACCGTCAATGAGAAATCAACCACGGCAGGTATCTCTCCTGCTCGTGTATAATATGAGATGCAGAGGTCTTTACAAACCAGTACCGGTTCTTGGTTGTCATTCACTATTTTTTACCTCTTAATCACGCAATGAGATTTCACGCAGCCCGTCCGCCAATAGATTAAACCCTAGAATCAATGAAGATATTGCAATACATGGAAACAGGGTCATATGGGGAAAAACCATCGCCATTTGCCGTGTTTCATTTACCATCCCTCCCCAGTCAGGATCCGGTGGTGGCAGGCCAAGGCCTAAGAAACCAAGGACACCGATGGTAATAATGACGTAACCCAGGCGCAGGCAGGCATCCACAATGAGCGGCCCCCTGGCGTTGGGTAAAATCTCAAACAACATGATTCTCCAGTCCGTTTCACCCCGGGTCTGGGCGGCAGCCACATAGTCACGATTGCGAAGGTCCAGTACCAGTCCTCGCACGATACGCATAATTCCAGGAGAGGAAGCAAAGGTAATGGCAATTACAATGTTAAATCCAGACGCACCGATAGTTGCAATAACGATGATGTAGAGCACCAGCACAGGAAATGATAAAATAATATCTGAAATGCGGGACAGGACGTCATCCACCAGACCCCCGCGGTATCCGGCCATCAGCCCCATCAAAATGCCCACGGTGTAGGCCGAAAGTGTGGCCAGGGGCGCATAGACCAGTACCGTACGCGACCCCCAGACAATACGGGACATGATATCTCTACCCATATGGTCAGTGCCCAGCCAGAACGTACTGCCCGAAGCTGCCACCATCCCTGGTTTGGCAAAAGGTTGAATAGATGCGTTGGGATCAAATTGTGCTATCAATGGGGCAAAAATAGCGACGATCACCCAGAACAGAACCAGAAAAGCGCCGATCATTCCCACCCAGCTTTCCCGCAGGAGCCCAAAAGATTTTATTGCACGCAAGATCGCTGCGCCATAGCCTACAGCGGGCATTTCGGTAGTGGATTGCGTCGTCATGCTTTTGGTCTCTCCTTAAGTAAAACGAATGCGCGGGTTAAGAAACGTATAGCCGATATCGGCGATGGTCTGTGAGCCGACAGCCACAACAACCGCCACCATTGCACAGGCTTCCAGAAGTGCGATATCATTATTCAAAGAAGCTTCCAGGAGCAACGCCCCAAAACCTTTATAGGCAAAGAAAAATTCAACAACAATAACGCCGGACAACAGCCAGTTGATCTGCAGCATGATGACGGTAAATGGGGCGATCAGGGCGTTGCGCAAGGCATGTTTCAAAATCACCTGCTTGTAGGGCAGCCCCTTGAGCACCGCCGTTCGGATATACTGGGAGGTCATCACCTCGGCCATGGATGCCCGGGTCATACGGGCCACATAGCCAAAATCATAAACCACCAGTACCAAGGCGGGAAGGATCAGTTGTTTGAATTCAAACCCGCCTGCCATGCTACTGGTTCCCGGCAACCACTTTAAACCAAAAACAAAAAGGGCTGAAAAAAATACAGCGCTGGCAAACTCCGGCACAGATGTGGTTAAAATGCCAAAAACGGATATGGTACGATCCAGGATGGAACCCTCCTTCATTCCTGACAAGACACCTAGTATTAATGACAAAGGGATCATGATGGCAAAGGTCCAGAAGCCCAGAACTGCCGTATTCCATAACCGCGGCAAGAGCACCTCTTTGACCGGGCCTTTATAGCGGATGGATGTGCCAAGGTTGCCCGTGGCAAAATTACCCAGCCATTTTGCATAGCGCACCACGGTCGGCTGGTTATACCCATGCTGGTCCCGCCACATCTCTTTTTGTTCATCACTGGCAAAATTACCCAGGACACGGGTGGCAGGGTCACCGGTAAGACCTGTTTCCAGAAGCAGGAAGAGAATAATGGATACGACAACCATGGTAAAAAGCATGAAACCGATCCGCTTTAAAAGCAGCAAGATCATTTTGACTCCTTACTTAATCTTAAGACCTGGCTTTTGTGTCTGGCAAGGGGAGTATTACCCCTTGCCAGACATTAGATTGTTTTCAATTAGGCCATAGAGACTTTGTGAAAGCGATAGTATCTGACCGGGTCCATCTCAAAGCCAACCACTTTATCTGAAACCGCTGTAAAAACAGACCGGAAGAAGGGTTGTACCATGACAGCATCACCCTGCAGGATTTTCTCAACTTTCTCCATCTTGACCCGACGTGTTTCAACATTCAATGTTGCTTCTGCTTCGTCCAGAGCGGCGTCAAAGGCAGGATTATTATAGCTGGACTCATTCCAGGGCACACCTGCACGGTAGGCCAGGCCGAGTACCATGACAGCCAAAGGCCGGTGGGTCCAAGAGGTGAGGCTCAAGGGTGCCTTTGTCCAGACATCCCAATATTGTGCCATCGGCATTACATTCATTATAATGTTGATCCCGGCTTTAGCGGCATCTTCTTTGAGTACAGCAACGGAATTCTGCTCCCAGACACCATCGGTATTCCCCACGTTGCAGGTTAATTTTATGCCATCGGGATACCCTGCTTCGGCAAGCAGTTTTTTAGCGCCTGCAATGTCCTGTTTAAACGGCGGAAGTTTAAAATACTCGGGATGGATGCTAGCCACATGATGGTGTTCTGCTACAATTCCTAAACCCTGGTGGGCAATATCAAGATTTCTTTTGGCATCACAACATTTTTGAACCGCTTTGCGTACACGAATGTCATCAAAGGGTTTTTCAGTGACCTTCATGCGGATAACGCCGGTTTGGGTAGATGGAACTTGGACAACCTTGATTCCCGGAATATTTTTGGCAGCTTCAAGGGTTGTCAAATCAAGGTTGTAGATTACATCCACCTGTTTTGAAGCGATTGCTGCAAGGTAAGCACCGGCATCTTCACCCAGGTCAATGATACGAATTTCATCGAGAAAGACTTCTCCGCCCCAATAGGGTTCTTTGCGCTTTTTCAATACAGCGACCTCACCGACTTTAAACTCAGAAAGCGTGTAGGGTCCGGTACCTACCGGGTTTTTAGTAAGATCCCCGCCCTCTTTTTCAAAATTGCGGTGGACAATGCCGGTGGGATAATTGTAAAGATTTTCAGGAATCGACAGAACCGCTGATTTCAGATTCAGTCTTACCGTATGATTGTCTACTTTTTCCACTGCATTTTTGATCATGCGCTTGACAGGGTTGCCTTTTGAGTCTTTCTCGCCGGTCTCTTCGATCATGGCGTTAAACAGTCCCATGTTGGAGGATCCGGTTTTGGGGTCAAGCCAACGGGTAAAGTTAAATACAACATCATCGGCAATAAAGTCGTCACCATTTGACCACTTGACCCCTTTACGCAGGTGGAAGGTCCAGGTTTTCAGATCATCAGATGCTTCCCAGCTCTCTGCCAGACCGGGTCTGGTGATATTATCCGGTCCGGTTATCACCAGATATTCGACAATATGCCTGGAAACGACAGATTTCTGAGTCCATGAATAGGTGGCTGGATCGGCCATTTCCTGCACCTGCATAGCATATTTCAGGACTCCGCCCATTTTTTGTTGAGCGGCGACCGCCTTTTCCGGCATCACCAGCCCGGCAAGCTGGCCGGCGGCCGTCACGCTGAGGCCAAGAAGGGCGCTGTACCGAATAAATTCCCGACGGGAAAGCTTTCCCTTGTCCATCTGGTCTTTAAACTCCGTAATCGCTGGGTGGATTTTCTGCTTGTGATGCATCTCGCTCTCCTCTTTGTTGATCGGTGTAAAGAAGCGTTTAATTCACAAAACCGGGCCAATATGAATTGCTGGGAGTTTAGGCCCTTATTACGGCCCGGATTGGGGTTGTGAGGCCAAAGACCTTTGAGAAAACGGCAACAACGGCACCATATTGTGAATCAACCTTCTTTGTCAATGAAGCATGACCACATTCTTCAAACCCTTCATAAGGGCATTTCAGAGCGGTCAATCAAGGGCGGGTTCCGGCATCGGTGCTCATCGACATGGGCTCGTCGGGCAGGTTGGCGCGAATGATAATATTGCGCTGCAGGCTCTGTACCACCCGGTCGATATTCTGCACCCCATCACGGATCTCCCGGATACCGTCTTTGGCACTGACGGTTATCCGGGGAATGTCTTTGCTGCCCTTTTTCAGATGCTCCAATATGATTCGGATCGATTCGACGGCCCCCTCGGTTTCTTTCAGGATTTCTTTCAGGATTTGCACATTTTCCACCACCCCGGCACCGGCTGTTTGGATCGTGGTCAGATTGTCGTCGACCCGGTCCATGAGATCCGGCCCCCTGGCGGCCGTCAGCTGAAAAGCATCCAGCATGCCGCTTACTTTTTCCAGGTTTAACAGGACCCCGTCAACCAGTTCCCGTGAGACTACCAGGGAACCCAACGTCCCCTGTCCCTGTGCGATCTCGGCGGTAATCCGGGACAGATGGGTGGCGCTTTCTTCAAACTCGGCCAATGTGCGCATAACCGGGCCATGGGGGTCTTTCAGGTGGGCAATCAGGTCGGCGAGGTTCTGGATCGCCTGGACGGCCAGCAAGGCCGTCTTTTCCACTTCAAATTCCTTGAAAATGTCCGACATGGATTTCTTTTCAATGGATGGGATCATACCGCCATCGGGGATTTTCGGGGCATCCGGGGCCCCGGGGACGATGGAGATGTATTCCGAGCCGATCAGTGTGGGGCTGTCCACCACGGCCAGCGCATCTTGCCGAATGCGGGGCGCGTATTTGGCCAGGATGGCCAACTGAACCTTGACCTTGTCCTTTTCCAGCGAGATCTTTTTTACCTTGCCGATATCGGCTTTGAAAAGCTTCACCGACGCGTTGACCTGCAGGTTATAGCTCTCCTTAAAGCTGGTAAAAAACGTGACCTCCTCGGCGAACCAGTCCTTCCCCCTTCCGAGCATCACAACGGTGGTCATCAACATTACCGTGATGCCGATGACAAATAGCCCGATGCTTTTTTCCATTCTGGTATAGCTGGTTTCCATCAGATCATTACCTGTTTGCTGCTTCCGAAACGTGAGACCGACCCGGCGCTGATCCGACCGTCAGCCAGCGTTAGCCGACGGTTGGCAAGGCCGGACATCTCACTGTTGTGGGAAATGAAAACCACCGCCGTTCCCGATCGTACCATATGCTGAAGATGGGAAAAAAGCGCATTGTTTGTCGTCGGTGCCATAAAATTTTCGGGTCGGTCGATCAGCATCACTTCCGGTGCTTTGCCCATCTCCCGGATGGTGACGGCCTTTAATAACTCCCGGTCACTCAACGCGGATGGCCGCAGGTTCAGATTCTGGAATAAACCGGCGTCTCTGCACAGGGCGGCCATCGTTCGATCGATATCGATGGTCAGGTCGTTTTCATAATAAAACCGCGTAAAAAGGAGATTCTCAAGGAGCGTCCGGTTGCTGATCATGGTCGAATCGGCGGCCACGTAGCCAATCCGACGCTTGACGGCCAGGCATTGCCGATACCGCTTCAGGTTGACCGTGGTGCCATTGAAACGATAATTGCCTTTTTCCGGTTGCTCCAGTGTGGCCAGAACACGCAGCAGGTGCCTGCTATCCGCCGGCGTGTCGGCGGCGATGGCGATCACGTCACCGGTGTCTACAGTCAGCCGGTTGGTGCCATACCGACTGGTCGAACCCGGTGGGATCAGTGCCAGGCCCGTGATTTCGATGATCGGCGGCGGCATCGGTTCCATGTTACACGTAATAAATAAACGAGATGAAAATATTGATCACCAGGCAATAGAACAAGCATTCTACGGCGGCCCGGGACGTGGCCACCGGTATCTGTGTGATCTGATGCTTACAATTGAGTCCGTGGTAAAGGCACGTTACGGTGATGGTGATTCCATAAAAGACGCCTTTTAATATGCCGACGGCAATGTCGGCCCCCATGACCCCTTTGACAATCTGATTGAAAAAGCCTTCCACGGGAAGAATGGTGGTGCTCCTGACAACGGCGTAGCCGCCGATGATTGCCATCAGATCGAACACGACAATAAGGCTTACGACGGCGGTGGTGATACCTACCAGCCGGGGAAAGCAGATGACGTGAAAAGGATCGATACCGGCCATTTCCAACGCATCAATTTCATGGAGGACGTTCATGTAGGATATCTCGATGGTGACCGCGGTGGCGGAGCGCAGGATCACGATGATGGCGGTAATCAGCGGGCCGATCTCCCGTAAAATCAATAGCACCACCAGTTTCCCCAAATCCACCTTTCCTGACAACTGGGAAAACTGGACGATCATCATGCTGCCGATAATCAGGGCGATGGGAATGATCACGGGAAGGGCCTGAACGGCCGTAAAATAGACCTGTTCAACGATCACTCGTTTGATCAGCGCCCGACCGATGCGGGGCAGTGGCAGCGCAATGTCCGTTATCCGGTAGGTCAGCGCACACAGTTCCATCAGATGGTTGCCGGATCGAATGGTTTTTCTGCCCAAGGCGCCGACGAATTTTCCCATTTTGCCTCAACTCCTCTTCTCCTGGATGGGACAAGGGGCAAGCGGTGTCATTGTTGACTTATCCGGATTCTTACCATATGTAAACTTGCGTAGGTCAACAGCATAGGGTTAACAAAAAAGAATTGAAAGCAAAATTTGCCTTTCTTCGCATTCTGTCGCTCGCGTCGTTGCTTGTGTTGCCCCCGGCCGCTCCTGGTGTGGCCGAGGAAACACTGATTCAGGTGTTGGATGCGGGTTGCATCGACTGGGGTGTCGCGACCGTCCGGGCCAACGGTGTCGCCGCCCCCACTGCCATCGATGCCGACGCGTCGTCTGATTCGCCATCGGACATGCTCGATGCTGCCCGGCGGATGGCCCGGTCCAACCTGTTGGAAACCGTAAACGCCATTCGTATCAATTCCGGTTCCCGGGTAGTGGATCGCGTAGCCCGGAGTGCCGCCTTTCGCGACGGTTTGGCCACGCTCGCCCAACATGCGTCACTGACCCGCCAGGAGTACCTGTCTGACGGCACTGTGAAAATTGAATTGACCATGGATCTGACCGGCGGATTCGGCCAGTTCGTGTTGCCCGAAGAGATCCGACAGGTGGATTCGGTCACCACCATGACCGCTGCCAAACCGGAGGGGGACAGGTCATCGACGCCGACGGATGGGAAGGACGGCGGTCCGTATACGGGTTTGATCCTCGATGCCACCGGTATCGGCGCAAAGCCATCTTTGGTGCCGGTGGTCGTCGATGAGTCGGGAGATGTGGTGTACGGACCGGCCTTTGTCAGCCGTGAATTTGCAGTATCCCGGGGTATGTGCGGCTTTTCCACCACATTGGCTGCGGCCCGCAATGACAAACGCGTGGGAGACCACCCCCTGGTTGTCAAGGCCCTTCGAACCGCCTCCAGGGGCGTAACGGATCTGGTGGTCTCCAGTGCGGACGCGGCACGGCTACGAAGCTCGGTGGTTCATCTGAATTTTTTAAAAGCATGCCGGGTAAGTATCGTCATGGATCCGTAAACGGATCCATGATCAGGTGATCCGCCGGAAAAATACCAGTCAAGGAGAGATCGGCTCACCGCATCACGCTTGCCTTGTTGGTTTTATCTTCGGTTCTACTGGGAGCCTGCGGCCCGGGCACCATTTTCCTCCGGCCGGCTCTGGACACACCGCCCAGCATGTGAAAAATGGAGACAGCCTCTTGGCACGCGGCAAAATCGGAGCAGCCGATGCCGAATTTACCCGGGCAAAAAACCTGGACGCCGGCGATCTCCCGGCGTATGTCGGAATGGCCTTGCTTCAAGGGCATCGAGAGGACGTCGATGGCCGATTTGAGATACTGAACCAGGCCAGAGGGCTGGCGGACACACCGAACGAGGCCGAAATCGTGGATCGGGGATATGAACGGCTGCAAGGCATGCGGTCGACCGTTCGGCGCTGATCGCAATCATCTCCACGTTATTGCGTCCCCGATCCTGTCCCGTTGATTATCAGTAACGGTAGTGGTCCGGTTTGAAAGGACCTTGCACGGGAATCCCCAAATAGTCGGCCTGAATCTGGGTAAGCGTGCTCAGTTTCACACCCAGTCGGGCCAGATGCAGGCGAGCCACCTCTTCATCCAACTTTTTCGGCAAGGTGTAAACCTTCTTCTCATAAGCACCCGAAGCCAGTTCGATCTGGGCCAGGCACTGGTTGGTGAAACTGTTGCTCATGACGAAGCTGGGGTGACCGGTGGCGCATCCCAGGTTCACCAGCCGCCCTTCGGCCAGAACAATGATGGACCGGCCGGACTTGAGGGTCCACTTGTCCACCTGGGGCTTGATGGGTGTTTTTTTACAATCGGTACGCTTTTCCAGGTAACCCATCTCGATCTCGTTGTCGAAATGGCCGATATTGCAGATGATCGCTTCGTTCTTCATCTGTTCCATGTGTGCGCCGGTGATCACCTGGTAGCAACCGGTGGCCGTCACGAAGATGTCACCCAGGGGCGCGGCGTCTTCGATGGTGAGCACTTCGTAGCCCTCCATGGCGGCTTGCAGGGCGCAGATGGGATCAACCTCCGTTACCAGGACACGGGCACCGTAGCCGCGCATGGAATTGGCGCAGCCTTTGCCCACATCACCGTAACCGCAGATCACGATGATCTTTCCGGCCATCATGACGTCCGTGGCCCGCTTGATGCCGTCGGCCAGGGACTCTCGGCAACCGTATAAGTTGTCGAATTTGGACTTGGTGACCGAATCGTTGACGTTGAAGGCGGGAAAGAGCAGGTCACCGCTCTGGGCCAGCTGGTAAAGACGATGGACACCGGTGGTGGTCTCTTCGGAAACCCCCTTGATCGATGCGGCGATCCGGGTCCAGAGACCGGAATCTTTTTCATGGCCGGCCTTCAGGCGGACCATCAACAGCCGCATGTCATCGGAATCGTACTCTTTTTCCAGCAGGGACGGGTCCTTCTCCATCGCCAGGCCCTGGTGGACGAACATGGTGGCGTCGCCGCCGTCATCCACGATTAAATCCGGCCCGCTGCCGTCCGGCCAAAGCAAGGCCTGTTCGGTGCACCACCAGTAGTCTTCCAGATTTTCCCCTTTCCAGGCAAATACGGCGGCCGACCCCTTGCGGGCAATGGCCGCGGCGGCATGATCCTGGGTGGAAAAGATGTTGCAGGAAGCCCAGCGAATATCGGCGCCCAAAATCTTCAAGGTATCGATGAGCATGGCCGTCTGGATGGTCATGTGCAGGCTACCGGTGACCTTCAGGCCCTTGAGCGGCTGCTGTGGGCCATATTTTTCCCGAACGGCCATGAGCCCGGGCATTTCGTTTTCCGCCAGCTGCATCTCCTTGTCACCGAAGTCGGCAAGGTCGAGATCGGCAACTTTGTAGGGCAGTGACGAATCATAGGCCACTGGACCCTCTATCGCCACTACGGTTTCGGCAAGTGTCATCGGTGTTCCTCCATAAATATAGGGGGGCCATCGGCCCCCGTTGTTTTTAGACTCATGATAATCGTCGTTGGGCCGATTACAAGCCGGCCTTTTCACGGATAATATCCGCCATATTGGTCTGTTCCCAGGAAAATTCCGGTTCGGTCCTTCCGAAGTGGCCGTAGGCGGCGGTAGCGCGATAAATGGGACGCAAAAGATCGAGGTACTCGATGATGGCCGCGGGCCGAAGGTCGAAAACCGATTTTACAATCTCCTCCACCCGCTCCTTGGGCACCTTCCCCGAATGCATCAGGTCGATCATCACCGATACCGGCTCGGCCACGCCGATGGCGTAGGCAATCTGGACCTCACATCTTTTGGCCAGGCCGGCAGCCACGATGTTTTTGGCCACATGGCGCCCCATGTAGGAGGCGCTGCGGTCTACCTTGGAGGGGTCCTTGCCGGAGAAGCACCCGCCGCCGTGGCTTCCCTGACCGCCATAGGTGTCGACGATGATCTTTCGCCCGGTGAGCCCGCAGTCTCCCATGGGGCCGCCCACCACGAACCGTCCGGTGGGATTGATAAAATAGCGGGTGTCGCCGTCGATCATGTCGGCGGGGATGACTTTCTTGATCACCTCTTCGATAATCGCTTCACGCAAGTCTTCATGGGTGACATCGGGTTTGTGTTGGCTTGAAACCACGATGGTATCCACCCGTTTGGGCTGACCATCCTGATATTCGATGGTGACCTGGGATTTGCCGTCGGGCCGCAGAAAATCGATAGCCCCGTTTTTGCGGACCAGGGTCAGGCGCCGGGTCAGCTTGTGGGCGTACATGATGGGCATGGGCATCAGTTCCGGCGTTTCGTCGGTGGCGAATCCGAACATCAGCCCCTGGTCGCCGGCTCCCTGATCTTTATAAAGGCCCTCACCGGTATTGACCCCCTGAGCAATGTCTGCGCTCTGGTGGTCGATGCTGGTAAGCACCGAGCAGGTCCGCCAGTCGAACCCCATCTGTGAGGAGTGGTAGCCGATATCCTTGATGGTTTCCCTGACGATCCGGGGTATGTCCACATAACACTCGGTGGTGATTTCACCGGCGATAAAGGCCATGCCGGTGGTGACTAGGGTTTCGCAGGCCACACGGCAGCCTTTGTCCTGGGTCATGATCGCATCTAAGATGGCGTCGGAAATGGCATCGGCCACTTTATCCGGATGACCCTCGGTAACCGATTCGGAGGTAAACAGAACTTTGTTGATCATACATGGTCTCCTTTAATAAAAAATAAACACTACGATGCCGGAATTAGAACAAACACCAATAAATGTCAATGATGACATCATAATATAGAAAAACAAAGCCGGGATCCGGCTTTGCTTGTTGATGGTTACGCCCTGGAATGCCGGCTATTTCCGATGCAGCGGCATCGGCACGGCAACCGTCGAGATCCTTCAGGCCGGGCTCAATACAACCTTGTGTGCCACCAGGTTGCAGGCCATCTCCCGGGCCGTTTCCAGATCCAGACGGCCCATGTTCAGCACCATGTGGTACAATCGCGGATTTTCATAATCACTTTTGCCTAACCGTTTATACAGGCTTATCCGTCGTCGATCTTCGCTGACAACCAGGCGGTTGGCTTTTTTGTATGACATTTTATACCGTTGCATAATGAATTTGACCCGGCTTTCGAAATCATCCACCAATAAAATGTGGACGGCATCGGGGTGGTCGTCGAGAATGTACTGGCTTCCCCGGCCCAGGATCACCACGTCTCCTTCATCGGCGAATTGGGCGATGATGAGTACCAGGTAATCCAGATAGATCTGTTCGTCCAGGTAGCCCCGCTCATCGGCGAGCACCAGGTCCAGCCAGCGCTTGGAAACCATGCTGGAAATGAATCTGGAAAGCTTGCTGCCGGCCTCTTTTTCGAAGGATTCAATCCAGTGGGTGGAGACATTGGCCTCCTTGGCCACACGCTGAAGGATATCACTGTCGGCGAAGGTGTATCCCAGTGATTCGGCAATCATTTTGCCAAGGGTGATGCCGCCTGCGCCAAATTGCCTCGAAATGGTGATGACCGCCATTAATGCCTCCTCAATCTCAATCTCGGTTGCGGGTTAGAATCTTTTTCCACTGCCGTGCCGGCGGTTACTCCTCTTTCGGTGGAATGAGCAGGACCGGGAAAATGGATTGCTCGGCCAGCTCTTTGCCGATGCTCACCCCCCACCGGTCCGCCCACCGGCTTTTCCGCGGGGAACCGGCAATAATCATGGAAGACCGACACTCTCTGGCGGCCTTGTCGATTTCGGAGACGGCATCTCCGATATAGACGTGGGGATTCGCCGTGATGCCGGAATCTTCCAGGTCGTCACACAGGGTTTCCAGTTTTTTCCGGTTTTCTTTGCGGGTTTTCTGGATGCCCATGGCGGACGTTTCTTTCAGGTCCTTTTCGCTGGCCACATGAACCACATCTACCTTACGGATCACCGTTTTCAGCGATTTCAGATAATCGATGGCGCGCCGGTTGGCGTTTGACCAATTGGTGGCCAGCAGGGGTTTTTCAAAGGGATTATCCGCTATGGGGCCTTTCTGAGTGAGGTATTTGTAGACCAGGACAGGGGTGGCGGAGCGGCGAACGATTTCGGTGATATCGGATCCGGAATAGAGCTGCTCGAGGCGTCCCTTTTTCTCCGGGCTCAGGACAATGAGATCCACCGACTCCTTTTCGGCAGCCTGGATCACCTGGCCGGCGAAACTGCCCACGACGATGTAGACACCCACCTCCATGCCCTGTTCAAAAAGGGTTTCGGCCCAGTCGATAAACCGGATGTTGGCCTTTTCGCGAAGCCGGATTTCAGCGCTCTTTTCGTACCCTTTGCCCCGCCGCATAGCCACCTTGTCCCGCTCGATGACATTGAGAAACACGACATGGTTGAGGGCGGCTTTTTTCAGGTCCATCAGGGACTGCAGCGCATCGAACCGTAGCTTTTCAAACCGGGTGACAAACAGCAGTTTTTTTATCTCCATTTTTCTCATCCTTGTCTGCCATGTGAATCATACCGGCTCGGGCCTACGTGGATTCTATCCCAAAAATTTTTTGATCTCCCGGGCAAGGTCATCCGGTTCAACCGGTTTTTCCAGATAGTTTTCCGGTTCCGGCACCGGTTTGTCCCCGAATTCCGTAAGCGCCTTCTGGGAGCGTAAAAAAGTTCGTTTGGCCACGCCGGAGAGCATGATCACGGGTATTTTCTCCAGGGACCTGTCCGTCTTCAGCTCCCGATAGAGACGAATGCCGCTTTGCTTTGGCATCAACACATCCAGGAGCACCAGGTCCGGCGGATCCTTTTTAATGACCTTCAGCCCCTCTTCACCATTGGATGCCTCGATGGGTGTATAGCCGCTCTCCTCCACGACGGTGGCGTTAAACAGCCGGACATCCGGGTCATCGTCCACGATTAACACTTTCTTGCTCATTTTAAACCTCCATTAAAATTAATCCCGATATGATAACACGCAAATGGTCGGACACTCAGTTCGGGGTGACGGCATCGGGCGATTGGGGCGGAAACCGCAAAGTAAAGGTGGTGCCTTCCCCTTTGGTGGAGGTCACATCGATGGTTCCCTTGTGCTCTTCCACCAGCTTGGCCGTCACCAACAGGCCGAGTCCGGTTCCCTTGACGCCTTTGGTGCTGAAAAAGGAGGAGAAAAGCTTGGCCCGGACCTCTTCTGACATGCCGCAGCCGTTGTCCTTCACGTCGAAGCGAATGGTTCCGGTCGCTTCCCTTTCGGTGAAGACGGTCACCTGATGATCCTTATCGACATCAGTGTCAAAGATACATGCATCGATAGCATTTGTCACCATATTCATCAGACAGCGGTGCACGGTGCGTGGGTCCAGCATCACGGGTTCGATCCCTTCGGAAGACCGGCTGACCATGGCCACATCGTGATCTTTGGCCACGTTGTTGAGCAGTTCGCAAACGTCTTCGGTGATTTCATTGGGATTGCAAAGCTCATATTCGGGTTCCCGCTCCTTGGAGTATGAGAGCAGATCCATCACCAGGCCGGAGGTACGGGTGATGTTGCGCTGGATCATCTCCCAGCCATTTCTCATTTTTTCGGTGTTGTCTCGCGATAGGCCCACGTCTATCAGGTAACTGCCGCCCTTGAACCCGTGCAGGATATTCTTGATGCAGTGGGCCATGCCGGCAACGGTCTGGCCCACTGCAGCTAGCCGTTCACTGTTGACCAGTTCATGTTCCAAGCGCTTGATTTCGCGCAGGTCCTGGAAAAAGGCCACGGTTCCCATCATTTTTTGTTTTTCGCGCAACAGCGACCCCGAGAACCTGACCGGTATCGACTCACCGGTGCTGGCTTTGACCTCGGTTTCAGTCCATGGCGATGTTTCGTTGGCATTTCCGTCCAAACCCGTTCGGTTGAGGGCTTCCTGAACCCACTGGGGTAAATAGTCTCTGGCATCTTTGGTGGAAACCACATCATCGGCGGAGTAGCCGAAGATTTGCTCTGCGGCCGGGTTGAAGATAATGGTTTTCCACTGGTCATCGGTGGCGATGATGCCATCGTGGGCACTCTTGATAAGTTTGGCCTGGAAGTTAGATTTACGGATGACCTCTTCGTGCAATAGGGCATTTTCAATGGTGACGCCGATGCGGTTGCCCATCAGGTCCAGCAGATGCAGGTCTTCAGAGGAGAAGCGATCCGTCTCCTTTTCGATACGCATAACGCCGATACCCTTGCTCTCTTTAGCGCTGATGGGAATGTAGGCAAAGGTGGTTTCTGCCGCCGTATCGTCTGAATAGCCGCCATTGTGGTCTCCTTCATTGAAAACGGTGGGTTTGTTGGTACGCAATACCTTTCGGATGATTTCCGTTTCCGATTCCGGTCCGGCCAGCCTGTTTTCCTGGTTCGAATAGCAGATATTAAAATAGCGCAGGTCGAACCGGTTTCCGTCTTCGGACATATAGAGGCAGACGCTTTCGGCCTTCATGAAATCGCGGATCTCCATCACTGCCCCTTCGATGCGTTTTGGAAGGCCCAGTGGCGCGTTGAGGGCCGTATAGATGGAGCACAGGGTGGCCAATTCCCGATTGCGCCGGTGCTGTTCCTCTTCGGCCCGTTTGGTTGCGGTCGTGTCCCACAGGGTCTCGATGGCCCCCACCACGGTGCCGTCGGCGGCTTTGATGGGGGCGGCGGTGAACCAGCACCACCTGCCCCCGCTACCCAGTTTGGGGAAAAAGACCTCGGCCTCGTACCCCCCGTCGATGAAAGCCGATTTCCGCCACTTACCGCCATATAGGTCCCAGATCTCCTGGTCGCTCTTCCGGTCCAGGATGATGTCGGCCATGGCCGGACGTTCGCTGTCCCAAAAAGGGGCCCATTGGCGGTTGGTTCCCACCATCTCTGCGGAGGGATGGCCGGTGAGATTTTCAAGGGCCTGGTTCCAGTGGGTGATCATGTGATCCCGGTCTAAAACAAAGGTCGGGATGGTGCTGCCCTGAATGATTTGGAACAGGACCCGCTGGTTTTCCTCCAGCTTGCGTGTGTACTGCCGCCGGTCGGATTCAGCCCGTTTTTTATCCGTGCGGTCCCACAGGGTCTCGATGGCCCCCACCACGGTGCCGTCGGTGGCCTTGATGGGGGCGGCGGTAAACCAGCACCAGCGGCCGTCGGTTCCCAGCTTGGGAAAAAAAATCTCCGCTTCATAGGCGCCGTCGATCAGTTCGGATTTTTTCCATTTTCCGCCGTAGAGGTCCCAGACTTCCTGATCGCTCTTCCGATCCAGGATGACGTCTGCCATGGTCGAGCGCTCGGTGTCATAAAAGGGTATCCATTGGTGGCTGGTACCCATTATCTGGGATGCCGGATATCCGGTCAGCTGCTCCAAGGCCCGGTTCCAATGGGTAACCACATGTTCCTGGTTGATGACGAATGTGGGAATGGTGCTGCCCTGGATGATTTGGGCAAGTGCCCGGCGGCTCTCTTCCGCCTCACGCGTCTGCCGGATGCGCCGGGCTTCCGCTTCCTTTTTCTCGGTGGTGTCCCAAAAGGTTTCAATGGCACCGATGACGCTGCCATCGGTTGCCTTGATGGGGGCGGCGGTGAAAAAGAGCCATTTGCCCCCGGTCCCCAGTTTCTGAAAAAAGACCTCTGCCTCGTAAGCACCGTCGATGAGGTTGGATCGCTTCCACTTGCCGCCGTATAGTTCCCAGACCTCTTGATCGGTTCGTTTTTCCAAAATCACATCGGCCATGGTGGGGCGTTCTTTATCCCAGAAGGGCATCCACTGGTGGCGTGTGCCCACCATCTTGGTGGATGAATAACC
>DEIP01000090.1:5558-9610 GCA_002352605.1 Desulfobacteraceae bacterium UBA2771 | reverse complement strand
ACCCAAATGTTCGAAAAACTCCTCGGCTTCATAGGCCCCTTCCACCAGGGCCGATGGTCGCCATTTGGCTCCGTAGTACTGGCTGATTTCGCCGGTTTCCAGCTGATCCAGAATCACATCGGCCATGATTGGGCGTGCTTTTTTGCGAAATGGCTTCCAGTGATGATTGGTCCCCATGACTTCGTTGGCGGCAAAACCGGTGAGTTTTTCCAGTGCCCGATTCCAATGGGTCACGATGTGGTTCCGGTTGATCACGAAGGTGGGTGTGGTACTGCCTTCAATGATCTGAGACAGGGTCTGTTCCGTCTCTTCCAGCTCCTTGACATGGCGCCGGCTTTCTATTTCGGATCGTTTGTTTTTCGTGGTGTCCCACAAGGTCTCGATGGCCCCCACCACGATTCCGTCCGACGTTTTTAAAGGGGACGCGGTAAACCAGCACCATCGTCCCCCCTTACCCAGTTTGGGAAAGAAGACCTCAGCCTCATAGGCATCCTCAATGAGGCCGGATTTTCGCCATCGTTCGCCGTAAAGCTCCCGGATCTCCCGCTCGGTGAGCTGCTCCATGATGACATCGGCCATGGAGGGGCGTTCACTATCCCAAAACGGTTCCCACTGGCGTCGGGTACCCACCATTCGAGCGGCCGGAAAGCCGGTAAGCTTTTCCAGGGCCTGGTTCCAGTAGGTGATCACATGATTGCGGTTGAGCACGAATGTGGGAATGGTGCTGCCCTGAATAATCTGCGAAAGGGTTCGTTCACTCTCCTCGATACGGCGGGTATAATTGCGGCGGTCGACGTCGGCCCGCTGATTTTCGGTATTGTCCCAGAGGGTCTCGATGGCACCGATGATGGTGCCGTCGGACGCCCGGATGGGGGCCGCGGTAAAAAAAAGCCATCGTCCGTCCTCACCCAGGTCCTCGAAAAATTCCTCCGCTTCAAAGCCCCCATCGACCAGCATGGAGGTGCGCCATTTGGACCCATAGTAGTGGTTGATTTCACCGGTTTCCAATTGATCGAGAATCACGTCCGCCATGATTGGTCGTTCTTTCCTGCGGAAGGGCTTCCAGTGATCACGGGTGCCGATCATCATGTCGGCATCGTAGCCGGTAAGCACCTCCAGGGCATGGTTCCAATGGGTCACCACATGGTTGCGGTCGATGACAAAGGTGGGGATGGTACTACCCTGGATAATTTGGGAGAGGGTCTTTTCGTTTTCGTGGAGCGCCGTCTCGATCTGCTTGAACCGACGGTTGCGCTGCATGAGGATGTCGGCGGATTGTCGAAAGACTTGGTTGAACCGGTCTTTTACCGTCTCCATGGTCATTGTTTCGGTGGTCAGGTCCGCCAAGGCATCCTGGCGAATGGTTTCCAACTGCAGCAGGTCCCACAGGAACCGTGAGTCCTGGTGGTCGATCAGCGCCACCTCAGCCGGCTTGATGTGTGAAATGATGCGGGCCAGGTCTATTTCCCAAGTGACCTCTATGATGGTGTCCAGCCCCTCCAGGCGACAAATTTCGCGATAATCACGGCAGGTATGAATTCCCATGGTACGGGCATAGACCATGCCGGCGGCATGGTCGTTGAGATCGGCAACGCCCAGGACTTCCGGATGCCGGCCTTCGAAACGGTCGCCAAGCAGGTGCCTGAGCAGTTTGTCACAGAATCTGCCCCCACCGACGATGGCAATTTTCGTATTTTCGATATCTTGGATCATGGCGTCTTCAGTGAATCTTTTTTAATTATCCCGAAAGCAAACCGCGTTTCGGATGCTTTCATTTGCCTTACGGTATCAGCAGCACCGGCAGTTCACTCAATTCAGCGATTTGATGGGAGACACCCCCCAGCCAGTACTCATGGTACCAGTCCTTCCCGGTTCGCCCCATGACGATCATGGTGGCACCATAGTCCCGGGACATCTTGATGATCTCTTCCACCGTACGGCCCATCGCCAGATGGTCTTCGCTCCGGATACCGGCATCGTCGATCTGTCGGCAATAGGATTGAAGCCGTTTTTTGCTTTCGTCTTCAAGACGCCTGACGGATGGCATTTCCAGATTTTTAATTCGGCGGGCACCCAGCACATGAGCCACGATTATTTTTTCCGCCAGCCCTTTCAATGCCAACATCGCGTTCAGGGCACGCCGGGAGGGTTCCGACCAGTCCGAGGCCAGCAGCGGTCGTTTCCAGATCTTTTCATTGGTGCGCGTCAGGAGCTCTCCCTGCCATTCATACTGCACCATGTATTTGCTCATGAGTACCGGGGTTTCGCTGCGGCGCAGAATGTCCAGAACATGGGTGCCTACATACACCTTTTCGAAGGTCGTCCGTTTCTTGCGTCCCAAGACGATCAGGTCGGCCTTTTCCGTTGTGGCCATGTCCAGGATTTCGGCATTGGCAGCCCCCACTTCGATCCGCTGGCTAAATTTCAGTTGTGGGTCGCCGATTGTCCGGATCCAGTCATCGAATTTTATGCGGGCCTCCTCGCGCATACGCATCTCGTTTGCTTTCAACGTGCCGCCGTAGGGAACGAAGGCCACATCTTCCCGCGGAATCACGTGGGCCAGAACCACTTTCTTAAGCCCGGCCGCCTTTAATTCGATAACCGTCTTCAAAGAATTGAAGGCCAGTTCCCGAAACCGGGTGTGAAAGAGCAGGGTCTCGAATCGCATTGTCGGCCTCCCGTCCCTAAAAGAAAATAAGGCTCACCACCGCAAATATCGGCAGCAGAAAAACAATCGTATATTTCAAGATATACCCAAAAAAGCTAGGCATGGCGGTTCCGGCCTCCTCGGCGATGGAACGAACCATGAAGTTGGGGGCATTGCCGATGTAGCTGCAGGCACCGAAAAAGACGGCGCCGGCGGAGATGGCCTTGAGGTAGAGGGCCTTGTCCGTCATCAGCAGCGGAACCGCCTGGGCTTCAGACATTCCCGGGTAGTGGCTTCCCAGGGCCGTGTTGAAAAAGGTCAGATAGGTGGGCGCATTGTCCAGAAACCCGGACAGGGTGCCGGTGACCCAGAAGTAGTGTGCCGGTGTTCTCACGGCGGTGATCAAAAAGGCCAGTTGGCCGTTGGCACCGGCCTTAAGAATCAGCAAACAAGGGATCATGGTGATAAAGATGCCTACGAAAAGGTACGCCACCTCGATGATGGGAAACCAGGTGAAGTCGTTGTCTTCGCGGATTTCCAGGGAGGTGGTAGCCATGGAAAGCAGCCCCATGACAACCAGCATCCCGTCTCGGACCCAATCCTGGACGCCACGATGAACACCCAGCACGTTGAGATGCCCCCAGTCCACCACGCCGCTCATCAACACGGCGGCGATGATTCCGGCCAGAAAAATGAAATTGTGAATCCCCACCAGCTTCAGTGGCGTCTTTTCCGCTTCGTGGGCCGGGACGCGTCCGGTTTCCTTTCTAAAATGGTACAGATCCAGGAAAAAATAGACCACCAGCAGCAATCCGGCGACCGTCGCCATGTGAGGCATAATTTTGAATGTCCAGAAAAAAGAGACGCCATGCAAAAAACCCAGAAAAAGCGGCGGGTCACCCAGCGGGGTCAGCGAACCGCCCACGTTGGCCACCAAAAAGATGAAAAAAACCACCATGAAGGTGCGGTTTTTGCGGTAATTGTTGGCCCGCAGAAAAGGCCGGATCAGCAACATGGCCGCCCCGGTAGTGCCCATCCAGGAGGCCAGCAGCGTCCCTAAGGTCAGAATGATCACGTTGACCGGCGGTGTGCCCCGCAGCGATCCCTTCAAAAGGATACCACCGGATACGGTATACAGGGACCACAGCAGAATTATGAAAGGTAGATAGTCTGCCAGGACAATATGGATGATTTCATACAGGGCGGTGCCCGTGTAGACGTAAAGGAACGGGCCGGCCATGGCTGCCGCCCAGAATGCGGACACCTTGCCGAAGTGGTGGTGCCAGAATTCCGGCGCCACTAGCGGAAATAAAGCAATCGAGAGCAGCATGCAGGCGAAGGGGATGCAACTCCATAAGGGCAGGGCAGGACCCAGATCTTCATGTCCGTGGTGATTCTCCTGCTT
>DEIP01000090.1:0-5394 GCA_002352605.1 Desulfobacteraceae bacterium UBA2771 | reverse complement strand
CTCCCCGTTGTGAAACAGGGCCAACGCATCGTCTGACCCGTGTCTGGTAAAAAAAGGAGATCGCCGAATATACACTCTAATATCTATTGCGTGTGTGTCTCCGTGCTTTTATCGCTCCGGGCAACCGTTCAATCCAATGCACGGCAGAGGCTGCCACCCTTTCGATGATATCGTCTAACCCTAAGATATGAAATGAAATGCGGCTTTTTTTATACTACGGTTCTCGTTTTATTGTCAACCGGTTTGGTCGGTGCGTCCGTCGCCGCTCCCGAGGGCCGTTCGAACAGCCGATGGACGTTGTCTTTGCCTATTTTCCGTTGAACGAAATGTTGTCGACCCGTATCCTTTCCGGTGGTGCCGTGATTTTGGTGACCGCACCCGTGGCCATGGTCCGGCGCGCGACGGATTGACATCGGTGAGGGATTGTGAAATGCAACATTGAATTTAATCCTTTTGGAGTAACTTATGAAAGCAGATACCAATTTGGATGTCATCGTCGATTTCATTACCGGACAGCCGGTGTCCAATGTGGGGGCCGAAGTCAATCGTCAGCGGGTCGAGCGCTATCTGATTGAAACAAAAGGCTATCGGCGTGAAGATGTGGTGGTGGATGCCCCGATTGATGTTGAGATCGATGGTGATGTTTATCGATCGACGGTGGACCTGGTCGTTCAGATCGCGGGCAGGCCTTTAATGGCCGTTAAATGCGCTGCCGGTTCACTGGGGTCAAGAGAGCGGGAAATCGTTTCGGCGGCAAGGCTTTATGGCGCCACGCCGCTGTTGCTGGCGGTGGTTTCCGACGGATCCTGCGCCACGGTCCTGGATGTGGCAACGGGCAAGAAAAAAGGCGAGGGGCTTTCCGCCGTCCCCGATCGAACTGAAGCCATCGGCCTGGTCCAAGCGGATGCACCGTCGCCCATCGCACCCGACCGACTGACCCGGGAAAAGCTGGTATTTCGGTCTTACGATTCCATGAACGTCAATGTGCGTGGCCGGGTAATCTGATCATCATGTTTCACCCATCAAAATGATAAGTGTGCACCCTACAGTCTTATTTGCCAAGGCCTTTACATGCCGGCCACTTCTTTTCCGCAATGTTTGCAGACCTTGGCCCGTTTTTTAATGATTTCCATGCAAAAAGGGCATTCCCGAGTGAAAAAGCGGTTGTGGATCTTTTGTATGGCGGCATCCACTTGTTCCTTCAGGCGCTGGTTGCCGAATTTGAGGTTGCGGATGGGTTCGATGGCCTCCAATTCTCCGAAATCGCCGATCATTTCTGCCGCCTTCATACGGACGCGGACCGGCTCGGCCGAATCCATGAGCAGCCTTACAGTCGTTACCCCGTCCTTGTTCACGTAGCAGTCTGCAAGAATTGAGAATCCTTTTTTGATGTTTTGTTTCAGGGCCTCTTCCCCTGCAAGTACCTGATCATCGATTACCTGGCCTGTTGCCCCAACCGGACTGAATACAGGCATCAGCTCGAATTGGTCGGTACCGGGATAGTTGATGCAGCGGTAGGACGCGTGATGGGCATAGTTTTCCATCATCTTATCCCATCCCTGGGTGTAAAGGGGGCAATCGTCGTTGAAACACATGAACAGGTAGGGTGTTCCCCAGCCCAAACCGTCGCCGACGTTGATGGACGGCACCTCCCAGATGCTCATCTGCGTACTACAGTGGGGGCAGTCGGGTTTTTCCATACCTATTATTTTTTCAAAAACTTCTTCTTTGGTTTCAAAAGCCATCTACATGCCTCCACGGTGTCGGTGAAACAATCCGAATTCAGGGTTATACCAAGTGCCCGTCGGCCAAGCGTCAACGGCTAATTTAAGGCGTGGGTGGGCATTGTCAACCAAGCGCCACGGCAAGCAACAATAAATAAAAGCTAAAGATAGGTTACAGGGCCCTTACCCTGCCGGCTGCCGATAATCCCAGCGGGTTTTTTATAAACCTTTCGGCTGTGCCGGCAGGCGCACATCACCTGATTACCTGATTACCATCCCCAGGTCAGGTACTGGTGAATGGAGTCGGCCGCCTTGCGACCGGCACCCATGGCCAGGATGACGGTGGCGGCGCCGGTGACGATGTCGCCGCCTGCCCAGACGCCTTTTTTCGTTGTTTTCCCCGTTTCCGGGTCAGCCACGATATAGCCCCACCGGTTCAATTCCATGTCCGGTGTGGACTGGGTCAACAAGGGGTTGGCCCCGGAGCCTACGGCCACGATGACCAGATCGGTATCCATGTGAAATTCCGAACCCTCGATGGCCATGGGACGGCGACGGCCAGAATCGTCGGGTTCGCCAAGCTCCATTTTGAGGCACTCCATGCCGGTGAGTCGTCCCTTTTCGTCACCCTTAAAGCGGGTGGGATTGGTCAGCAGGAAGAATTCAATGCCCTCTTCCTCGGCATGGTGAATCTCGGCGGTCCGGGCGGGCATCTCATCCCGGGAGCGGCGATAGACGATCTTGACATTGTCTGCTCCCAGGCGCATGGCGGTGCGGGCCGAGTCCATGGCGACGTTGCCGGCCCCCAGAACCACCACATTCTTTCCCTTGGGAATCGGGGTGTCAACGTCCGGATAGCGGTAGGCTTTCATCAGGTTGGCCCGGGTGAGGTATTCGTTGGCGGACAGGATGCCGACCAGATTCTCGCCGGGCAGATTCATGAACCGGGGCAGGCCCGCTCCAACGCCCAGGTAAACGGCATCGTACCCCTGCTCAAACAGCTCGTCCAAACTGACTGTGCGCCCTACCACGGCGTTCACCTCGACCTTAACGCCGAGACGCTCCAGAAAGTTGACCTCCTGGGCCACGATGGCCTTGGGCAACCGGAATTCGGGAATGCCGTAAACCAGCACGCCCCCTGGTTTGTGAAAGGCCTCCAGGACGCTGACATGGTATCCCTTTTGAATCAGGTCACCGGCCACGGTGAGGCCTGAGGGGCCGGATCCCACCACAGCTATTTTTTTACCAGTGGACGGCGCTGCCGGCGGCAGGGCACCGGTACCGCTTTCGCGCTCCCAGTCGGCCACAAAACGCTCCAGGTTGCCGATGGCCACCGGTTCGCCCCGTTTGCCAACGATGCACAGGCCTTCACATTGGACCTCCTGTGGGCACACCCGGCCACAGACGGCGGGAAGGGCGTTTTTGGTCCAGACGTGCCGGATGGCGCCGGTGAAATCACCCTCGGCGATCAGGGCGATAAACCCGGGGATGTCCACACTCACCGGACAACCGGCCACACAACCGGGTTTTTTGCACTGCAGGCACCGAGCTGCCTCTTCCTGGGCCATGGCGACGGTGTAGCCGGTAGGCACCTCCTCGAAATTGTGTTTTCTGATTTCCGGTTTCTGTTCGGGCATCACCATGCGGGGCGTCTTGCTCTTTTTCTGCGCTTTCTCGGTCATCTCAATCCCTCCATTTACCAATCCTGCGGCGTCGGTCGGTCTGTCGCACGTTCACCACGGATCGGTGCAATTCATTTTTCAGCTGAACGGTTATTGTTATTGCCGCCTGATCAGGTGGCATCCCGAAGGGAGCAGTAGTCTTCATAGCAGGTTTTTTCATCTTCACAGTAGGCCTGCAGGCGCAGCATCAACTCATCGAAATTGACCTGGTGGCCATCGAACTCCGGACCGTCAACGCAGGCGAATTTGGTTTCACCACCAACGGTTACACGGCAGCCCCCACACATGCCGGTGCCGTCGATCATGATGGGATTCAGGCTGACCATGGTTTTGACTTCGTAAGCGCGCGTGAGGTTGGCCAGTGCTTTCATCATGGGAACGGGACCGATACCCACCACCAGATTGACCGCTCCGGCTTCCAGCTCCTCCTTGAGAATATCGGTGACAAACCCGTGGTGACCGTAGGTCCCGTCGTCGGTGCAGACCCGCAGGTCATGGGATGCCGACTTCATCTGCGATTCGAGAATCAACAGGTCTCTGGTCCGCGCACCGATGATGCAGGTCACATCGTTGCCGACCTGTTTCAGCGCACGGGTGATGGGGTGCAATACGGCCACGCCGGTACCGCCGCCCACGCAGACCACCTTGCCCACTTTTTCCAGATGGGTGGGTTTGCCCAACGGACCGATGACGTCCTGAAACGCATCTCCTACCTCCAGAGACTTGAACAGGGCCGTCGATTTTCCCACGATCATATAGATGATCGTAATGGTGCCAGCGTTCGGATCCGTATCGGCCATGGTCAACGGAATTCGCTCCCCGTCCTCATTGGCCTTCAGAATCACGAACTGCCCTGGTTTTGCTTTCTTAGCGATCAAAGGGGCCTCGATTTCATTTAAAATCACGGTCCCTTCGGCCATCTCCTCGCGTTTGATGATCTTAAACATGTGCGTCCTCCAAGTCTATTTTTATCATTGCGGCCTTTATTAATAAACTGAATCTGGTTAATATACACGCCCGAGTTTTGAAATCAAGCTCAAAACACGAGATTGGTTTTTTCCATCGTCATTATTATTAATAATTTTTTAATTTATTGAGTTAATGGGGAAATTTATGAAAATTTTTGACAGTCATTGCCACTTGGATGATCATTCCTTTGAACCGGATTTTCGGGATATGATGCAGCGTGCCGCCGCCGCAAAGGTTTTGCGGATGCTGACGGTGGGGATCGACCGAGGCACCTCGGAACGGGCGGTGGCGCTTGCCAATACCCATCCAGGACTTTATGCATCGGTGGGAATTCATCCCCATGATGCCCGGTCCTGCACGACAGAAACCCTGGATCATTTACAATCGTTGGCCTCAGACCCCAACGTGGTCGCCTGGGGGGAGACCGGTTTGGATTTCAACCGCATGTACTCCCCAAAAAGAGACCAGGAACGGTGGTTCATTCGTCAGCTGGAGGTCGCCGAGACGCTGGACCTACCGCTGATTATCCACGAGCGCGACAGCCGGGGACGCCTGCTGGAACTGCTTGGGGTCAATCCCGGCACCCGTCGATCCGCCGTGGTTCATTGTTTCAGCGGCACGGCGGCCGAACTGGCCCGGTATCTGGAGATGGGCTTTTATATCGGGATCACCGGAATCGTCACGGTCAGTAAGCGGGGGGAATCCCTGCGACGGATGGTTCC
Organism: Desulfobacteraceae bacterium UBA2771; assembly: GCA_002352605.1. Classification (GTDB taxonomy): domain Bacteria; phylum Desulfobacterota; class Desulfobacteria; order Desulfobacterales; family Desulfosarcinaceae; genus Desulfosarcina. The sequence goes on along the minus strand of DEIP01000090.1, from coordinate 297 downwards.
GTCCATTCCGGCGGATCGGCTGCTGGTCGAGACGGATGCACCCTATCTGACCCCCACACCCCAACGCAACAAGTTCCGTCGCAACGAGCCGGCTTTCGTTCGTGGTGTGCTGTTGAAGGTCGCCGAGGTTCGCCGAGAGGATCCGCAAACGCTGGCGCAACAAATCTGGTCCAATACCTGTCGGCTATTTCGCATTGACGCGTCCGGAACCTAACGTTTTGCCCCGGCTCCGCTTGCCACCCGGAAATGGTAGATTGCGGTTCGGATCAAGGCCGCGGGGTTATTGAAACCGCAGGC
>DEIP01000062.1 GCA_002352605.1 Desulfobacteraceae bacterium UBA2771 | reverse complement strand
GGCAGAATTGGCGGTGTCCGCCATCATGGCCATCGGATATCCAGCCCAGCAGCCGTCACCCCACCAGACGGCGTCCCTTCAGTACGACAAGGTGAGTGTCAATCGGTACGGCAAAAAAGAATGACGGCTTCGTAAAATGCCCGATATCTGCGTTACGCTTCATCCCTCGTCACTGCGGCGTACCGAAAGTACGCCTCATTCCTCAGGTTTCGCAAGCCTTGATCTCGGGCTTTTTACGAACCCGTCTGAAACGCGACTTTTTACGACTTCATCAAGATTTACTTCAATAAGTTCCGGTAGTCCACGCAATACGGGGTTTTAGTTTCCCCAAACGGACAATAGCGCTCAACCAAAACCCCATATTGCGCTCTATTGAAAACGAGTTGCCGGATTTTTTGAGATGTTACTTAATAGCTCATAGTGGAGAGACGGCCATGATTTTTAATGAAACCAAGTTAAAAGGCGCGTTTATCATCGAATTGGAAAAGCATCAGGATGACCGAGGCTTTTTTGCACGGATATTTTGCCGGAAGGAGCTTGAGGAAAACGGGCTGATTCCCGATGTCGCCCAGGCGAACATGTCCTTAAGCAGAACCCGGGGTACCCTGCGGGGGATGCATTACCAAAAATCACCCTTTGAAGAAAGCAAGCTGGTTCGATGCACAAAAGGAGCGCTTTACGATGTCATCATCGACTTGAGATCAGACTCGCCGACCTACAAAGAGTGGATTGGCATCGAGCTCACTGCCGATAATTATAAAATGTTGTTTGTACCCCAAAATTTTGCACACGGTTTTATAACCCTGTCAGAAGATACCGAAGTGACTTATCTCGTTTCACAATTCTATTCACCGGGTTCCGAACTTGGCCTTCGATGGAATGACCCGCAAATCGGCATCCAATGGCCGATGGAAGTTATAAGCATTTCAGAAAAAGACGGGAATTGGCCTGATTTTATTTAAGAATCACCTCTACATGGGAGAAGCGCGCTATTGTATTGATGCCCCAACCGTACCGTCAAATGGAGATTAGCATATGATCATTTTGGATAGCGAATTGAAGAAAAGAGAAGCACAGAACAACCCCGTTCGCGTTGCCATGATCGGTGCGGGGTTTATGGGGCGGGGGATCGCCCTTCAAATGGCAAATTTCATTCAGGGAATGAAACTGGTGGCCATTGCCAATCGCCATCTCGAAGGTGCCCGGAGAGCCTATCAGGAAGCGGGTGTGGATAACTTCAAGGCCGTGGAAACGGTTCAACAGCTCGAAAGCCTGATTGCAGCGAATACGCCGGCGATCACCGAAAATGCAATGGCCGTATGCCGGGCAGAAGGCATCGATGCCGTCATCGAGGTGACCGGCACCATCGAATACAGTGCACGCCTGGTACTCGAAGCCATCAACCACGCCAAACACGTGGTGCTCATGAATGCCGAACTCGACGGTACCATCGGCCCGATCCTGAAAGTTTATGCGGATAAGGCCGGCGTGGTGATCACCAATGCTGACGGAGACCAGCCGGGCGTCATCATGAATCTCTATCGATTTGTTAAAACCATCGGCGTCAAGCCGGTGTTGTGCGGGAATATCAAGGGACTTCAGGACCCATACCGCAATCCCACGACGCAGGCTGCGTTTGCTAAACAGTGGGGACAACAACCGCATATGGTGACCAGTTTTGCGGATGGCACGAAAATTTCTTTCGAGCAGGCCATTGTCGCCAATGCAACCGGCATGAGAGTCGCCAAGCGGGGCATGTTCGGCCCGACGGTGGAAGCCGGCACCCCCCTAAAAGAGGTGGCTGCGCTTTATCCGCTGGAAGCGGTACTGGACGGTCCGGGAATCGTGGACTATGTGGTCGGTGCCGAGCCCGGCCCGGGCGTTTTTGTTTTAGGCACCCATGACCATCCCCGGCAGCAACACTATCTCAATCTGTACAAGCTGGGAACCGGGCCCTTGTACTGTTTCTATACGCCGTACCACCTGTGCCACTTCGAGGTGCCGCTGACCGCCGCCAGGGCCGTCCTCTTCAACGATGCGGCCATTACGCCTACCTTTGGGCCTTGCGTGGATGTCGTGGCCGCCGCAAAAATCGATTTAAAGGCCGGACAGCTGCTTGACGGCATGGGCTATTACATGACCTATGGCCTTGGCGAAAATTCGGCTATCGTGAAATCAGAGCAACTGCTGCCTATCGGACTTGCCGAAGGATGCCGCTTGCTTCGGGATATCCCGAAAGATCAGGTGCTGACGTATCAGGATATCGAACTCCCCGAAGGCAGACTTTGTGATAAGCTTCGAGCCGAGCAGGATCGGCATTTTTACCAGGCTGCCGTTAGGTAGTGTCCATCCAAATGGGAATATCAGAAAAAGAGGCTACGGAGTTGGTAGGGTTGATCCCTGCGGGGGGAAGGTCATCCCGGGTTTCTCCGTTACCCTGCAGCAAGGAAATCTTTCCAGTGGGTTTTGGATCATTGGGAAAAAACGGGAATCTCCGTCCCAAGGTAGCCGCCCAATACCTGCTGGAAAGCATGCATATTGCCGGTACGAAAAAAGTATTTGTTATTCTACGGCGGGGTAAATGGGATATCCCGGCTTATTTCGGCAATGGGTCGTTGGTAAATATGCCCATCGGTTATCTCATGGTCGATCTTCCGTATGGTGTGCCTTATACATTAGATAGCGCGTTGTCCTTTATTGAAGATAAACAGGTCGTTTTTGGTTTTCCGGATATAATCTTCGAACCCAAAGATGCATTTGCTCAACTGGTGAAACGGCAACTGGCTTCCCGGGCAGATCTTGTGTTAGGCCTTTTCCCCGCGACCAATTCGAAAAAAACGGACATGGTGGATTTGGATGATAGCGGTAAGGTTCGTGCTATTCAAATAAAGCCAACTCAAACGGAATTGAAATATACCTGGATCGTTGCTGTTTGGAATGATTCCTTTACACGGTTTATGCATTATTTTGTCACTCAAGATCAGGAGAAACGATTGGATGCCGGCATGGACCAGCATATATCATCCATCAACGAAATCTTTGTGGGTGATGTTATTCAATCAGCGCTATCTTCCGATCTGAAAATTGACAATGTCATTTTTAGCAAGGGCAGCTACATTGACATCGGCACACCTGAAGACATGCTCCGTGCCGCTAAAGTTCATATGCCTTTATGACAATCGAATCAGAAACCTATCAGTATGCATCTGGCCGTTCCGAAAATATATATACAGGCACAAATTATATTTTTTCAATTGGTATTGTTGTGGGAAAAGACCCTTTTCATCTCAGTGAAACCAAGGAGATCGGCAATCCGGTTTTAACTGCCGGAGATGTGGATGCTGTCGATGCATAATTTGTGGCAGACCCATTTATGATCCGTGAAAAAACAGCTGGTGTATGTTCTTTGACGGAGAAGCGAACATCGCACGACCGGCAGGAAAGGTTCTGTTTTACCAAAACAAGCTGTTCAGAATTACTCAAGATGAGTGGCCAACATATGCCAATCGGGTCAGAGTGTTCCAAATCGATGAGCTGACAGCCACTTTAGTAAAAAATTAGTTTCATTTCCAAATTATAGATAACCCCATATGAACTGATACGCTTTTATCTAAATATTAATAGAGATGGTATCAAGTCATGTGAGGGGGACTATAGTTGACGCGAAAAAAGTCAATAGTGTCAGACAACGGGAAGATTCGGATGGCGGTACAACTGCAAAAGCAGCACTTAAATGTTTTTGGAAAGGTTTAATTCCAATTGAAAGAAAATGCTAAAAAAGTCGTAATCATCGTCCCAACCTATAATGAACGCGATAATATTAAAGCGCTGATCGAAAAACTGCAAACACAGTTCGAAACGATGCCGCACCGCATGCATATTCTTGTCGTCGATGATCATTCACCGGATGGAACGGCGGCGATTGTCAGGCAATGCCAGACGCGATATCCCAACCTGCATCTTATGGGGGGTAAAAAGGATGGACTCGGGGCAGCCTACATCAGGGGGATGCGTCATGCTTTAGAAAATATTCAGGCGGATGTGGTATTCGAGATGGATGCGGACTTTTCTCATAAGCCTGAGGACGTTCCCCGACTGATGTCAGAAATAGATGCCGGCGCAGATTTTGTTATCGGTAGTCGATATGTCAAAGGTGGAAGCATTCCCGGAAATTGGGGCCTGCTTCGACGCCTCAATTCATTTTTCGGCAATATGGCAGCCCGATACATCGCCGGCATATATCAAATACAAGACTGTACAGCCGGTTTTCGGGCCATACGGACATCGCTGCTATGCCGTATCGACTTTAAGCGTTTGCGTGTTCAAGGATACGCTTTTCAGGTCGCGCTGCTCCATGCGGCCGTTTCAGCTGGTGCGAGGATAAAGGAAATTCCCGTCAGCTTCATTGATCGAAAATACGGTGATTCCAAACTTGGGCTCTCTGACATCATTGAATTTATTTTTAATGTATGGTGGCTGAGGCTGCAGAGTTCAAAGACTTTTATAAGATTCGGATTGGTTGGCGCAATGGGCGTTTTTGTCAATCTTGGATTCTTTACACTTTTTTTAACGATGGGAATGAATAAATTCATCGCTTCCCCGTTTGCAATCGAACTATCGATCATTTCAAATTTCCTTTTCAATAATTTTTGGACGTTTCGCCAACGGAAGACGAAAGACCGTATCCGCATTAAAGGGTTGAAGTTTAATCTGGTTTCGGTCCTCACATTAGGCGTTAGTTACAGTACATTTGTTGGGCTTTCTTTCGCTTTTCCCAATATCGCACCCCAGCTTCACCAACTGTTCGGTATCATACCCGGCATGCTGATCAACTACCTGTTAAACTCATACTGGACATTCAAGCATGTAGAAGACAGGGATAGTGATGCTGATAAATTAAAAATAAACAAGCATTGTGACTGGAAATGCTCGAAGCGGGAAGACGATCCGCAACACCTATCCATCGGTGACATTTGAACCGCGAAAGCGCGTGCACTGAAAATCGATAACATCCTTCAACCATAGCCGAACGCGTGTCGGTTGCGATGAGTACCAATATGCAGAAAGAATTAACCCGTCCATTTAAACTTCCATTCAGCCTGATCAGTAAAAAGATAATTATTGTCTCATCCCTGTTCTGGATCGGCGCTTTGATTTTGTTTGCGGCCTTTCATCTGTGGGGGGAAGTTTTTATTGATGACATTTTTCACGAACGCTCATACTCGTTCCTAAATCAACTGATTGATCAAAGAGATGTCCAGCCGTTGGCCATTTATCATCAAAAAGCGAATCATCTTGCGGCCAACATTATCAAGCTGCTATTGCTGCTTTCAGTCGTTCCGTCCTTCTGGGGAATCATACCCCCCCTGCGACGCCGTATCGATGCAAGTGAAACAGATCTTACCAATCTGATGGCATTCGGTTCTTTCCTGCTGCTTGCGTTCTTTGTGAGAATGCCGTTCTTTTTTCAATCCCTCATCGCCTGGGATGAAAGCACGTTCATATTGATGGGCCAAAGCCTCCTCGACGGCAACCTTCCATACGTTGAACTCTGGGACAATAAGCCGCCCCTGGCGTTCGTCCCTTTCGCAGCCTTCATCTGGCTATTTGGCGACAGCATCGTTGGCGTTCGCATCGCAGGTGCCATCTGTCTGGCCGTTTCAGCGCTTTTGACACACTTGATTGCCGGACATCTATGGGGCCGGCTGGCGGGCTTTTTGTCCGGCGTGCTTACCATCTTCTTCGTTTCGCTGACACCATTTGGGCAGGCGACGATATCCGAAATTATCGCCCTCGTTCCGCTGATGGGAGCGCTGAAAATTGCAGTGCGCTATGGAATGGCGCCAAAGGCGCTTTTTTTTGTCGGCTTTTTGATATCCGTCGCCGCGCTGGTTCGCCTGAATCTGGCCTATTTAGCCGTGGTGATGGGCTTGTTTATCCTTTTCAAACAACTATTCGCAGAAAAGCGACCGCCTGTTGCAAAGTTAGCCATATATGTGGTGGGAGGACTTGTCCCAATCGCGCTGGTTTGCATTCCGTATCTGTTGAGCGGTCATTTGGAAACGCTGATCAAATCATCTGTCCTGGCGCCGCTGCAATATTCAGTTTCGCAAAACTCCGCCTTCGATTCTTT
>DEIP01000151.1 GCA_002352605.1 Desulfobacteraceae bacterium UBA2771 | reverse complement strand
AGCCGCGCCTTTCTTGAAAAACGAAAACCGCAATTCAAAGGGGCGCTGAAGGAATAACACAACCTAAGGGTTCGCGAAAAAATAACTTCGCAGAATTGGCGCTCAGATTTGGTCCAGGTTTTGCTGATCCGAGAGAGCAAAACCACAGGAATAGCGAGCTATTTCGAGACTTTTGAGAGTGAGGTATCAGCCAAAGATGGGCTGAAGCTGAGATGCGAAAATGTGAAGTTATTTTTGCGCGAGCCCTAAGCACCTTTCACCCTTTGGGGATCAGGCCGCCCTGACCGGATGAAACCGACCTGGTTTCCGAATATGATCCAAACTGGTGGATCACCTGTTCGTGCCCACCAAGGGCGGGCTGAACAGCGCCGACAACCTGTGATTGTACGATATCCTCGAAACCGCTTTTTCCCAACCTCAGCAGCATCGCAAGGTTGCAGGGAGATGCGTGCATGGAATTGCATGGATGCGACCCTATCTGCGGGGCACCCGATCCATCTGCTCCAATAAGAATCCTAAACGATTAGAATGTAAAGGTTCTATTAAATTTTCATCCGACACCCACACTGGCACAGGCTTTGTAACGGTGATTGATAAAAATTGGGGGACACGATGAAAGTTGCCGTCACCGTCTGGGAAGATCGCATATCACCGGTATTTGATGCATCGCGACGATTGTTGATCGCGGAGATTGAAAATGCCCGAATCACGGACCGGTCCTATGTTCTTTTCGACTCCGAACTGCCGTCCAGTTTGGCAAAAAGCCTGGCAAAACTCGATGTACCGGTTCTCATCTGTGGGGCGGTATCTCAGGTTCCGGCCAATGTGATCAGTGCGGGCGGCATTACGTTGATCCCCTTCATTGCCGGAGAAGTGGAGCGCGTACTCGAGGTATACGCAAAGGGAAATTCGCTTGAACCCACCTTTGTGATGCCCGGATGTCACGGCTGCATCCCCAAAACCGGAAAACCGGCTCGCTGAACGCAAATTTCATTTAAATCGATAAAGGAGCAAGCATTGACCCGACTATTATTCGTCACCCCGAACCAAGCCAACTTTGCCGACTTGTCGGCGGGTATTGAAAAGCAGGGCGGCACCATCCTTTGGGCCGCATCCGGCGATCAGGCGCTGAAGGCGATCGTAACACAAACTGTTGATCTAATCGTGGCGGACGAAAGTCTTGGCGACATGACGGGGTTGGAATTCGTTGAACGCCTCGTCGCCGTCAACCCCATGGTCAATAGCGCGGTCGCCAGCTCACTTTCCAAAGAGGCGTACCATAGGGCCAGCGAAGGGCTGGGTATTTTGATGCAGCTTCCCCCCAGTCCGGACCGGGCCGATGGGGAACGACTGATGGAACACCTGAGTCAAATTTTGGGCCCGACGGGTAATGAACGGTGACCGGCTAAAGATTGGGGACGAAAACAAGTCCACGATCCCAAGGGTCCTGGAAATAAATAATTATACACAACATCGAGGTAATCCAATGAAAAACGCACCCAATGGTGTCGGCATAAAGGAGCAACCGCCGGAGCCGAACCCCGACGAGCAGGCCAAGCAGTCCCTTTCCAAAATTAAAAACAAAATCATTGTCATGAGTGGAAAAGGCGGTGTCGGCAAATCCAGTGTCTCCGTCAACCTGGCCATCTCCATGGCTGAAAAGGGGTTCGACGTCGGATTGATGGATGTGGATATTCACGGTCCCGACATCCCCAGAATGCTGGGACTGACCGGCATGATGGCTGCCAACGCGAACAAGAAACTGGATCCCATGCGGTTTTCCGACAGGCTGACGGCGGTTTCCATCGAATCGCTCATGACCAACAAGGATGATGCCGTCATCTGGCGCGGGCCGATGAAGCATGGTGCCATCCGCCAGTTTGTCGGTGACGTGGAATGGGGGAATCTGGACTACCTGATCATCGATTCTCCCCCGGGAACCGGTGATGAACCCCTTACCGTCGCCCAGCTGATCCCGGACGCCCGGGCCATCATCGTAACCACGCCCCAGGAAGTTGCTCTGGCGGATGTGAGAAAATCGATCAATTTCTGCAAGACCGTCAAAATTGAAATCCTCGGCCTGGTGGAGAATATGAGCAGTTACATCTGCCCCCACTGCGGAGAAGCTGTCGATCTCTTCGGTTCCGGAGGTGGTGAACGGACGGCGCTGCTGGCCGGGCTCAAACTGCTGGGACGGATTCCCTTCGATCCCAATATCGTCAAATGCGGGGATGCCGGCATCTCTTACCAGGAGCAGTATGCCGACGCCCCGGCAACCCGGGTTTTTGGGGAAATTGCATCACAGATATCTTGTGCCACCTGAAGTTGATGGATGACGGCTGTCGATGATCCGCCGGATTAATGAAGAAACATGGAGGTTGAAAATGAAAATTGCAATCAGTGCTACCGGTAAAAATCTGGAATCATCTATTGATGAGCGCTTCGGCCGATGCCGATACTTCATCATCCTTGAAACGGATGATATGAGCTACGAAGTGATCGAAAACAACAACGCCGAACTGCAGAGCAGTGCCGGCATCCAATCGGCCAGCCTGGTTGCATCCAAGGGCGTGGAGGCCGTCATCACCGGTAACTGTGGCCCCAAAGCCATGCAGGTCTTCGCCACGAGCACGATCAAGGTGATTATCGGTCAGCACGGGACGGTCAAAGACGCTGTCGAGCAGTTTAAAATCGGCGGACTCACCCCCTCGGACAGCGAAAATGTTCCTGAAAAATTCGGGGTCGGACCGATCCCGTCCGGCGGCGGTTTTCAACAGCCGGGAATGAGCGGCGGCGGTCGAGGCATGGGCGGCGGCGGCGGTCGAGGCATGGGGGGCGGCGGTGGTCGAGGCATGGGCGGCGGCGGTGGTCGAGGCATGGGCGGCCAATGCCGGCGCTCATACGATCTCGGCGCACCGGGAGTTAAAAAAACGGCTCAAAATTTGCCCAGAGAACAGGAACGGACCCAATTGCAGCAACAGGCCGACGAATTAAAAAGGCAAATGGACAGCATCCAGGCCAGAATTAATAGTCTGACCTGAACATTGGGTCGGGCTGTCGGTTCACGGGAAGTGTTTGAACCGCGACGGTTAGGGTTCGCGCAAAAATAACTTCGCAGAATTGGCGCTCAGATTTGGTTCAGGTTTGGCTGATCCGAGAGAGCAAAACCACAGGAATAGCGAGCTATTTCGTGGGATTTGAGAGTGAGGTATCAGCCAAAGATGGGCTGAAGCTGAGA
>DEIP01000024.1 GCA_002352605.1 Desulfobacteraceae bacterium UBA2771 | reverse complement strand
GGAAAAGTTGTTTTCAAGAAGAGTTTGCGAACCACTTCAAAACAGGAAGCCGAAAGCTGGTTGAGCCGTATGAAGGTTTCCCTTAAAGCAATTGAAGCGAGTCAGTCTTTTGTCGACAGTGAATTTTTCCCCGGCCCGGCCATCGGCTGGCTTCATAAAGGAGCGAATGTCCTCCCTTACCATAAATCGGAGAGCTGGGAAGCCATCAAGAAACTGAACTGTCCCGTTCATATTGTTTTTAAGAACAACCGCCTGGGGCTCGTCGTCATAAACGGGGGCATGCCTGAAGCGATGTTGAGTTCGGATTCCACCATTCCCATTATCGGTAGTTTGGCGGCTTTGCCTGCCGCCAACCTTGGAGACAGATCCTTCTGCGATGATCACGGAATAGACTATGCTTATTATACCGGGGCCATGGCCAACGGCATCGCTTCCGTGGGAATGGTGGAAGCGGTTGCCGAGGGCGGGTTGCTGGGCATTTTTGGATCAGGGGGTCTTGATCTCGGGGAAATAGAAAAGGCCATAGACACGTTAACCCAAAAATGCCCGGATAAACCTTTCGGATTTAATCTGATACACAGCCCCAACGAGCCGAAGTTGGAAGCGGATACGGTTCAGCTTTATTTGGATCGAAATATCCGGCTTGTGGAGGCTGCTGCTTTTCTCGATGTTACCCTGCCTCTGGTGCGATACCGGGTTTCGGGTATCTCACGCGACGATGGGGGCCTGGTCGTCACTCCGAATCACATCATTGCCAAATTATCAAGGGAGGAAGTGGCGGAAAAATTTCTCTCTCCTCCGCCAAAACATTTCATAGATGAATTGGTGTCGTTAGGCGAACTCAGTCGCAAACAGGCTGAGTTGTGCTCCCGAATCCCTCTGGCCCAGGATATTGTTGCCGAGGCCGATTCAGGGGGGCATACGGATAATCGACCCGCGCTGACGCTGTTTCCCACCATATTGGCCCTACGCGATAAAAAACAGGCGGCGTTTAATTTTGCGCAGCCTTCCAGGATCGGCCTTGGCGGTGGGATATCCACGCCATGGTCCGCAGCCGCCGCCTATGCCATGGGGGCGGCCTTCATTGTAACCGGATCGGTCAACCAGGCCTGTGTTGAATCGGGAACTTCCGATGATGTACGGACCATGCTGGCTGAGACCCGGCAAGCGGATGTGGCGATGGCGCCGGCGGCGGACATGTTTGAAATGGGTATAAAGGTCCAGGTCCTCAAAAGGGGAACCATGTTTGCCATGAGGGCCGCAAAACTATATGAGCTGTACCGGAATTATAACGCCATAGAAGAGATCCCTGCGGTTGAACGAAAAAAAATCGAAAAATCGATGCTGAGATGCTCCTTTGAAGAGGCCTGGCGCAAGACAAAATCATTTTGGGAAAATCGTGATCCCGGGGAGATTGAAAGGGCCAAAAACAATCCGAAACACAAGATGGCGCTCATCTTCCGATCATATCTCGGCCGCGCCGCCCTTTGGGCGCGAAACGGCGATCTTTCGCGTAAAATCGACTATCAGATATTTTGCGGACCTTCCATGGGCGCCTTTAATGAATGGGTCAAAGACAGCTTTTTGGCAATCCCCGAGAACCGCAACGTTACAACCGTTGCCTTGAATATCCTTTACGGCGCGGCGTTTTTAAGACGTTGCAATTACATCGAAAATATGGGGATTTCTCTTCCTGAAAACCTCAAAAAGATAAAGCCCCTGGAATTAGACCGGGTTTTGGAGTACCTGAAGTGAAAACGATAAAAAATAATAAAAAAAACGGTGCGATACCTAGATGTGAACCGATTGCCGTTATCGGGATCGGTTGTATCTTCCCCCGGGCCAACAACCTTGGCGCCTACTGGGCCAACCTTAAAAACGGCGTGGACGCCATAACGGAAATTCCTGAAGGTTATTGGCGGATCAATGACTATTATTCCGTTGATCCTTCCTCCCAGGATCACGCCTGTGCAAAGCGGGGCGGTTTTTTGTCTCCCACCGATTTTTCCCCTCTCGAATTCGGCATCACCCCCAATTCCATCGAGGCGACGGATACCTCTCAACTGCTCGGCATGGTTGCAGCCAAACAGGCGCTTCTTGACGCAGGGTATGGAGATGACGCGCGTTATGACAAGGATCGCGTCAGTGTGATACTCGGTGTAACGGGCGCTTTGGAATTGACAACCACCCTCGGCGCCCGCCTGGGTCATCCCAAATGGCGAAAAGCCCTGAGAGATGAAGGGCTGGACGATGCGCTTTCGGATAATATCGTCAACCGTATATCGGAACAATATGTGCCCTGGCAGGAAAACTCCTTTCCCGGGCTTTTGGGAAATGTTGTGGCAGGCCGGATATCAAATTACCTCGATCTGGGAGGAACCAACTGTGTGGTGGACGCCGCATGTGCCAGCTCTTTCAGTGCCATACACCTGGCAAGCATGGAATTGCAGACCGGAAGGGCCGACATGGTGATCAGCGGGGGCATTGACACGTTTAATGATGTTTTCATGTACATGTGCTTTAGTAAGACGCTGGCGCTTTCCCCCAGCAGCGATGCAAAACCCTTTGACAAAGACGCCGACGGTACGATCCTGGGAGAAGGCCTCGGCATTGTGGTGTTAAAACGTCTTGAGGATGCCGAACGGGACAAAGACAATGTATACGCCGTCATTCGTTCCATCGGCACGTCCAGCGACGGGAAAGGAAACGCGATCTATGCGCCGAGCGCACGAGGCCAGATTAAGGCGATTAAGCAGGCCTACCGATTGGCGGATATCGACCCGTCCACCATCAACCTTCTTGAAGCCCATGGAACCGGTACAAGAGTAGGAGACGCGGTTGAGATCAAGGCGATCTCCGAAGTGTTTAAAAACGGTACAAATCCACCTTGGTGCGCTATCGGCTCCGTAAAATCCCAGATCGGTCATACCAAAGCCGCGGCCGGCGCCGCCGGATTGATAAAGGCAGCCCTGGCTCTCCATCATAAAGTTTTGCCGCCCACCATCAAAGTGACAACGCCTACCCGGGCTTTGGGTGAAAACAGTCCGTTCTACATCAATAAAGCCCCCAAACCGTGGGTGAGGCACCCTGAACACCCGCGACGCGCCGCTGTAAGCGCGTTTGGATTTGGCGGAAGTAATTTTCACTGCGTGCTGGAGGAATATGACGCCGAAAAAGCCGCTCCCGATTTTGATGGGTCCACTGAAATTTTGACCCTCTCTTCCGACACGGTGGAAGGCCTCAAGGGGGAGCTGGCTGGTATTCATGCCGGGTCGTCATGGGAAGACCTTTCAAGGTTATTTAAAAAGCTGAGAGCCGGGTTCAATGCTCAAGATAGATATAGATTGACCGCAGTCATCCAGGAAAGCGACGACCTCGATTCACTCATGGAGCGGATCAGGAAAACCCTTGAAACCGGGCCCAATGATAAGCAATGGTCATTGCCGGAAGGCGTCTATTTCAATTTAGATGAATTCAAGGGTAAGCTGGGATTTCTCTTTTCCGGGCAGGGGTCTCAATATGTGGGGATGCTTCGAGAGATAAGTTGTCAGTTCCCTCAAATACTCTCATCTTTGGAAACGGCAGACCTGGCCTTGAAGGAAAAAGCGCCCCATAAAGCCCGTATCAGCGATTGTATCTACCCCCCA
>DEIP01000134.1 GCA_002352605.1 Desulfobacteraceae bacterium UBA2771 | reverse complement strand
TCTGTTCTCTCCATCATTACTATGCCGGCGTCTGTCATTGTGGCCATGTGACAAAGGCACAGCCTGGCGAAGGGTATGTTTCCCATATTGAGGGGCGCAAAAATGACCTGATGCTTAGGGCTCGCGCAAAAATAACTTCACATTTTCGCATCTCAGCTTCAGCCCATCTTTGGCTGATACCTCACTCTCAAAACCCACGAAATAGCTCGCTATTCCTGTGGTTTTGCTCTCTCGGATCAGCCAAACCTGAACCAAATCTGAGCGCCAATTCTGCGAAGTTATTTTTTCGCGAACCCTTATGCCTCCACGGCTACCAGAGAAATACTCAGTTTTTTTTCCACCTCTTGCACTTTCTGCAATTCGTCGGCACTGAGTGCCGAGGCATTGCAGTCGTGACAGCTGAATGCCAACAGGGTTTTTCCCAGGTCCTTTTCCAGATCCTTGATCGTCTGTAATGTGGTTTCTTCTACCTTGCTTGCGAGTGAGCAGATCATGATCGGCCTCCTTTTGTTGGGTAAATTGTGATCTTTTAGAATTATGCCAAATCGAAGGGGGACGCAATACCGGAAACTTGACGGTTTACTGACGGGAATAAACCGTCATTCCATCAAGCCCATCAGAAAGGTTCGCAAATTGGTAGGGGTGTTGCTCAGGTTTAATTTTCGACGCAGGTTTCGTCGATGAAAATTCACCGTGGTGATACTCAGGTTCAGTTGGGTGGCAATCTCCTTGGTGCCACACCCTTCTCGAATCAAAACCCCCACTTCGATTTCCCGGGGGGTGAGCACGGTTCCCATTTTGGACAACCGCCTGAAAAAGGGAGCGGTCAACCTGGATAGGCGTTCATCCAGGCTGGCGATCAATGCTTTCGCCTGTCTTGGCAAACCCATGTTTTCCAGACGAGTCAATAGGGGACGAATAAGCCGGTGCACATTGTCGAGTATATCGGCTTCCATATCGAGATGGTCGGCCTGGTTTTGTTGCAAGAGTACCTTGAGAGCCGTGTTGGCCGCTTCCAGTTTTCTTGTTTCCCGACGCAATTCCTCCTCGTTTCGGCAGAGGCGGTTCTCCGTCAGACGGAGTGCCGTGACATTCTCGTGGCTGACAACGATGCGTATGGGCCCCGTACCCGCCGCCCGGGTGACACGCATGTAAAACCACCGCTTCTCCTCGGGTGAGTGGCACGGATAATCCAGGACGAACTCCTCCACCCGGCCGGCAATCACGTCCCGTATCTTCTCGGCTATGCCGGAACCGTTATCATTCCCGGTGATACTCGCGCTTTCGCAGATTTCGAGATAGTTTACATTTGACGCTTTCGGGCGCATCTGCAATTGGTTTTGCCGGGCAAATCGCTTCCAGGCCCGGTTGGTTGCGAGGATAAATCCGTTTTCGTCCAAAATCGCCACGTGGGCCGTCAACGAATCGAGGATCGTTCGGGCGAATCGGTTGCCATCATGGGCCATCTCACCACAGCCAGGGTCGCCTTCACGGATTTCCATGTCGATGCCTTTTTGGTGAGACATCAGGCGGCAAACCGATCCCGCCGGTCCGGGCTTTTTTTGCATCCGGCGTCCCGCACCTGGACCCGTCGGCCATCGAGCTGGACATCCTTCAGGCTTCGCCGGACCTTGGCCGCAGTACCGCGGGCCACTTCGAAAAAGGAAAATTCGCGTTTGAGTTCGATCCGGCCGATTTGCCCGGAACGAATGCCGGAATGGTCGCACACCAGGCGCACGATGGCACCTTCATTGATTTTATCGAGGCGGCCAACATTGATGAAAAAGCGATGGACACCGGTTGTTTCGGTACGAACGTTACGGCTTTTGCCAGCCAGACGGACATTCGACGGACGTGCCGCCGCATTGATGTCGCCCGCTTGGCGATAATCTTCCAGGAAACGACTGAAGCCGGCACCCATGAAACGCAGGATCAACTCCTCCCGGTCGAAACCCGCCAGGGCCTCGCAGGCCGCAGGCAGGTAATCGGCAAAGGCTTTGCGGTCCACCGGCGTCTCGACGATCCGGCCCACGAAACCATCGAGCTGTCGTTCGCAGATCTCCCGGCCATTGGGAAATTTTCCGAATTCGAATCGCATGGCGTTGGCACGTTCCATGGTGCGCAGCCGGCCAACTTCGCGGGGCGTGGCCAGGGCGATGGAGACCCCCGAACGGCCGGCTCGCGCGGTCCGGCCACTGCGATGGGTGTACGTATCGGGGTCATCGGGCAGATTGTAGTGGATGATATGGGAGATCCCGTCCACATCCAGGCCGCGGGCGGCCACGTCGGTGGCCACCAGGAGCCGGATCGATTTTCGGCGAAATTTACCCATGACATGGTCTCGCTGTGCCTGGCTCAGGTCGCCGTGCAGGGCATCGGCCTGATAGCCGTCCTGCACCAGCGCTTCCGCCACAACCTGGGTTTCCTTGCGGGTACGGCAGAACACCAGACCGAAGATCCCGGGCGTGAAGTCGATAATGCGTTTGAGCCCCTCGTAGCGGTGCCGCTCGTGCATCCGGTAACAGGTGTGGCTGATATTGGGGGCAAGGTGCCGGTGCCCGCCCAACGAGACCTTGTGCGGGTCGTCGAGATAGTTTCCGGCGATGGCGGCGACCCCTGACGGCATGGTGGCTGAAAACAGCCAGGTTTGCCGTTCGGCCGGCATCCGATCCAGAATCCGGTTGATATCTTCCTGGAAGCCCATGTTGAGCATTTCGTCGGCCTCGTCCAGCACGCAGAAGGCAACGCGGGATAAATCGGCCGCCCGGCGCCGCATCAGATCGATCAGACGGCCGGGTGTGGCCACGACGATCTGGGCGCCATCGCGCAGCTGGCGGATCTGGTGGGCGATTCCGGCCCCGCCGTAGATCGCAGCCACACGGATCTTGGGTATGTATCGGCCATAGCGCTTCAGGTCGTCCGTAATCTGCAGGCATAATTCCCGGGTGGGACACAAGATTACGCCCTGGGGACGTGCCAGGGCCACGTCGACTCGCTGGAGCAGCGGCAGGCCGAAGGCGGCGGTTTTTCCGGTGCCGGTCCGGGCCAACCCGATAAAGTCCCGGGACCCGGTAAGCAGCTTTGGCAGGGCCGCAGCCTGAATCGGCATCGGTGTTTCGAATCCTAAATCCCCAAGGGCTCGCAGCAGGTCGGCCCCGAGGCCCAATGTTTTAAAATCCATCTGTTGTACTCCTCATTATGCACCATAAAAAAAGCCGCCCAGGAAAATCCGGACGGCGTCAAACCTTTATATCAACAACCGATAACCGACCGGATCCGATCGACGACTGAGGTACGGTTGGATGCGTGTTGAAGCGGCTTATAGCCTTGTCAATCGGCTTTGGCAACCATTTTGTTGGCACACCTTGTCATTCGCCTCAACCGACGGCCGGCGGCGACACGGACGAAGCGATGCACCGACGGCGTTCCTGAAGGGGGCATTTGCCCGAGATATCCCGGTAAAAACACCGGATTACGGCCATGTCTGCGTCGAGGTCGCCGGTGGACTGAACGGTGGGACCGAATCCGCCGACCTTACGCCGGTGGTCCAAAAAGCCGAGCACGATGGACACCCCCGGAGAGGTCCGGTTTGCATCCCTCGCCGGTCCATCCCGTGCGAAGGTAATACTTTTGTCACGGGGGCAAGCGAACCTTGCTATCCGCCCGCAGTTGTCTACAATGGGAAAACACCGCCGAGGGAGACCCCCTTTCGTTGCTGCTCCCCCTTCTGAGATTTTGCCCCCACGGTTTATGAAGCGGTGATTCATAACAACCCCTGCCCCGTGCAAAGGTTGGCGTTATTTCACTTTGGGAGACAACATGCAACATTCCGTACACCCCCTCGGATCCAAGGCCGAAATCTTACTCTCCAGCGTTTTTGGTCCCTACGCGCGAAACGACAGGTTTGGCAGCCGCACCATCAATCCCATGGAACTTTACCAGAATCAGGTAACCCGCGTACAGGGCGGTTTATCCCTGCGCATGTTCCACCGCAGCTTCGGCCTGATGATGATTCAGAGCAATATCGAGGCGCCGTGCACACTGCTCGATTTTCCAAGCATTGACCGGTTTGAGGATGAGCTGCGGTCACATCCCTACGATATCGTAGGAATCAGTGGCATCCTTCCGAATATCGGAAAGGTGAAGGTGATGTGCGAGATGGTTCGCCGGTATCTTCCCCGGGCCGCCATCGTCATCGGCGGTCATATTGCCAACAAGGCAGACCTCAGCCGATGCATCGACGCGGACCATATCGTTAAGGGCGAAGGCATCCGATGGTTTCGCAAGTTCCTCGGCCAGGAGGCCACATCCCCGATTCGGCATCTGGTCACCTATTCCGCCCACGGTACGCGCATACTCGGCGTCCCTTTGCACCGCGAACACAAAAACGGCAATACGGCCGCGATCCTGATTCCATCGGTCGGATGCCCGATCGGTTGTAACTTCTGCGCCACGTCGGCCCTGTTCGGCGGCAAGGGAAAATTTATCAATTTTCATGAAACCGGCGACGCGCTCTATGCGGTCATGTGCGATATTGAAAAAAAACTGAAAGTCCACTCTTTTTTTGTGCTGGATGAAAATTTTCTATTGCACCGCAAAAGGTCGCTTCGATTGCTGGAATTGATGGAATTGAACCGAAAAAGCTGGTCCCTGTACGTGTTCAGCTCGGCCCGGGTCTTATCCGCCTACAGCATCGAACAGCTGGTGGGGCTGGGGATCGCCTACGTATGGATGGGCCTGGAGGGCCAAGCCGGCGCGTACCGCAAGACCAATGGCATCGATACCCGAGAGCTGGTTCAGACGCTTCAGTCACACGGTATCCGTGTGCTGGGCTCCTCCATCATCGGACTGGAAAACCACACGCCGCAAAGCATGCACCGGGTGATCAATTATGCCATCGGCCACGCTTCGGATTTTCACCAGTTCATGCTCTACACGCCACTTCCCGGCACCCCCCTTTTTGAAGCCCATCAAAAAGAGGGATCCTTGCTGCCGGAAAGCAAATTTTCACTGGCCGATACACACGGGCAGTATCGTTTCAATTTCCGCCATCCCCACATTTTAAACGGCCGGGAAGAACAATTTCTCCTGGACGCCTTCCAGCGGGATTTCGAAGTCAACGGCCCGAGCCTTGCCCGCATGATCGACACGCTCCTGAAGGGCTGGCAGCGCTACAAAAACGCTCCGCAAGCACGCATCCGCAAACGATGGACCAGAGATGCATCCCCCCTTCGAAGCGTCTATGCAGGCGCTGTATGGGCCATGCAAAGGCATTACCGGAATACCCCGCCAATGGCCAAAAAACTGGCATCACTGCTTCGAAAAATCTATGGGGAGTTCGGATGGCTTCCCCGAATCAGTGCGCCGCTGATCGGACGCTACCTTTATGCCGCATTGCAGCGGGAAGAAAAGCGCCTGGCGTCCGGATGGACCTACGAGCCCGAGACCTTCTATGAAAAAAACGCCGCAGCTATCGCTGTTTCGAGCCGCAAAAGCGCCATGACCACACCGAGACGGCCGGCGCTGCGAATACATGCTCCGGAAACATGGGACACCCAATGCAAGGATTGATC
>DEIP01000019.1:5061-8840 GCA_002352605.1 Desulfobacteraceae bacterium UBA2771 | reverse complement strand
GATGCACCCGGGATTCTGCACCACGTGATCATCCGGGGGATTGAACGTAGGGATATTTTCAAGGATAAGATCGATATGGCATCGATCCAAAGGAAATCTATCAAAAGGGTCGCCCGAATAATGTACCGCCCCAAATTTTCCCAGACCCACTTCATCTTCATTTTTCAGCCAACCCCGGTAAAAAACCCGCGATTTGTGATGCTTCCGCAGGACCTACAAGGATCTCCCATTCCGGCAAAACCTGCTCAAGCTCATCTGAAAATTGGGCGTTCCTTCCGGATATGACCAGTTTTCTGTGCTTTACCCGATCTTTAATCCCTACTTTCTCAATGAACCGGCCGGTGTTTTCAGCGTTGAATTTGCCCCGTTGCGTACTGCGCATGCAGTGATGACACCAACACATTACATCAGGATCTTCCAAATGCTGGACGCAAAGGAAGGCGGGGATATGGGCGGCCTCAACGGCTAACGACAGGTTGTAATAGGTCAAGGGCCAACTCGAAGTCAACAGGACGGGGGCGTTTTGGTTCGGTTCACCAATTTCATAGATTCCCTCTGGGGCCATCAACGGTTCCTGGGGGTCACTATAGATTTCCATCCTCTGCAGAAGCAGCGGGAACAGCGTTTCTCCCTGAAAATCAGAGATGACGACAATACCACCGTATTTTGCCACAAAAGCAGCGGCCATCAATGTTTCCATCATGGAATCATCGGTCATCTCACAGGGAAAGACGATGCTGGGAAAACCCAGCGGTTTGATATTTTGGTATATGGCCGCCCGGCGAATAAAGACCTGGTCTTCAATCGCCCGACGTAGCGTTCGCGATCCGGAATCAAGAACGATGTCGTTTACGCCGCCTTCGATTAATAGCGTCGTCAGCGCAACAAGTTTTTCCAGGCTGGAAGCCTTTGCCGTTACCGGGCATGAATAGCGAATGGACAGACCGACCATTTGTTCAACATTATCCGGTGTGGCGGCATATATGAGTGGTTTCCGGTCAGCGCAGGCCTCGACCCCCGCAGATAGGACATCGATATCATCGCTCATCAGAATCATATTGGCATCGCTGTTCCGTTTTACTTTAACAACCAGGTCCGCATATTTTTGAGCATCTTTTGAATCACCCCTGATTGCGACCAATTCGGGACGAAGGAGAAAGCCCATTCGTTCGTATCGAAACGCTTGAAACCGTTTAAGCCTGGCATCCACTTCGGCACTCGCCATCGTATCAACGATGAGGATCGCGAAACCCGGGGGATTCTCAAACCTGTTTTCATGACGGAACATAACGGTCTCGCCGCCTACATTCAGTGCCTTATCACCGGTGCCGATCGTAATCCGTCTAATCGGGGGCTCATCCACCGCAGCAATTTTGGCAGTTGCCTCCTCGGAAACATAGGGACAAGCCGAGAGTTCTATCTTCCCTGCTGACAGATTCATGGCAAAGGCAAGGCAGGTCGTAAACCCGCATTCATGACAATTCGTCTTGGGCAGCAGTTTAAAAATTTCCAATCCCGTGAGCGCCATCTTTAATCTCCAATTATTAGGATTTTACCGTCGGTTGCTTTTTTCAGCTTTCTGAAATGATCTCCCGTGCCTCCCGGATATACCGGACAAAGATATCGACGATGGATGGACATGCTGACCTTTCGGAATTCGATATGGCATGGTTTATTGAAGGGTCGTCCCGGATCTGAGTGAAACCCCGGTAAAAATGGCATCCAGGGCCATCGTCAGTGGCCCGGGTATGGCATCGCCTGAAAAATGGACAGTCAATTCATCCACGTTCTTGCCGGCGATCCGGCCGGCCACGGACAGACACCACGTCTCGAATAGAGAAAGGTCATTCACCGTCTCCCGCTCAACGCCGTCGCTCAGGGCCATGGCCGCCTCCAAAAAACCGGCATAGGCAGGATCCAGCAATACCTGTTCCACCCGGCCCGCGAAGACGCTTTTTTCACCCTGGCAGTCACGATGGGTATCGGTCACCAGTTGAAACACGCTCATGTGGCGATCCTTGAGGCGCTGGAAGATGTTTCGCTTGCCGCCGATGCCGTTTTGCCTGAACACCGCTTCCCGGACACCAGCGTAAACCGCCTTGGCAATGAGTTCACCCATCTTGGAGTGGCCGCCGGCGTTGTCGATCCGGAAGCCGGTGCCCTCCACCACGATGATGTTGTCGGTGCCGGTGCCAGTGGCCGGATTCACCAGGGGCGTTTGACTGCTGCGGATGTCCATGTCCCACAGGGCGGCGGTCTTGGCTTCGGTGGCGGAGATGATGGCCCGGTTCATGGCCCGGGGGGTGAGCTTCATGTTGGACAGGATCACCATATTGATGGTGCCCGGCTCGTAAAAGGCGCCGACGTCTTCGGCCATGCGCACGGCATTGGATCGTACCCCCGCCGTTACCAGGGCGTAGACGGTCATCTCCTTGAACCGCTGTCGCTGAACCGACAAATTGTCCATATCCGCACCGGTGAAGAGCAGACTGGTATCGGAAAAACGCATGTCAATGGATTGGATGAGCTGCTTCCGTGAGGTGTCGAGGCCGATATGGTGGTACAAGCCCCACACCTGGGGCGGCGAGTAGCTGTTGCCCACGTGGCTGATATCCCGGCGAAAGCCCTCCAGCGTTGAGGAAACGGACATGGGGAGGGCAAGGTGGACCAGCAGGGTTTTTTGAATGTAATCGTTGACGGTGCTCTCCATGATTTCGGCGGCAGCCACGTAATCCAGATCCAGGGCGATGGGCCGCGATGCGGTCCGGCCATTCTCCCTCACCGGCGGCAGCGCGGCGAATTCATCCCCGTATATGCGCGATGCCAGACAGCTGATAAAATACCCGGTTCGGGTCGACAACCGACAGGTCAAATCGCAGGGGAAATAGAGGATGCGTCCGTTTTTAACGGCATCCACATCCTTCCATCCGGGCCGTTTCAGCAGGGTCATGGCGACCTCACGGTCCCCGCCGCAGCCATAGATCACCTGAGGATTAAACGCCTGCCAATCCGCAAGCGTCACCGGCACGATCCCGCCGGATTTTCCCAACTTCGGCGGGATCCCGCCGGCCAGGCGGATCATCTCATTTTGAAAGGAATCATCACCGGGCGTCATGACCTGCTCCCGGCCCATGAGGCGGATCACCCGCTTGCGTCCGGATGTGGGGATCGGAGCCATTTTTCCTGCCGTATGCGCCAGATCCGCCTGGATAGCGCGGATGAGATCACCGGCGGCATCATCCCGGTCAAATAGTTGGCCGAGCAGCCGTATAGAACGATAGAGGTCTTCCAAAGAGGCCAGCGGCAGTTGAATCAGCAGGGGGGTGTCTTTGCCGGCATAAGCCGCGGCAACGGACTGATGCAAGCCGTCCAGAAAGATAACATCGGGTTCCAAGGCGTCGATCCGGTCCAGGGAGGGGGCGAAAAAACCGCCAACCACAGGTTTGACGGCGGCATCCGGTGGATAGGTATCATGGTAAGTGACCCCGCCAACCGCATCACCGGCACCGATGCGAAACAGGATCTCCGTGATGGACGGCACGATGGACACCACCTTTTGGGGCTGCTGATCAACGGTTACGGTGCGTCCGGCCGCGTCCTGAAATTCAATCGGCAGGCCGGCAGATGCCGTTAACGGCAAGAGGAGAAAAAAGGTCACCAGGCCCATAATGAATCGTACAAGCGATCGCATGTTGCTCCAAAGGAGATCAAAGGGTTGCAGTACTATCTTATGCATGCATGCATTCCTCCCGAAAAGCAAAAAAATCCCCGGACCGATG
>DEIP01000019.1:0-4931 GCA_002352605.1 Desulfobacteraceae bacterium UBA2771 | reverse complement strand
CTGAGCGCCAATTCTGCGAAGTTATTTTTGCGCGAACCCTAAGCGCCGGACACCGTCCACGCGTTCTCGACACATTGGTTCAGGCAGGTCTTCTGACTCACGGATCATCCTACCGGCCGCACCTTCCCGACGGCAGACTGTCGTCAGTGGCGTTTTTGCGGCTTTCGTCCCCGATTACAGCGGCGGGCCCGTCCCCGATTTCCACGGGGTTCCCTTTTCGCTCGTTATGAGCGCCTGGACTTTATTGCACTGAAAAATACCGGAATCATTTTTTTTGTCAAGCCATTTTCTCTTCCGGCGATTGCGTATTTTTCCCTGCGTTCCGTTCGCGGGATGGAGTCATGGCCGACAGTACGGTCCATGGCCCTGCGAAACGTTGGCTTTCCGATGACCATCAATCAGACAGTCATGGATATTTTACCTCGTCGTAAATTGCATCAACACAAGACCAAACGCCTCGATTGTCAGGAGAAGGTGAGTTTTCCAAAAAATATCTGTGCAGGAAGTATTTAAAAAGCCGATGCCTCAAAAGGAAAGCCGTTGGCGAAGAAGATCCTGGATGTTTCTTTTTCCGTGGAGGATACCGAAAACAAAAACATTGTTCCCAACGACCTGGTAAATGATTCGAAACGACTTGGAGATAATTTGCCGGTATTCAAAGATATTGATTCTTTCCAGTTCATGAGGCACGCTGCCACGGCTTGGGTTTTCGGCTAAACTGGCGCACGCGCTTTCCAGCCCTTCGATTTCCCTTAATGCAACTTCCCTTGACGCCCTTTGTTTTAAGGACTGGTAAATCACCTCAAGATCCTTGATGGCATTTTCCAGCAACAAGATTTCGTGTCGCATCAGTCAAGTTCCTTGGCAATACGATCCTTGAGATCACGGAAAACTTCTCCTGCCGGTCGATAGTTGCCTTCGGCCAGGTCCTTTTTTCCCTGGGCAATCAGCTCCAACATCGCCATTGATTCCTGCATCTGTTCATACTGTTGGATGTCGATGACAACCGCTTTTGCTTCGCCATTTTGGGTGATGATCATCGGGGATTGGGTTTCTTTGAGATTCCTAACGATCTGCGCCAGGTGGGTCTTAATGTAACTGATCGGTTTAATTGATTCACTATATTTCATGGCAACCTCTCGTCCTATATTTAGACCTAAATTATAGTTTAAATATGGAGCTTGTCAATGGGTTACGAAAAATAACCCAGTCGGTCTGGAGCAAATAAAAAAGCCATCGGATCCGAGAGATCCGAATCCATGTCCACGATGATATGATCCAGAATCTGCACATCAAACAGCTGGGGAATAGGGGGGACCTCCTTGAAAAACCAAACAACTTCTTTTTTGTGATATTTGAACGAGAATGCTGCGATTAGCCGGATTAGATGCTCCCGGGATTCTGCACCACGTGATTATACGGAGAATTGAACGTAGGGCCAGTTTCAGGGATAAGATCAAAATGAAATCTATCAAAAGGGTCGCCGGCAAACGCGTGCCGATGCCCGTGGCCTGTTTTGCTACTGGTGTTCAAGCGAGTTGGGCTTGTCTCCGACCGAAGTGGCCTGGAACTTGAGGTGACCGTTTCCGGCGTCGGGTATGCCGTCAAAAGGGGTGAGGTGCTTGCTAATAAATATGGCCATCGTCTAACGAATTTGTTTATTGAGTTATTTAAGGATCTCCCCTTTCCCTCCCCAGTTCCTCAGATCTTGCTTTCCCTCACGGTGTCAAATGTGGAGCCATGCTGTTTCGATTTAGCTTCCTCAGGCGACCCCGCGGCAGTAAATGTCGATGGTTTTGCCTTCGACTTCCACCACCACCTTTCCGCCCTGTACTGTCAACGTCTGTCCCATCTTCCAGTGCTTCAGCCCTCCGGCCATCATGGTCTCCACGCGCTTCGGGATTGCCGACGGGTTCAAATCCAGCTGGATGGGGTGCGACATCTTGGCATAGCCGTTATTAATGATCACGAAGGCCACATCATCGGTGGCGATGCGCAAAAACGCATACACCAGATCGTCCGACCAAAGCGTTATGGTCGTCCCGTACTTGAGTGCGGCATTACCCTTGCGCAAGTGTATAAGATCCCGGGTCCACTCGAAGATTTCGTGCTCCTTGCGGAACTGTTGCCTAGGGTGATTGTCGTCTCCGATGACGTGCCATGGGAAATCACGGCGCAAGTCGCGATCATCATCGCCGACCGTCCATCCCTCGAGCCCGACCTCGGTACCGTAGTAGATCTGTGGTATTCCACGTATTGTGAAGAGGGCGCCGAGGCAGAGCTTCGTGACCCTGAGCGCCCAATCAAGTCCGGAGCCCTCGCCAGGGTGTTTTGC
This sequence comes from Desulfobacteraceae bacterium UBA2771, assembly GCA_002352605.1. Lineage (GTDB taxonomy): Bacteria > Desulfobacterota > Desulfobacteria > Desulfobacterales > Desulfosarcinaceae > Desulfosarcina. Next base: position 2,596 of record DEIP01000019.1, on the reverse strand, counting down.
CCTGGCGTGGCTCATGATACGCCGTTGTAAATCGTGGTTGTCGAGCAAGGTGACGAGCCTGTTCGCGTTGCGGTAACCACCCTTGAACGGGTTATCATCGTCAAGTACGCCCAGCGGCTCATGATCGTTCAACCGTGGACGTGCAAGCCAATAGCGAAGACTCTCGTCATAAATCAGGGTCGACCGCAAGGCCGTGCACAGAGGGAAATCGAATATCGAATCGAAGTCGTGGTAGTTCTGGTACTGTAGAAGCTTGCCGATGTCCTCCTTACCTTCAAACAGCACTTCCCCGATAAGACAACTGTCAGGGTACTGGCCGCGGATCTGGGCCTTGAAGTGATGCCAGAACTTGGGCTCCACGTGTTTGACGGTGTCCATGCGAATATTGGTGACCTCGCCCCTGGTGATCCACGCTTCGATGTTGTTGATGAAGTAGTCGAGGACCTGGGGGTTATCGTGATTGAAGTCCGGCAAACCGGCTAACGCACCCTTGATGTCACCGGATCCGTTGACGTTGAACCAAGTGGGGTCGAATCCCTCGTGCGCCCCGTATCCCGCATGGTTCACAACCATATCAAGCACTACCTTCATACCCTTGGCTTCGCATATGTCAACGAATTTTCCGAAGGTACGCATGTCCACCGAGTTGGGCAAGTGGGTGCCGTCGAGCAGACGGTTGTCCATCCGGTCGAATCTGAGCGGCCAATAGTAGTGGTAGGGTTCCGTTGTCCCGAACCTTTCAATGTTCTCGTATACCGGCGTCACCCAAATCGTCGTCACGCCAAGTTCGAGGAGATAGTTGAGCTTCTCGATGATCCCATCGAGCGTGCCTCCGTGGATGCTATCGTCCGATGGATCGACAGTCCGTTTGTTTCTACCGAAGAAACGATCCGTCATCACGAAATAGATGATGTCATCCTGAGTAACGTGCTTGTTCATGCCCCCTCCTATGTCAAATATGGAGCCCTGACCCCGATGTTTCTTAGGGGGTGCCTTGCGGTCCCGGTCCCAGGGTTGAATCCTCGTCGCCGGCCACCGGTTGACCGCCGCGTGTATCTGCGGACCCTGCGGTGCCGGGCGGTTTTGCGGAGGCCGAACCCTGCTTGGTTCGCTTACCCAAGAGATAGGTACTGTTGCTGATGCCGAGCAGTATCAGAACCTCCGGCTGCAGCAAGCCGGCGATGGCATCGTCCGACCCTCCATCACCGAGCACATACAGAAATGCGAAGGCGACTACAAAATTCCAGATCAGCATCTGCAGGCGCGATACGCTGGGCTTACCGGTTTGGCCGTCGGTGCCTGTTTCATACAGAAAATTGAAGATACGGCTGTCCAGCGTGCCCCGGTACATCATCAAAATGATCACGGCCGCAATCAGGGTTAAAACAAGGGCGGCCAAACCCAGTGTGATTGCACTGATAATTTCTACGACAGACATGGTCTACCTCCTATACGGGTAATGCCGACGTTATATCATCTCAAGAACGTTTCCGCCCGAATAGCGTCAGAATCTGTCCTTCCGTTACCTTTGACATCAGGTAAGCGGCGCCCGATCCGCCGGCAAGGGTTTCGATGTCCAACCATTTAAAAACCTGCATGGCCTCTTTCAGCCGACTCTCAATTTCGGTTGATTCGGCACCGATAACGGCCATTAAAAATCGGATTGCCATGATGACCGTACCGAACAGCAGAACATAGCGCGAAAGATGATGGGGGCCGCTGGTGTGGTCAGAGAAAAAATCTCTCCAGGTATCCTCGGCTTTCATAAATGAGCGGGCCACGCCCACCAAGAGCAATCCGAGTGTGAAATAGCCCGCCCATAGAATGGTTGTTTGAATGATTCCGTTCAATGAACCAGACATATATGACAATTCCTAAATGATGGTGGTTTTAAGACCTTCCGACAGATGCGTAGTTTCCCGCCGGAATTCATCCAGATCGACTTTCCAACCGGGACACGTCTTGCGATAGACTTTTTTACCATGGGTGTCCAGATGATAACCGGTTTTTGCAAGCTCGCGATGCCCCACGATATTTGCCTGTGGATCCAGCGATAGTTCCAGACAACTCCGGGCAAACAGGGCGGCGGCGGCTTCGAGTTGGGCTGACGGCGGCGGCTCCGGGTTGCCAGTCGCCCGATAGGCCAGCGCCACCCCCAGGCTGCGGAAGTTCCAGTCACCCACATGCCAGCTGACGACGGTTCGGGAAAGACATTTATGGATCAATCCGTTGGCATTGACAAAATAGGCGTAAGTGATGGTCGGACAGCCCTGCTGGCTGATATGATTGGGATGGATATCATATTCCGCACACTGCAGAGCCCCCCAACTCGGTTTTGCATCGGTGCAGTGAAGCACGATGCGGTCGATGTCGCTGAGGCGCCGGATACGAGGAGCACGCTGGGGATTAACCGGCAGGCGATCACGGATGTCTTCTTCCTGATACGTTGTTTCAGGCCGGAGCTTTTGCCAGCGGTTTTGTTTCTCTCGCGGTAGGAACGCCGGTTACCCAGCGCCCCCCGCACAGACCCGGACGTGCGGTTTTCCCGCATTCGGTTCCTCAGTTGTACTCACTTTCGCGCAAAGCAGAAGATTAT
>DEIP01000085.1:37068-43938 GCA_002352605.1 Desulfobacteraceae bacterium UBA2771 | reverse complement strand
CGTAGGACGCTAAATGGGTATGTTGTGGGAGACGGAAAACGATGAAGAGGGAACCGGCCGGTATTTCAGGAAACGCCTTGGGGCGACATGGACCCGTCCAAATTTTGAGGTAGTCGACGGTCTCGACCTCTGCGACGATCTCCATCGACTCGGCGTTCGGGAATATGGGCAGCATAGGTAAACTGCCGTCGGTCGACCCCGGAACGCCGCCCACCATTATCATTCGACACCATCGTCCTCATCGCAGTTCGCTGAATCCTCAGTTGGGGTGGGATCAGGGAAATCCCATCAGATATAATCAAATTGGAACTCACTCATGCCGGTTGTTATAAAGTATATGGACCATGCTTGCAAGAATCGCGCTATCTCTTCAATGAATTCATATGAAAAATAATTACAGTGAGATATAATAATTTTCGATAGCGTTGGTGACGGGAATATGAAATAAATGAACGCAAAATAAGGAAAAAATTTCTATACATGAAAAAATTTACTCACCATGACCATGCTTGATGGTTTTTCGGGGATTGCAGAAAAAACATACAGGATTGATGAATTCGTTAGCAGTCACATTTCCGCTCATTCAATGGTCGTGATCGAAAAGATAACCGATTGATCGAAGACTCTTGAAAAAGACGGGTTTTCTTGGATCAGGCTCAAAGTATTTACGGAAACGAACGATAAAATTATCCACGGTGCGGGTGGTTGTTTTCCTGGAATACCCCCAACCGATTTGCAACAACTTGTCTCGGGAAAGCGGCTTGCCGCGATTGGCGATAAACAGCTTGAGCAGCTTGGATTCCTGTCCGGTCAGGGAAATTGTTCCCATGCGGCAATGGGCCGTATGGGTTTCGAAATCGATGTGGTTGTCCCCGAAATGGTAGGTTTTGAAAGATGGTGTGACCGGCGCACCGTTTTCCCGATTCCAACCACCACGCTTGAGCAGACGCTCGATGCGGAGGAGCAGTTCTTCGAGGTTGAAGGGCTTGGCCAGATAATCATCGACCCCGAAGGCGAGTCCCTTGATCCGGTCGTCCGGATCGCCCTTGGCCGATAGGATCAATATGGGCAGGCGCTCATCTTCCAACCGGATGCTCTGAAGAATGGAAAAACCATCAATGCCTGGCAGCATGATGTCCAGAATAACAAGATCCGGTCCGAGTTCCTTCCATTTATTCAGACCCGCCACACCGTCAACAGCGATCTCCACGTCGTACCCTTGAAGGCTGAGGTTCAGCTGGATTCCTTCGGCGATATGTTTATCATCTTCGATGATTAGAATTCTTTTTTCAATTAATTCCGTCATGGTTGCTCCTCTTTGTATCATCCGGCCAAGGGACTGGTAATGGACGCGACCTAAAAATTTATCACTCTATCTTTCCAATCGGTAAAGGGGGCGCCGATCACTTCGGTTGAATGTTGTCTCGGCAACAACCGACATTCAATTGACTCGGCAAAATGAACAAATTCACCGTGGCATGCCGATATCTTCAGGTTGAATTCTTTTCGGGTTCGTCATATCATGATCGATCATATAACAAGACGCATTGTCAAAGAAAGTAAATAGACCATGGCAAGCCAAGTCACCATCCTGGGTTCGGGAACCTGTGTGCCTTCACTGACGCGCAACCCTTGCTCATTTCTGATGCAAACCGGTGGGGAGAACCTGCTTTTCGACTGCGGACCTGGAACCATGCGACGCCTGCTGGAAGTTGGCGTTTCCATCATGGATATTTCCCACATCTTTCTAAGTCATTTCCATCCGGACCACAGCAACGAACTGGCCGCCTTTCTGTTCGCCCTGAAGTATCCGGCGCCTGCCGCCCAGAAGCAACCCTTGACCATCGTCGCCGGGCAGGGATTCCGGTCATTTTTTGAGCGCCTGAAAAAGGTATACGGGCGCTGGATTGTACTTCCTCCCGATCTGTTCTCGGTCGTTGAACTGGATACAAAAGATGCTGATCGGCACAACTGTACGGCTTTTGGTATCGCTTCCATGCCCGTTTCCCACCGGCCGGAAAGCTTGGCCTATCGCATTGTCGATGCCGATGGAAAAGCGTTGGTCTATTCGGGAGATACGGATGTCTGCGACGGTCTGACCGACATCGCAACCGATGCCGACCTGATGATTTGCGAATCGGCATTCCCCGATGATCAGAAAGCCGATGGCCATTTGACGCCTTCACTGGCCGGGAAAATTGCCCAGACGGCGGCTGTCAGACGGCTGGTGTTGACCCACTTTTATCCGGCATGTGAAAACGTCGATATTGAAAAACAATGCCGAAGCACATATAGTGGACCGATCGTGCTGGCCCGGGATCTGATGACCCTGACACTCTAATGGACTCGAAATGCGGTATTATCCGGTTAATCTCGACATTCGAAAACGGCGATGCCTGGTGGTCGGCGGTGGGCGCGTGGCTGCCCGCAAGGTGAACACCCTCATCCAATGCGGCGCCGTGGTGACCGTGGTCAGCCCCGAAAACTCTTCGTCGATTGGGCAATTGGCTGCGGACCAGGCCATTATCCTGAAACCGCGTGCCTATCGATCATCGGATGTGGTCGGCATGTTTCTGGTTATCGGCGCCACCGATGATGAGACGCTGAACCGGCAGATCAATGTCGACGCGGAATCTCAGAACCTGCTGTGCAACATTGCCGACCGGCCGGAGATCTGCAATTTCATCCTGCCGGCCATTGTTCGGCGCGGTGATTTTGTCATGGCGATTTCCACTGCCGGGAAAAGCCCCGCCTTTGCCAAACACATCCGTAAACGTCTCGAAGCCGATTTCGGTTCCGAATATGGCGACCTGCTTGATCTGATGGGGGCTATCCGTACCCGGCTGCTGGCCGCCGCCCACGAGCCGGAAATGCACAAACCCCTTTTCGAGAAACTCATTGCAGAAAACCTGCTTGCTCTGGTCAAAGATAAAAAGGTTGATCAGATTGACCGGTTATTGGAGAGGGTTTTGGGTCCCGGCTACCGATACGACCGGCTGATGCTAACTAACCGACAGCCCGGGGAGTGATATGGAGTCCGTTTTCATCCTTGCGACCATCATTTACGTGTTTAGCTGTGTTTGCTATTTCGGTTATCTTTTTTTCCAGAAAACCGTCCTTCAGCGCATTGCGGCCGGACTGATGATTGCCGGATTCGCCCTGCATACGGTTTCGCTGGTGGCTTGTGGCGTCCGGGCAGGTAACTTTCCGGTCAACAACCTCCATGAAACCCTCTCGGTTACCGCTTGGGCCGTTGCGGCGGTGTTTCTGGCCTTCTTCTTCAAGTACAAACTGAAAATATTGGGTATTTTTGCAGCACCGCTGATTACCCTGACCATGATCGTGGCCAATCAGATTCCGAAACCGATCTCCCAGGACCCACAACTGCTCAAGAGCTGGTGGCTGGCCGCCCACATCACCACCATCTTTTTCGGGAATGCAGCCTTTGCCCTGGCTTGCGGCCTGGGCATGTTGTATCTGCTTCAGGAAAGCGCCATCAAGAAGAAAACGCGGGGGTTTTTTTTCAGTCGGCTGCCGTCGCTGGACCTGCTGGACACCACCGGCTACGCTTGCATCGTGGTCGGCTTTTCGATGATTACCATCGGTTTGATCACCGGTGTCGTTTATGCCAAGGCCATCTGGGGGCGCTTCTGGAGCTGGGATCCCAAGGAGGTCTGGTCCGCCATCACCTGGCTGTTTTACGCGGCCCTGCTCCATGAGCGACTGACCGTCGGGTGGCGGGGAAGACGGATGGCCATCATGGCCATGATTGGATTCGGTGTTCTGCTCTTCACCTTTTTCGGGGTCAACTTTCTGCTAAAGGGTCACCACGGAACCTTTACGGCCATATAGGTCGATGAATTGATAACATTCGGTCCCTTTTGCCACGGACACGGCATATGCGGACCGACAGTGATAATGAACTATGCGTGATATCGTACTGTTTGGACTGAATCATAAGACCGCTTCCGTCGACGTTCGGGAGTGCATTTCCTTTACGGTAGACGAAACCGAACGGGCGCTGTTGATGCTTCGAGATAACCCGGCCATCGGTGAATCAGTCCTTTTTTCCACCTGCAACCGGATCGAACTGCTCATGGCCGTCGATGAGCGCGAAGCGGCGGTAACCATCGCCAAGCAGTTCATCGCCGAATTCAAAAAAATACCACTTTCCCAGTTTGAAAATTCGTTGTATCAGTATGCCGGAGATGACGCCGTGCGGCACACCTTTCAAGTCGCCGCCAGTCTGGACTCCATGGTGGTGGGCGAGCCCCAGATCCTCGGGCAGATGAAATCGGCCTATTACAGGGCCACATTGAAAAAGAACGCCGGCGTCATCCTCAACAAGCTGCTCCACCGCACTTTCAGCGTGGCCAAAAAAGTGCGCACGGAAACCGGTATTGGCGACCATGCGGTGAGCATCAGCTACGCCGCCATCGAACTGGGGAAAAAGATTTTCGGCGATCTTGAGGGCAAGCGGGTCATGCTGGTCGGCGCCGGAGAGATGGCCGAACTGGCCGTTGAGCATCTGATTCGCAATCGGGTCGGTACCATTACCGTGGCCAACCGTACCTTTTCCCGGGGCCTTGAACTGGCCAAGCGTTTCCATGGGAAAGCGGTTAAATTCGAAGAAATTGTCGACGCCATCAACGAAGTGGACATTGTCATCAGTTCCACCGGTTCCAGCGAATACGTGCTTCAAAAAAATCAGATCAAAGAAGCCATGAAAAGTCGCCGCAACCGCAGTCTTTTTTTTATCGATATTGCCGTACCCCGAGATATCGATCCGGACATCAACCGCATTAACAATGCCTATGTTTACGACATCGACGACCTGAAGGGCATCGTGGATGTAAACATCGAGGACCGCAACCGGGAAGCCGTTAAGGCCCAGCGGATTATCGATGAAGCGGTGATTGGCTTTCGCAAATGGTACGATACCCTCGAAGTGGTGCCGACAATTGTCTCTCTGCGCGGAAAGGTTGAATCCATGGCCAGACGGGAGCTTGAAAAAACCTTGGGAACCTTGAGCCATCTCTCCGAAGCCGACAAGCGTGCCATCGAACGCATGACGGGCGCCCTGGTGAATAAGATTCTCCACGAGCCAACGGATTTTTTAAAAAGAGAGGGCTGCCATGGCAGTAAATTCGCCTCGTTGGATCTGACGCGGAAACTCTTCAAATTGGAGGAAAATCATTGAAATCAATTGCATTCTTGTTTCCCGGACAGGGCTCTCAACAGGTCGGTATGGGGCATGACCTGTTTCAGGAATACGACTTTGTCAGGGAAATCTTCGACGCCGTCGATGAGATCGCCGGTGCCCACATTTCCCGGTATTGTTTTAAAGGCCCCATGGAGACCTTGACGGAAACCGTCAACCTGCAACCGGCGGTGACGGCGGTGAACCTGGCGTGTCTGGCCGCCATTCAACGCGCCGGTATCAGCTGTCGTTTTTCCGCCGGACACAGCCTTGGCGAGTACAGTGCGCTGACTTCCGCCGGGGTGGTTTCCATGGCCGACACGCTTCGGTTGGTGTTCAGGCGTGGCCAGTTGATGCACCGGGAGTCGTCGAAACACAAGGGTGCCATGAGCGCCATTGTTGGAATGGACATTGCTGCGGTGGACGCCTTGGTGAAAACCGGCCGACAAACGGGCGTGGTTTCGGTGGCCAATCATAACGCCGCGCAGCAGATCGTCATTACCGGTGCTCCGGAAGCGGTGGCGGTGGTCTCCCAGGCGGCCAAATCCGAGGGCGGCCGGGCGATCCCCCTGAAGGTAAGCGGGGCCTGGCATAGCGATCTGATCCGGGGGGCCGAAGCGGAATTCATCGATTTTTTAGACACCTTTCAATTCGATTCACCGCTAAACACGGTCATCCACAACGTAACGGCTGATCGCTGCGAAGACGCTAAATCGATCCAACGGCTCATGGCCTTGCAGCTGTGCAGTCCGGTGAAATGGTACGATACCGTCCGTCGGCTGGTGGCTGAAAAGGTTGACGTGTTCGTGGAGGTGGGCCCCGGGAAAGTACTAAGGGGCCTGCTGAAAAAGATCGTGCCGGTGGACCATGCGCAACCCGTTCTCAATGTCAATAACCTGAAGACGCTGGAGACCCTGGTGTCGGAGCTGGCCTGAGGGTAAAGACACGGGCAAAAAAAGACGGCAACCCGCCCGTTGAAAAACGACGGTGCCGTCTATTGCCAAAATCGCTTAATTCTGGCATGATGGTAATGGTTGTGCAAGAAAAACGATTTCGGTCAACTCAAGAAATTCTGCGCCGGGACTCAAAAAACATGAACGCATAACCTCCGGATCTTAAGCGATGACGGAATAGCGCTTTACATGCCCGAATCCTTGTGCTAGACTCTCTTGTTCGGTAGAATCTTAGGTAATTTTACTATTGCGGGATTGAGTGATGAACGAAAAAGAGTTCAAATTTTTTGAAGGGCTTCTTCACGAGCGGCTGGAGGAACTGCTGAGTCACGCAGGCGAAACCGTTTCGGGGATGACGGAACAAAAAGAGAATTTTCCGGACCCCACGGATCGGGCGTCACTGGAATCGGACCGAAACTTCATGCTGCGGATTCGCGACCGTGAGCACAAACTGATCAAGAAAGTCAAAAAAGCACTTGATCGGATACAAAACGACACCTTTGGTATCTGCGAAAAGTGTGGTGAAGATATTTCGGTAGAGCGACTCAAGGCAAGACCGGTCACCACCCAGTGCATTGATTGCAAGACCAAAGAGGAGGCTTTTGAAAAGGCCCTTGGCATCTGATCCGCGTGCCGGTATTGATCTGCATCTCCACTCCACGGCCTCCGACGGCACCCTGACCCCATCCGAGATCATCGCGATGGCGGTTCGGTGTG
>DEIP01000085.1:0-37036 GCA_002352605.1 Desulfobacteraceae bacterium UBA2771 | reverse complement strand
GGCGGCATTCCATCGACGCTTATGTTTCTGACCGGAATAGAGATCAGTGCCGCCGCACCGGTTGGGTATCGGATTGACGGCAGTGTTCACATCCTCGGGTACGGGATCGATCCTGGCCATCCGGCGCTCGATTCACTGCTGGGTGTGCTCAAACGTGCCAGGGAAAACCGGAATCCGAAAATTATTTCGCGGCTCAATGCCTTGGGAATGGATTTGAACGAGGATGAGTTGGCCCGGATCGTCGGCGATGGGACCCCCGGACGTCCCCACATCGCTCAGTTGCTGGTTAAAAAAGGAATGGCGGCGTCCATTGACGATGCCTTCGTCCGATTTTTGGGTAAGAACAGGCCTGCCTATGTGGAAAAATCACGCGTTCCCATGGCCGATGCCATTGGCGCCATTAGCGACGCCGGTGGTATTGCTGTGTTGGCACATCCCTTTTTGATCGGGTTGACCAATCCGCAAACCTTCGAGGTCTTCCTGCTTGCCCTCCAATCGATGGGCCTTAAGGGGGTCGAAGCCCTCTACCCCGATCATCCCTCAGCAGCCACCGTCGCGTATTGCCGCCTGGCCCGTAAACACAACCTGCTGATTAGCGGCGGTACGGACTTTCACGGTGATGTCACACCGGGGATCCGCATGGGTGTCGGTGACGGCAGCTTTCAGGTACCCTATTCAATTTATGAAACACTGATGGAGCATCTCAAGCGATGATCCTGGATGATCCGGTGCCTGAAAACGCCGTGCATGAAGGTTTGGAAAAGGCGCTCGGGTATCGCTTCAACAGCGCGGAACAGTTAACCGCGGCCCTTCGCCACAGTTCCTTCGTGAATGAGCAGCCGCAGGCAACCATCAGCAGCAACGAGCGGCTGGAATTTTTAGGGGATGCCGTGTTGAACATGGTCATCAGCCACCTATTAATGCAGCGATTCCCGAATCTGGCCGAAGGTGAATTGTCCAGGAATCGGGCGCAACTGGTCAATGAAACCCACCTGGCCACCATCGCCCGGGAGATTGACCTTGGCGCCCACCTGCTGTTGGGCAAAGGGGAATCGCTGACCGACGGCCGGGAAAAAAACTCTCTTCTGGCCGATGCCACCGAAGCGGTGATCGCCGCTATTTATCTTGACGGCGGATTTGATGCCGCGTTTACATTTGTGGAAAACCAATTTCGTGAGCGGCTGCGTTCCGCCAACCATGCCCGCTATGAAACCGACTACAAGAGCAGGCTTCAGGAACGCGTCCAGTCGACCTATCACGAGGTACCTCGATATCAGGTGGTCGATGAGCACGGGCCGGATCACGACAAGATCTTCAGGATACGCATGACCGTGGCCGGATTCATCGCCGAAGGCGATGGCAGGAGCAAGAAAATGGCCGAGCAGGAGGCCGCCAGGGCTGGCCTCGAGCTGCTGGATCGATCCCCTTGACCATGGAACCTTGCGGCGACACCCCGCCGATCGGCCGGCCCCTGATCATCCCCCTGTTTATCCCCCACATGGGATGCCCGCACCAGTGCGTTTTCTGTAACCAACGATCCATCACCGGTGGGACCAGACAGACACCGTCTCCGGACCAGATCCACCGCGAAGTGAGGCGCTTTCTGAAGTACGGGAAAAAGCGGGCTTCCACTACCCAGATCTCCTTTTTCGGCGGCAGTTTTTTAGGGCTTGCCAAAGAGACCATTCTGTCCCTGCTGAGGGCAGCCGTGCCCTTTGTGCAGGAAGCGCGTGTGGACAGTATCCGTTTTTCCACCCGACCGGACACGATCAGCCGGGAAACCTTAGGCCTGCTGGACGGGTTTCCGGTCTCCACGGTAGAACTGGGCGTTCAATCTATGAACGATCTGGTCCTCGATGCCGCCGGGCGGGGGCACCGGGCAGCGGACACCGTCCACGCCACCGGCCTGCTGAAAGCGAGGGGTTATCAGGTGGGTCTGCAGATGATGGTTGGGCTTCCCGCGGACGACGACGACGGTGCCATGGAGACAGCCCGCCGGGTTGCCGCGCTGCAGCCCGATTTTGTCCGAATCTATCCCACCCTGGTCCTCAAAGGCAGTCGCCTGGCCGGACGATTCAATGCCGGTCGCTACCATCCCATGTCGCTGGCAGCTTGTGTCACCCTGGTGAAACGGCTGTACCTTTTTTTTAAAACCAGTCACATTCCGGTCGTCCGCATGGGGCTCCAGGCATCGGATGGATTGACCCGGGCGGGCGATTTTATCGCCGGCCCCTACCACCCGGCCTTCGGTCACCTGGTGCACGGGGAAATTGTGCTCGATGCCATTACATCCGCACTGAACAAGATGGAAAAACGGCCGGAAACTTTGACTATCATTTCCCACCCCAGTATGGTTTCCCGCATCCAGGGCCTGAAAAAACAAAATATCCGCCATTTGAAAAAAGCCTTCGATCTGAAAAAAATAGCCCTGCTGCAGGATGCAAATATAGAAAAAGAACATCTGATGGTCGCCAACCGGCAAATTACCCTGCCATAAACGTGTGGATCAAGGTCGAACCGCCGCCGAACAGCGGCAAGAATGTTTACGCGCACGATATCGATTTTGGCATCGCCCCACAACTTGGAGCCGGGTTCGTTGATTCTATGGCGCGGCCGTGGCCGGATGAAGATCGGCTTTTTTGGGGATTTTAATGGAGAAGCGGGTGCCGGCATGCGGTTCCGATTCCAGCGAAATCCCCCCACCGTACTGGCTGAGAATCCGGTTGGAGATGAACAGCCCCAGCCCGGTGCCCCGTGTGCCCTTGGAGGAGAAAAAGGGTGTGAAAACATTGGCGCGGGTGGCCGTATCCATGCCGATGCCGTTGTCCGACACGTTGAAGTAGATGTGATCCGCATCCTGGGTGACTTCGAAGCAGATTTCGTGGGGTCGGCCCGACAGGTCAGACCGGCAGGCTTCCACGGCGTTTTCGATAATATTGGTCAGCGCGCTGCGAACGATACCGGCATCCACCTGGAAACGGTCGATGGCGGGGTCGAAACGATGGCGAATCGCGATCTCCTGATCGTTTATTTTTGGCCGAACGGTGCGCAGCACCTCCTCGGAAAAACCGAGGACATCCACCGTTTCCCATTTCAGGTCCTTCTCCTTGGCATAGTATAGGATGTCCAACACCATGTCCCGGATGCGTCCCACCATGAAACGCACGGTATCCCATCCCTCGTGGATCTGCTGCTGATTCTCCTTTTTAAATCCCGAATCCACCAGGTAGATGCCGCCGTCCAGGTCGGTGAGCAGGCCTTTGATGCCGTGGGAGACCGATCCGATCATCAGTCCCAACGAGGTCAGTTGGTCTTCCAGCCGGCGGGTGCGGGTGACGTTGGTGGACATCTCCATCACATGGGTGATGTGGCCGTTCAGGTCGCGGATGGGCGCGGTCCTGATCAGCACCCGGTAGGTTTCTCCCCGTTTCGAAGTTACCTCCATCTCACACTGGTGAGAGTTGCCGTCGGCAAAGGTCCGGGTTACCGGACAGCCGGGGCAGACCTCGTCCCGGTCTTTGTATATCCGGTGGCAGAACGCGCCGACGGTCAGTTCGAAGTCCTCCTGAAAGCGACGGTTGGCCGCCCGGATGGTCAGGTCGGGGCTCAGAACCGTGATATAGCAGGGTGCTTCGTCGAAAAGCTGCCGGTAGCGCTGTCGGGTGGCCTGGAGACGCTCCTGGAGGCGCCGGACCTCGCCGATGTCGGCCCCGATTTCCACCACCAGTTCCACGTTGCCACGACTGTCCCGGATGGGCGAGGTGTGCACCATCACCGGTCCTCGTGTACCGTCGGCATACACCGCCGTCGCCCGGCGGCGCATGCCCTTTCCGGTGGTAAAGGTCTCTTTCACCGGCGAAGGCGCCGGGTTGTCCGGTGGATAAGCAGCCCCGCTGGCCAGCCCGACGTGGTCCCCCAGCCGTTCTCGGTAAAGAGAATTGATGGCGATGATCTCCTGGTGAGGGTTGTGGATTGAGACGAAGCAGGGCAGTTCGTTGAAGTAGTTGATGCCGGTGTCCAGATCACCGGCAATGCCTCGCAGTGCCGAGGAGAGACCCTCGACTGCCTGTCCAACGGCGGCCAGCCGTTCGGTATTGATCAGCCGGGCGGTTTGTTCGCGTACCAGGTTTTCCAGATTTTCGGTGTAGGCGCGCAGCTGCGTGCGCATGCCGATACGGTCATGGGCTCGCTTCAGAGCAATCTCCAGGACATCGTCGTTGATCGGTTTGGTAATTAAATCGGTGGCTTCCAGCTTGAGGCACTTGATGGCCAGATCCATGTCACCGTGGCCGGTGAGCATGATCACTTCCGTGTCCGGACTCTCCGCCTTGATCTGCCGGAGCAGGTTGATGCCGTCCATGACAGGCATCTTGATGTCGGTGAGCACAATGGGGGGGAGGTGCTTTTTGAAAACCGCCAGGGCCTCCCTGCCGTTTTTCGCGGTGAACACCTGATAGCCGATATCCATCAAGGAGATGCCCAGAACTTTCCGGATACCCTCCTCATCGTCGACCAGCAGGATTTTTGTTTCCATTGCTACCCTTTTCGTAAAGCCATGAGTCGAGTCGCCGTGTCAAGCAGTCGTGGAAGATCGGGCGGCTTTTCCAGGTAAGCGTCCGGAGCGGGAAGCGGTGCCGCCAGTCTGATGTTGAGCATCTTCAGATAGTGTTGGAAAGATCGCTGCTCCACGGCTGACAGCATAATGACGGGAGTCTGCTTCAGGCGGCGGTCTGTTTTCAGCGCTTTGTACATCAAGGCGCCACCGGTGCCGGGCATCATCACGTCCAGAACGATCAGGTCGGGCGTGATCTCCCGGGCTTTTTCCAGGCCGGCCGATCCGTCCCGACAGGTTTCGGTGCGGTAACCGTTGGTCTTAAACAAGGCGGAAATAAACACCCGCATGTCCATTGCATCGTCGACGATGAGAACGGTCCCTTCGTGGGATATCGGTTTGTGGGTGTCAGGCATCATTGACTTATCGCGTCGAAGCGGCACCGGCTATAGGTTTTCTCAGGCCGGTGCATCCAGAGCCTTGTCCGGATGGTTAACACTGGCTACCGGGCATGAGGAGCGCAGCACCACTTGTTCCACCGTGGAGCCCAAGAGGGCCAGTTCCGGATCGATCTCCCGGGTGTGGTGAGCCATGACGATCAGATCGGCCTGTTTTTCCCGAGCAAATTTGAGAATTTCCACGTAAGGGGTTCCCTCCCGGATGCCCACTTCGTAATCGTCAAACCCTTTTCGTGGTGAGAGATATTTGCTCTCGATTTTCCGGCGGGCCGCTTCGATGCGCGCTTCGATTTCCGCCTGCCCCTTCACTTTTCCCGGTTCGGATGCGCTGATATCCACGGCGTGAAAAAGGTGCAGGCGGGCGTGGACTTCCTTGGCCAGCCGCGCGGCCCAGAGGAAGGAACTGGTGGCCGGTTTGGAAAAATCGGTAGCCACGACGATGTTGGAAAAAAGTTTCCAGCATGTGGTGCAGGGACGGCTGATAATGACCACCGGGCAACGGGCGCTCTTGGCCACCTTCTGCATGGTGCTGCCCACCACGCTGCGATAGCGGGTGGCCCCGATATCTTCGTCCCGGGTGTGGGCGCCAATGACAATCAAGTCCACGTCTTCGGCACGTGCCTTTCTCAGGATCTCCCGGTGAGGAACACCGATGACTGCTTCGAGGGTTGCGTTTTGACTGTCTTTGAGGAGTGTATCGTAGGTATGCCTCATCTCTTCTTTCACCCAGTCCACGTAGTCCGGGTCGATCTGTTCGGTCTCCCCGGTGCGGACGTCGGTGACAAAAGAGCTGTATCCGCGGGCAGGGACACCGAGGACGTGAAAAACACAGAGCTTGGCATCCCATTTCATCTCCAGGTCGAAGGCCACCTTGGCCGCATTGTCGCAGGCTGGTGACGCCGTGGTCGCAAACAGGATCTTTTTAAACATGGGTTGTCTCCTTAAGTGGCACACGAGTTCCCCCAAAATCGTTCAACGAATAGATGTTCGCAAACGACTGGATACTGTTTTCACCTTTATGAACGTGAGATGGTATCCATTCATATGCGGCATTCCCTGGGGGTTCCGTGAAATCCGAGTTCCCAGCCGATTCCCTCCACGAATTCAAAAAGGGTGAACACGGTGTCGAATTTAAAGAGATCGACCTGATCACCGAAGATGACATGCTTCAGCTTGCCCAGACGCACCTCCATATCCAACAGCATATCCACCTGAAAATCTTTGATCCGGACCGATTGGCCCTCGCACCATCCGGAAAAGTTGCGGTAGATTTCAAGGCACGGTTCGCCGGGAAAGCCGACCATTTCGACGGTCTTTTCCAGCACCAGCCAGTCGATGCCGTCCACCCGGCAACCATCGTTCGGTCCCCGGTGAAACTGCGCCAGCATGTCGGGGAAAAAGGCGTTCAGGTGAACCAGGGCATCATGGGCGTCCAGCATTTTGAAAAAGCTGCGCAGGGTATACCCCGGCGCCAGTTCCACCTGACACGCCAGGCAGGATAGCAGCCTAGGCAGATCCCCTTTGGGAATGGTATCGATGGTGCCATCAATGTTGAGGCGGACATTTTCCATTATGCGTCTTTACTATTCGTTCCGGGGCTTCATGTGCTCCGGAACCACCACCGTGCTCAGCAGCAGTGGTTTAAGAAAGGACCAGCGGATGCCTATTTCGTAAACTTCTTCCAAGTCCCGGATGGCGTCCCAACAATTGTGACAGGGAGCCACCACAAGCTTGGCCCCGGTGGCCAGGATCTGATCCCGTTTAACCGTCAATCCGATGTTGCGCTCCCGGCGGTAGCGGCCGATTCCGTTAAGACCGCCGCCCCCGCCGCAGCAAAAGTTATGCTCCTTGCAGGGTCGCATCTCCCGGAAGTCCTCGGCGATCTGGCTCATGATCTCCCGGGCGCAGTCGGCGAGACCCGCATTTCTCACATAGTTGCACGAATCCTGGTAGGTCACCGGCGCTTTGATCCGCTTGGCCGGATCGATCTTTAATTTTCCGGTGCGCAGGGCCTCGGCCACCCACTCCACATAGTGGAAGCTTTCAATCGGTGTCTTGCCTGACTCGATCCCTGCCCAGTATGGCCCCTCAATAACTGTCGCCCGGTAGGCATGACCGCATTCGGTGACCACCATGCGCTTGGGCTTAAGCCGGTCCATGGC
Organism: Desulfobacteraceae bacterium UBA2771; assembly: GCA_002352605.1. GTDB lineage: Bacteria > Desulfobacterota > Desulfobacteria > Desulfobacterales > Desulfosarcinaceae > Desulfosarcina. The sequence continues at coordinate 29,864 of DEIP01000085.1, read as the reverse complement.
CGCATAGACGCTTTCCACCTGGATCTTGCAGGCCCCCCAGTCCCCGGCAAACATGGCCAGGCTGGTCTCCTCCCATCCCCGGCTGGGAACGGTCCAGTTCTCACCGGCCAGGTGAAAGAGAATTGCGGCTTCGGCCAGGTCCTCCGGGTAGTGCTTGGGCTCCCGGGCGTTGACCGTGTACATGATGTCCGCGTCTTGTTTGTCCACTGGAATCTCCAGTCCCGGCCAGTCCTCTCCATACTCTTCGGCCATCCACTCACATGTATCCACCCAGTCCTCGGTGGTGATGTCCATCTGAGCATTGTAGATACGGTGCATGCCCGACCCGATCTTCAGTTCCCAGGGCACGAACCCCTGAGCGAAGCACAATCCCCGAACATAGCTGAACATCACTCCCATGTCGATGCCGAAGGGGCAGTATGTGGCGCAGCGATTGCAGCAGGAGCACTTGGACCAGGCTGTGTCCATGACCATGTGCATGAAATCGTTGTCCACCTTTCCCTTTCGCTTGATCATCTCACCCAGGGTGGACTGGATCTTGTAAGCGGGCACCTGCTTGGGGTCTTTGTTGTTGGCCAGGTAGAAAAAACAGCTGTCGGCGCACATCCCGCAGTGGGCGCAGATCTCCAGCCAGGTTCGCAGCCTGGACTTGCAGGTCTTTTCCATCGTGGCCCACAGGGCCTTGCCGTCCACGTCAAGCTGCTTCATCTCGGAATAGTACTGCTTGCCTCCCTTGTCCGCCAACAGGGCGTTGAGCTTTTCCTTGGTATCGACAACCTGCTTGCTGCAGAGAACTCCTTCGGGCATAATATCACCTAGTAAAAAACAAATTTAACATGTTTGCGCAAGGCCTACCAGGCCATTCCTTTGTTTTTCATGCCGCCGCGCTTGATCCCGAAATCCATGCCAAGCTGTGCCCGGGAGAGGAAAAAAAGCAGAAAATGGGACAGCTTGGTAAAGGGGATGGCTACCAGCATGATCTCGCCGCACAACACGTGGGCCACGATCCAGAAGTCGTAGCCGCCCACCTGGTGGTAGGCCAGAAAACCCGTCAAAAAGGGCGCCACGGTGATGCCCAGCACCAGAAAGTCGTTGGGTTTCGTGAGGTTGCGCACCTCCGGCAGGGCGATGCGCCGCAGGACGATGAACAGCGCCGCCACCATCACGGCCACGGTCATCAAATCGGTCAGACCTTCGGGCAGGGACGGCAGGCTGATTCCCCATCGTTCCAGCAACAACACATTATGCCCCGTAAGAAACACGGGGGTGGCCAGCAGGCAGATGTGAAAGACGAACACCAGGATGGTGAACCCGGGGTAGAATCGCCAACTGTGCGTGCCGAATGGTAGCAGCCAGTAGAAGATGGAGCGCAGGGCACCTTTGATGCCGTAGGCCACATTCTCCGAATAGGTGACGCGGTCCAGCTGCCAGTTCAGGCCCCGGATGTACCACACCAGACGGTAGAGCAGGCCGATAATGAAGATGCCGAAGGCGATCCAGGCAAGGGGGCCGGTTACCAGTTCATACATGGGGAACTCCTTTTATCGACATTGAGCTGTTCCTATTCATCATCATGTTCGGTGAGAAACAGCCAGAATCCCGTGATTCCGATTAGGGCAGCGACCATAAGCACATAGGTGATATTCTTGGTATGGAGCATGAACGCTTGCAGCGTAAAAATGGTTTCCATGGGCGGTGGCTTCCTTTTCAAACGGTTAAGGGACGTCGTCGTACGGGTGTTCGTAGAGTACGGGCATGCGGGTGACGATAAATCGATAGACCACGACGCCCAGGGTCACGATGAAAACGCTGATGCCGATCTCCATCCAGTGAGGAAAATAGCGCTCGCCGGCGGGTAGGTGCCAGTTGAAGGCCACCAGGCAGATGTTGAACCGGTTGACGACGATTCCCACCACGGTCAAGGCAGCCGTCCATCGAATCAGGGTGATGTTCTTGTCCCGCACCCCTACGGCATAGAGAAAGGCCGGAAGCGCCACGAAGCCAAATAGCTCCACCAGGTACCAGGCGCCGTAGCCGGTGGCCAGATAGTGCCAGGTGTTGCCGGCGCTGATGCCGATCACCTTGATGATGAAATAACCGGCCAGCACCAACGCGGCCGCCTTGCCGAATCCCAGGGGCACCGTGTCCTTTCCCGCCAGGTGAACCGCATCCATCTTGTGTGAGAAAAAACGATGGGACAGTGAGCTTTCGAAGATCACCATGGATAACCCGGCGATTACGGCGGTGACGAAAAAATAGATCGGCAGATAGGGCGTGTACCACAACGGATGCAGCTTGGAAGGCGCGATGAGAAACAGGGCGCCCAATGAGGACTGGTGTAAGGTGGAGAGTACCACGCCGAAAATAGTCAACAGTATGGTCAGTTTGATCACGATATCGCGTGCCCGCTTGAGTCCCAGCCACTCCAAGGCCGCCGGGGAGAATTCGATGAACAATACGGTCAGGTAAAGGGCCACGCAGGCGGCCACCTCGAAGAGCAACGAGGTGGTGCCCCGCTGCATGATGAACGGGTAGGGCAGTCGCCAGGGACGACCCACATCGTAGTGCAGGGCCAGGACCACCAACGCGTAGCCCAGAAAGCCGGTAAGAATGGCCGGACGGACGGCGGCGTGATATTGCTTCATTCCAAAGATATACACGGTCGCCGAGGTCACGAATCCACCGGCGGCCAGGGCGACGCCTACCAGCAGGTCGAATCCGATCCATATGCCCCAGGGGTTGTCGTCGGACAGGTTGGTGACCGCATCCAGTCCCTGGGTAAAGCGCAGGATGGTAATGATCCCTCCCACCAGCAAAATGAAACCGGCCACGATATTGAAGGGTGAGAAAATCGGTTGGCCCGTGGTGGCGGTTTTATCAGACATAAAGGATTCCTCCCAAACGGTTTGGATCGATCCGGATCAAAACACCGGCTACGCGTCTTTTTCATTGCCGCCTGTGGCTTGCGGATCCTGCGCCGCGGCGGCTTCGGTCTCGGCTCGGGCCTTGGCCTCGGCCGTCAGGATCTCCTTCACGGCTTTTTCAACGGCGGCAGTCTTTTCCTGTTCGGCCTTTTCCATGGTCGCGTCCAGTTTGGCTGCGGCCCGTTCGTCGGCCTCGGTCAGGGCTTCGGCTACCGCCAGGGCCTTTTCTTCTGCGGCGATCTTCTCTTTGCGCTTGCTCATGGCATAGATGCCGGTGAGCAGCACCGGCCAGAGACCCACCACCATGGGAACCGCGCCCAGGGCGCCGGCCGTGAGTTCCGGTGCCGGGGTCACTCCTAAATCCATTCGCATGCCGATGGTTTCGAAGGGTACGCCGGACAGGTAGAGCCATGAGGTGCCGCCCATTTCCCGCTCGCCGTAGATGTGGTCCACATATCGCTCCGTCCGGCGGGTGATTCGCCGCCGGGCGATTTTCAATAAATCGTCGCGCTTGCCGAACACCAGCGCTTCGGTGGGACACGAGTCGACGCAGCCGGGTAGTTTTCCTTCCAGCGCCCGCGGATGACACATGGTGCACTTCATTATCCGGGGCGAAAAAGCGCTATCGTATTCATAGGTGGGAATCTCGAAGGGGCAGGCCACCATGCAGTAGCGGCAACCCACGCAAACCGATGCATCGTAGACCACGGCGCCCTCTTTGCTCTTCGTCAATGCCTTGACGAAGCAAACCGAGGCGCAGGCGGGTTCCAGGCAGTGATTGCACTGATTTTTTACGAACATGGGGCCGCTGCCGTTGCCCGGCTTCTGGTTGACCACGGTGTAGGCTTTGGATGTGGTGCGTCGTCGGTTCTCGAGGACGGAAAGATCGGTAAAGGGTTTTTCCGGCGCCGGTAGTTCGTTGACTGCGTTGCAGGCGCCTTCACACCGGCGGCAGCCGATGCAAAAGGTGGTGTCGTGAAGCACCGCCATCGCGTCCGGGTAGCCTTGGAAATGGTGCGTGGTTGCGGCAGTGGCTTTGCTGCCGGCAGCGGCGGTCGTACCTGCCGCGCCAATCCAACCGAGAAATTGTCTCCTGGAAAGTGACATGGTTCATCCTCGACTTGCGGTTTATGGCCGTATCGATCGGCCCCTATCCTTTGTTCTTCTCCACGTGGCAGGCATTGCAATCCCGGGAATCGGGTTTTTCGATACCCATGGTCTTGTGGCAGCCGATGCATTGCCGGTGGTAGGCACCCACCAGTCCGGGACTGAAGGCATCGGCGCTTTCGACCGTGTTGCCATGGCAGCTGCTGCACGCCGGTGGCTTTTCCGCTGGGGGACTGTTGTGGTGGCAGCCCTGGCACAGGGTACCCTTTTTGCCGTGGAAATAGCCGGCCAGTTTGCTTTTCCGGGTTTTGTCGATCAGCGCCTTGACCACTTTGCCATGGGGGAAGGCGGCCGGTTCGAACCGGTCCGACAGTCCGCCTATGGTCACCTTTTCCGGGATCCGATCAACCGCGAAGGTTTTCGTCTCCAGATCCCGCGCCTTCAGCAGATCCACTGCCACGTCCCTTGTCTCCTGGAGTTTTGCCAAATTCACGTAGGCGGGAAGCGGTGACATGTGACAGGCCTTGCAGGATTGGTCGTTGGGCTTCTCCTTTTGGCCCATGAATGTGTGGCAGCCGGCACACTGGGGCGCCTTCTGCTTCTCCTGGTGGCAGCCGATACAGCTTGTCGAGGCGGTCATGCTGTGCATGGCCTGGGCCAGTTTTACGTTATCCCCCGCCTGCTTACCGGCATTGGTATGACAGCTGCTGCACGATTGCAGGGCGGCGTGGTGACAGACCCTGCAGCTGTTGTTGTAGGTCTCGTGAGATTGGTGGTCGAAGGGGACGGGATTCATGGCCGCCGGCCTTTCGCCGGGAGGCTGGGTCTCTTCACCGGTCTTGACCAGGAGAATGTCGGGCTGGTTGCGCTTCAACCGGGGCACCTCCTTGACCACCTCGATACCCATGCGGTCGTCGGCGTCGTGGCAGCCCACGCAGCCCACCGGTCCGGCCTGTTGGTTGTTGGCGATGCGGTCCCGATGGCAACCGATGCACTGGTCGTGGGCGGCCTCTTTGATAGCCAACGTCTCGTCCACCGGCGTTTCCTTATGACAATAGGCACAGGAACCCTCTTGGCCCTTGACATAAACCAGCTGTCTGGTCTGCTTGTCGTATTCGTGGTGGCAGCGGTCGCATTTTTCCCCATTGGCCTTCACATGGCGGTAGTGCAGGGAGTTGTCGAAAGCGATCTCCGTCCAGGTGGAGGCGACAGGCGGATTTTTCCGGTGGCACCCCCCGCAGGTCTGCGGTCCGCTTTTTTGTTTGGGACCTGCCAGTTCACGGTGACAGGCGATGCAGTTGACATGGTAGGCGTCGGTCACCGTCTGACGGTCCGCATCGGCCAGTCGCTTGAACTTGGGCGACAGGCGCCCCTTGTCGTCGGCCATATGGCAGACGCTGCAGTCCCGATTGATCTGGGCCAGGGCTTCGGTGTGACGGCTGTGAAAAAAGGCCACCGGCGGTCGTTTAAGCGGCCCCATGGCGTCAACGGAATCGATAATGATCAGATCGGCCCCGCTTTCGAGGGGGTCGTCAACCGAGGGTTCCACCTTCACGGTCCCAGCGGCAAACAAAAAAACCATGACCATGGCCAGCCGCATGCCACCCGTTATCAAATGAAATTTTCCTTTCCGCATCGTTGACATCCTTGGGGTCTTCAGTTCTCCTGTTCGGACGGGGAAACCGTCCTCATTGCTTATCCGGCCATCCGGTATCCTGCTCCCGGTCGATCAGGTCCTGAAAAGAAGTTTGATCATATATGTCAAAGGCCGCCTGCTTCACCCGGATCCACATGGATGAAAAGGCGCACCGGCCATCAAACGGGCAGCTGGTTTTGGACACGCAGGCAATGCAGTCGGTGGTCGGCGGCTCTCGGTTGAGAAACCGCAGCACATCCCCCACCGATACCCGATCGGGCGATTTGACCAGAAAGTAACCGCCGAAAAAACCCCGTTTGGAATTGACTATGCCGCTGGCCTTGAGTTGATTGAGAATGACTTCCAAAAAAGGCTGTGGAATGGACTGGGTCGCGGCGATTTCAGAAATCTTCACCGGCCCCTGGTCCATGTGTTTGGCCAGTTCGAAGATGGCGCGCAGGGCATACTGGTTTTTTTTGGTGGGGACCAGCATTCGGACCTATCCTGACTAATATGATCAAGTTCCTACTTGACCATAATAGTCGGGAAAGATATTGAATGTCAATTATTTTTTAAACAAATTATAAAAAAAACTTAATAAACTTTTGCTTATAGGTAGTTGTAAGGAATTGAAGGTGAAATTTGGATGCGCGTCGCAACCTAATTGGGGGGGGCAAATACTCAAAAAAATCGATTGACAGCATTGCTATTTTCCGACAAAGCGGTTATCGTCACGGTTCTTCTATAATCATCTGGCGATCCGTGGGTGATGGCCACGGGTAAATCGTCGCCGCCATTGCAAAAACTCCCTGCGATGGCCGGTAAAAGCCATAGGAACCGGGTGTATCATGCTGGTAACCCAAAAAAAACAATACGCCCTGCGCGCCATCTTCGAACTGGCCAGTCAGCAGGGTGATGAACCGGTAAAGACATCTATTATCGCAGAGGCCCAGGCTATCCCATTACGTTTTCTGGAGGTGATCATGGGGCAGATGAAACGGGCAGGGCTGGTGGCGTCCAAGCGGGGTTTTTTTGGCGGTTACACCCTTATTCCTCCGCCGGATCGGCTTTGTGTGGGAGACATCTTTCGCGCGTTGGACAAGGAGGAAAATACACAGGCGTGTATGGCCTGTGCGTCAAAGGGCAATTGCTCTTTTCTGGGAAATTGCGTCTTCATGGACTTATGGGATCAGGCCCAATGCGCCATGGATGCCGTTTATGATCGGACTACCATCCAGGCCCTCATTGATCAGGCAGAATAATGGTGAAACAAGACCCCTTCCCTGGCTGTGAGGTGACATCGATGATTCCGCCATGGCGGTGAACAATGGCTCGGGTGAGCATGAGACCGATGCCTGTTCCCCGTACGCCCTTGGTGGTAAAAAACCGCTGGAATAACCGTGCTTTCGTCCCTTCGTCCATACCGCAGCACGTATCCGCCACCCGGTAGCAGACGCTCCCGTCCGTTGATCTGCCCACTGACAGGGTGATTCGCTGACCGGTATCCACAGGCTCCGTCTCCTCACAAGCATCGATGGCATTGGTGATCAGGTTCAACAGGCACTGATGTATGCCCACGGGATCCATGTGAACCGGGGCCGGTCCGGTCGCTATGTCCAAAACCAGCTCCATGCCGTGATCCTCGGCGCGGGATCGCATCAGGTCGAAGACCTCACGGGCGGGCTGCGCCGGATCAACCAGCCGGTATTCCAGCCGGTCCGTTTTGGCAAAATTCAACAGATCCAGGGACAGGGTCTTGATCCGGTCCACATTTCCCCGCACCAGTTCCCACCCTTGTTTGAGGTAATCGGCATCTTCCCGTTCGATCCCCTTTTCCAGGACGAACATTCCGCCATCCAGGCCGCTGGTGATGTTCTTGATCGTGTGGGAGAGGCCCGCCACCGTTTCTCCCACCGCGGCCAGACGTTCCGCTTCGATGAGCTGGCGGGATTTTTTTTCCACTAGGTGCTCCAGATTTTCCGTGTAAGCCGCCAACTGACGGCGCATCTCGATGCGTTCACCGGCCCGTTGCAGGGCCACGGTCAAGGCTACGTCGGAGATGGGTTTGGTGATGAAATCAGTGGCCTGGAACTTGAGGCTATCGATGGCCAGATCCATGTCACCGTGGCCGGTGAGCATGATCACCTCCATGTCCGGGTAGCGGTCCTTGATGGTTCTGAGCAGCTTGATGCCGTCCATACCTGGCATCTTTATATCGGTCAGGGTGATTGCCGGGTGGACCGCTTCGATCATTTTCAGGGCCTCCGCCGCATTTTCTGCCGTGTGTACGGTGTATCCCCGATCGGCCAGGGAAATGCTCAGTACCGTGCGGATGCCTGCTTCGTCGTCCACCAGAAGGATGTTGTCGGTCCTCAAGGTGTTTTCACCATGGGAAAATGCAGGTTGAAGCATGCGCCACCCCCCGGGTTCTCGTTTACATCGATCTTGCCACCACACTCCTTGACGATGCCATAACTGATGGACAGTCCCAGCCCGGTTCCCTTGCCTACTTTTTTGGTGGTGAAAAAGGGCTCGAAAATCTTGCCCCGAATCGGCTCCGGAACCCCGCCCCCCGAGTCGCATACCGACAAGGTGACCGTCTTGGTGTTACGGGTGGTGATCAGATCAATCATGCGGGGTGTCTCCCCCTTGGGCGTCTGGTCCGATTGTTCTTCGATGGCATCCCGGGCATTGATGAGCAGGTTGATGATCACCTGTTCCAGGCGGCTGGAGTTTCCCATGACCTGCGGCAGATCGGGGTCCGTCCGCCATTTTACATCGATCCCCCGCACTTTGAGCTGCTGGCTGAAGATTTCGAAGGCCCGTTCCAGGACTTCGTTGAGCAGGACCGGCGCCAGATTGGGATCCGATTTTCTGCCGAATTGGCGCATGTGGTTGATGATCCTGGTGGCCCGCTCAACATGACTGTCGATCTCCTCGGACATGGTCATCAGGATCTCATTGCGGATGGGCTCCTTTTTCTTCAGTTTGCGCATGAAAAAATTGCTGGCGGTCTTGATTACGGACAGGGGCTGGTTCAGCTCGTGGGCGACACCGGCGGCCATCTCGCCGAGGGTGGCCATTTTACTGGCCTGGATCAGCTGCTGTTCCGCTTCCAGCCGCTTGGTTACATCGCTGATGGTCACCAGCAGCACCCGTTGACCGGTGTATTCCGAGGGGGAGATGCGGATGTCCATATAGCGTAGCCGGTCATCGGCATCCATCCGGCGGACCCGGTTCAACACAGCCGTGGTGGCCATGCGAAAGGCCATGGTCTCACGCTCATCGGGTTCGAATAGATCCAGAAAACAAGTGCCGATCAAGCGGTCCCGGCGCATGCCGAAAACCGTCCGGACACTTTTATTGCAATCCAGAATTTCCAGGCTGCGGATCTCCAGTGCGAACACCGGGTTGGGGATGTTGTTGAAGATGGCGTGGTATTTTTTTTCGGAAAGTTCCAGTTTTTCTTCCAGTTGCTTACGCTCGCTGATGTCCAGGTTCATCTCCATGGCCGCAACGATCTCACCGGATTTATCGCGGATGGGCGTGGTGCGCACGATCCAGTGCTTGACGCTACCGTCCTTGTCCACGCCGGTCTCTTCGCTGTAGTGGGACCGCCCGTCGGCAAAGGTGGCCTCAACCGGGCAGTCCACGCATTTTTCCGTCCGCCCCTTGTAGGCACAATAGCAATAGTCGCCTGGTTTGGGGGCGAACTTGTCGGCAAACTCCCGGTTGTAACTGATCAACCGGTAGTTGCGGTCCTGAACGGTGATGACGCAGGGTACCATTTCGAACAGGCTTTGGAACTGGTCGCGCTGTTTGTTGAGTTCGCTCTGTTTTCTATCGATGGCCGTACCCATCTGGTGAATGGCCTTGGCCAACTGTCCCATTTCATCGGCCTGGTCCACCTCCACCGTTGCCGCGAAATCGCCCCGTTCGATGCGTCGGGTGCCGTCAATCAGCCTTATGATGGGATATTTTACGAAGCGGTAGATAAAAAAGTAGATCATGGCCGATGTGGCCAGAAAGATGAATATGGCCAACGCTACCAGGTTTCTTTCGTAGCGGGCCAGTTCCCGATCCGCTTTTTCCAGCGAAACGACCAGGTCGATGGCGCCCAGCACTTTTTTATCGGGTGGGTGGACGTGACAGGCATCAGTGGAACAGCCCGGTTCGTTGTACACCGGGATGATGACGCCCATGAGCCGATGGCCGCCGTCCGATCGGAATGTCCGCACCATTTCGGTCAGGCTTACCTGATGCACCGGTGGATCGCTGCGGTGGCAGATGTAGCAGGCCTCGTTCTTGATGTTGGTGACGGTGTCGATCTCGGCGTCCTGATTGGAAAACTTGATCTCCCCCTGTTTATTGTAAATGCGGATATTGACGATGTCGTGCTGCTTGGAGATGTTGTTGATGATCTGCCTGATATCGTCCCTGGCGTTGAGCATCATGGCATAGTGGGTACCCAGACGGATGGTGTTGCTCAAGCGCAGGGTGCCGGCGGTGATATTGTCCACCATCTTTTTCTGCATGTATCTGAAATTGAAGAATCCCCACACGGATAGGGACAACAGCAATAGCGAACCGACGCTGACCAGAAGCTTGAGTAGCAGGCTCTTGTGGATGACGGCGTTCAGTGACGGCATGGGACGCTTCCGTTGGTGTTTGTCGGGATACAGGGATTGAGCGGGTTGTTGAAAACGATATCTGAAAAGTCCTCGCGGGTCAACACAGGCTAACTGCATTCACATACTGTACGAAATTCATCTTTTATTCTTGACATTAATCACTGTTTTTCTCTATCATTTTCTGACGGTCCAATCTGTTCCCCACCGAGGAGGCCGCCGGACGATCATAGCCGGTTATCCCCGAAACCTCGAATCCGGAAACGCCTCGGGACACGGGGAACCGGGATGTCACGGTCACCATGAAACAGAGTCACCCTTCTATTTTCTAAACCTACGGTAAAAGGAGGCCACATGACCAACCCCTACGAAGCGGCATTTGAACAGTCGATCAACGATCCGAACGGATTCTGGGTCAAGGCGGCAGAAGACTGCCATTGGTACAAGCGCTGGGATAAGGTGCTCGACGACAGCAACAAGCCCTTTTACCGCTGGTTTACCGGCGGAGAGATCAACACCTGCTACAATGCCCTGGACTATCACATCGATCAGGGGCGGGGGGAACAGCCGGCCCTGATCTACGACAGCCCGGTCACCGACACCATTAAATCGTATACCTATACCCGGCTTCGCGATGAGGTTGCCAAATTTGCCGGGGTGCTCAAGGCCCAGGGGGTGGGAAAGGGAGACCGGGTGCTGATCTACATGCCCATGATTGCCGAAGCGGCGATGGCCATGTTGGCCTGCGCGCGTATCGGGGCGGTGCACTCGGTGGTGTTCGGGGGGTTTGCGGCCAAGGAGCTGGCCACGCGCATCAACGACGCCAAACCCAAGGTGATCGTGTCGTCCTCCTGCGGCATCGAAGTAAAAAAGGTGATCGCCTATAAACCGCTGTTGGATGCGGCCATCGACATGAGCGACGCCAAACCGGAGAAATGCGTGATCTTCCAGCGGCCCATGGAAAAGGCCGCCATGATTGAGGGAAGGGATGTGGACTGGGTAGCGGCCATGGCTGCAGCGGCACCGGCGGATTGCGTACCGGTGGCGGCCACCGATCCGCTGTACATCCTGTACACTTCGGGAACCACCGGCGAGCCCAAGGGGGTGGTACGGGATAATGGCGGCCATGTGGTGGCCCTGAAGTGGACCATGAAGAACATCTACGACGTGGACACCGGTGACGTCTACTGGGCGGCTTCCGATGTGGGCTGGGTGGTCGGCCACAGCTACATCGTCTACGGCCCGCTGTTCAAGGGCTGCACCACCATTTTGTTTGAGGGCAAACCGGTGGGCACGCCGGACGCCGGTGTCTTCTGGCGGGTGATCTCCGAGCACAAGGTCAAGGCCATGTTTACGGCACCCACGGCCTTTCGGGCCATCAAGCGCGAAGACCCCGATGCCAAGCTGATGAAAAAGTACGACATGTCCAACTTCAAGGCCCTGTTTCTGGCCGGCGAGCGCCTCGACCCCAACACCTTGCACTGGGCCGAAGCTGCCCTGAATGTGCCGGTGGTGGACCACTGGTGGCAGACGGAGACGGGTTGGGCCATCGCCGCCAACTGCATGGGTTTGCACGAATTTCCGGTCAAGGAAGGATCGCCCACCAAGCCGGCGCCGGGCTGGAACCTGCAGGTGGTGGACACCAACAATAAGCAGGTGGCGCCGGGCGAGATCGGGGCGTTGGTGGTGAAGCTTCCGTTGCCGCCGGGCACGCTGCCGACGTTGTGGCAAAACGATGACCGCTACGTGGCGTCCTACCTGGAGGAGTTTCCCGGGTACTACAAGACGGCCGATGCCGGTTTTATCGATACGGACGGTTACGCCTTTGTGATGAGCCGTACCGACGACATCATCAATGTGGCCGGCCACCGGCTCTCCACGGGTGCCATGGAGGAGGTGCTGTCGGACCATCCGGACGTGGCCGAATGTGCGGTGCTGGGGGTGGAGGACAGTCTCAAGGGCCAGGTGCCGGTGGGGTTCGTGGTGCTAAAAGCCGGGGTGACCAAATCCAAAGAGGCGGTCGTCAAGGAGGTGGTCCGGATGGTTCGCGATCGTATTGGTCCGGTGGCGGCGTTCAAGACGGCCACGGTGGTCACGCGCCTTCCAAAGACCCGCTCGGGCAAGATCTTGCGGGGAACGATCCAGAAGATCGCCGACAACCAGGCGTACAAGGTGCCGGCCACCATCGACGATCCGACAATCTTGGGTGAGATGGAAGATGCCTTAAAGGGTATTGGCTATGCGAGGGCCAGAAAGTCCTGATCATCAATCGATTTTGACTGGGTAATCAGACTGGGGGGGCAAGTTTTATACCTGTAGGGCTGGGTCTATTTGAGGTTGAAGATGACCTGCCCCTTACCGGCATTCTCCGCTTTCTGATCCCTGGTCCCCGCGCCGGGTTCCACGATAAAGATTCGCTCCCGTTCCACCCGTCCGTTTTCGAGCAGGTAGTGCTTGGCGTTGAACGCACGGGCATTGGCCAGCTTGCGGTAGTCGTTTCGGGTGACCTCGGTGTGTGTCCGCAGGAGTTTCTCCATGGTTTCAGGCGTCGATTCGACTGGTTTCCCGTTGTCGTCGAGCGGTATGGCAATGCCGGAAGCGGCAAACACGGTCCCTATGATGACCGGCCGTTCTGCATCATCCAGGACGATCTCTTCCAGCGGGATGGCGCTCTTGCCCGATTTCATCATGCGCTGGAGCTTGTCCGTCTTGAGCCGGTTTCCCAGTAGTATGACCCGCAGGGCCTCGCCGTCCGTTTCCGGCGCTGCCGTGCCCTGAACGTCCAGCTTCAGGGCCGGCCGTTCGAACAGGATCTTGGCCAGTTTGTCCATCTTCTCGGCATTTTCTTGGCTGATTTCTCCGACACCGGCGGCGAAATCCAGGTAGCTCAGCTCCTCGCCGCCGCCGGCCAGGGCGCCAATCGCGGCAAAGGGTGAGGTGACGATCTTGACGATCAGGTTCTTTAGGACGGTGAGCACCACCTTGCCGACCTTGAACTCGGGGTCGTCCAGGCTGCCGCTCACCGGCAGATCCAGCGCGATGTTTCCCTCGCGGTCCTTCAACAGTGCAACGGCCAGCTTGATGGGCAGGCCGACTGCGTCGGGGCTTTCCACCGGATCTCCCAGGGTGAGTTGATTGATGGTGATGCTGTTCGTCGAGTCCAGTTGTCGGTTCTCCATGAGATAGGCCACGTTGAAGGTCAGCTTCCCTTTTTCAAGGATGTAACCGATATATTTTCCGGAATAGGGCGAAAAGGGGCTCAGTTCGATGTCGGAGATATTCAGGTTCAGATCCATATAGGGCGCTTCGATCAGCGGGTTGATTTGACCGGTGATCTTAACCGGGGCGTGATCGGACCACATGCCCTCCAGGAGCACATCGGCCCGCTTCTCCCGGATGGATTCCAGGCCGGAAACACGGCCGCCCAAGTCGTTGAATTTGGCGTTGAAATTGGGTTTGATGAAGCGGTCGGAAAAATCCACATCCCCATTGCCGAGGGTGATCCGGGCGATACGGATCGGTGGCTTTTTCGTGTCGGGCACCGGCTTCGAGATTGATTCAGGTACCGGCCCGGTGCTGTCGGTATTCCCGGTGCCGGTCGCCGGCGCTGAATCAGGCGGATTGAACATGGAGACCAGGTTGATGCTGCCGTCCGGATCGATGATCACGCGAGCAAAAAAATCGGTGAGGGAGACCTGGTCGATGGAGAGCCGGGTGGGGTTCATGCCTACCTCGAGGTCGTCGAGGAGAAGGACTTCCCACTTGAGAAAATCGTTTGAATTTTTGCGGTCGATGGCGGCAAAGCGGTTGAGTCCGGCCTTGCCACGATAGGTGATTACCGGTTCCGCCGCTCTCTTTTGAGACAGCCCCATGTGGCCCTCGGTATTGAAAAAACCCTGGGTAACGATCAGGCCTGCCTGTTCGGAGATGTAGGGCTGGAAGGGACGGATATCCATATTTTTGACGTTAATGGCCATATCCAAGGCCAGGGGCGCGACGGTAACGGCGCCGCCGGCCTGAATGTGCCCACCCTGTTCCCAGTGCAGTGAAAGATCCGCCTTGCCCATTGAGCCGGTTGCCGTGGAGAGATCCGAAGCGGACAAGCTGATTTGGTCCACCCTGAACTTGACCGGTTCTTCCGGCACCCGGTCCTCCACGTCCATGCTGACATCAGAAATCGTGACGGCCTTGAGATTGACGACAAAGGGATTGGGTGTCGGTTCGGGTGGTTGCCCGTCATTACCACCCGAAACCACAGCATTATCCGTTTCCGGGGATTTGGCCTCGGACAGGGGGACAAAGGCCTTGACCAGGTTCAGTGTGCCATCCTTCTCCCTGCGGCAGGAGAGTTGCCCGCCGGAGAGCAACAGACTGCCCAGGGTTAGATCACGCCGGGCCAGGTCCGCCGTTGTCTCGTTCAGGCGCAGTTTATCAAGCGTGACCAGGGGTTCGTCGTCATCCTCGTCCACCACCTCGAGTGCATCCACTTCAATATGGACGCCGGCGAAGGAAACCAGGGGGATATCGTCCGCCTGGCTGACACGGTAACTGCCGCCGAATGAAACACGGCCGTCCACGGTCTTAAAGTCAAAATGATCCTTGTAGTAGGGGACGTACCGGGAGATCTCGACGCTGGACACATCGATCTCCCCGGACACCTGGAGCGGTGCGATAGAAGCGGTGCCGGACAGGCTGACGGATTCATCGGCCTCGCTTTTCAATGTCAGGCGGTAAGCGGCCGTGCGGTCGCTGTTGAGACCAAAATTATTTATCTCGAGGTCGACGTCGCTGATCGTCGTGCGAAACGGGTCACTGTTGGCCAAGTCCGTAAAATGGACGACGCCCCGTTTCAGGTTAAACGCATCAATGGTCACCACCGGCTGAAATTCACCGGTGTCATCTTCAGCCGCTTTAACCTTCGCCTTGTCGTAGGCTTTTACCGTCAGGAAGGGCAGGAACAGCTTCCCCGAGGGGAGTCGCCTTAAAAAATACTCCGGTGCGGACGACTCCACCAAGGCCAATCGAAGTTGTCCGGTGAGGACCTTCGAGGGTAAGATGTCGAGTTTCAGATTCGGGTGGTAAACGAACGGATCACCGTTTCCGTCTGCCAGCCGCGTGTTAATAATGGCAAACAGACCGGCCACCACCAGCTCCGGTTGGCCACCTTCCAGCATCCTGAAATCGATTTCGGTGTTAATTTCTAAAGTAAGCGACTGGACCGCCAGATTTCCCGGTAGGGTTACATAAGGCAGGTAGTGGGGCACGTTCAGTTTGGCGACATCCGCTTCCACCCGGGTTTCCCGTGTGGGTCCGAAGGGTCGTGTTCTGCCCTCCAGGGAAAACGCGGCACCGTTGATCCGGGCCGCTAGGTTAAACAGCGTGGGGAGATCCATGTCCGCCGGCCGGGAGGAGAGGTCTGAAACGCGCAGGCTCAGATCCTCGATTTGGTGGCTGACGGAGACCATTTGGTCGTCCAAAGCGATCCGGCCGCCGGTGATGCGGGCGTCGTATATCGCAAGGGCGAACCCGCCGGCATCGGCTGGTGTCGCCGTGTCCGGGGTTTCGGGCGTGCTGTCCGCACCGATATCCGAAAAATTGAATGTGAGCTCGCCGGTGCGCACCAGGGATATATCCGGATTGACCACCCGCACGGACTTAAGCACCAGGGCCCGCTTGAATAGGGAGGATGTCTGCAGATCGGCGTAAGCTTCATCCAGCTTCACGAAGGACGCGCCGCCAATTTCGCGAATATCGAGATCCCTGAGGGTGACCGCCAAGGTGATGGGGTTGACCCTTACCGCTCCCACAGCCACTTGCCGGTTGATGGCCTCGGCGACCTGCTTTTCAAGGATGCTGCGCACGATAAAGGGGGCGCCGAGGAATCCGAAAAGGACGTAAAACACGAGGACGGCGAATAGGGTGATTGCGATTTTTATTTGCATTGGGGTCAGGTCCGCCGTTTTAATCATCTCTGTTGTATTGCTTCGGCAATTACATTCAGGGCCTGTTCGACCAAGTCTATATCCGCCTGGGTGCCCATATGGCCCAACCGGAACACCTTCTCGGCCAGCGGGCCGTAGCTGCCGGCCACCACCAGGCCCCGTTCCCGTAACCGTCGGTCCCACACCTCCCACGAAATTCCTTGGGGAATCCGGGCGGCCGTGACCGTTGGGGAAGGGATGGCCCCGACGGCCGGAAACAGGTCTATCCCGATCTCCACCAGGCGCCGGCGGCAGAAGCGGGCCGTCGCATCATGGCGGTTAAAGCTGTTTTCCAGGCCTTCCGCCAGCAGCAGCCCGGCGGCCGCATACAGGGCGGCCACGCCCTGCCAGCTGGGAGTGTATGGGAAAAAGCGGTTTTTTAGCGCCTGCTGAAACGGCTTTAATGCATCGTAGCCCACATAGCCCACGGCGTCGATAATCTCCCACGCCTTGGGGCTCACCGACAAAAAAGACATGTCCGGCGGGGCGGAAAGACATTTTTGTGATCCACCCAGGCACAGATCGATATGCCAGTCATCGGCCAGTACCGGGACGCCGCCGGCCCCGGCCACCGTGTCCACATAAAACAGGGGAACCCGGTAGGCATGTTTCAGGCGGCCCAGCTCTTCCAGGGGGTTGAGGGTGCCCGATGGCGTCTCACAGTGAACGGCGGTGATCATTCGGGGCTTGAATTCGGCGATGGCCGCCTCTATGCGGGGCGTGTCATTGATGGTTTCGTCATAGCTGAAACCAACTGTTTTTACCTCGGCACCGATCGATTGGGCCATTTCACCGATGCCGTAGCCGAAGACCCCGGTGGCCACGGCCAGCACCCGGTCACCGGTCACCAGGCAGCTTTTCAGGGCGCTCCACAGGGAGAGCATTCCCTCGCCGGACATGATCACGATATCGTCCCGGGTGCCGCAGATGGCTTTCAGCCGCCGTTGGGTACGTGTGTAAAGTTCGACAAATTCCGTTTCCAGGTCCCCGGAGCCATAAGGTTCCAGGTAGACCTGCCGGATGACCTCGGGTACCACCACCGGGCCGGGTACCATGGGAATGGGATAGGTTTTCACGGCAGCCACTCCTTTGTGTGTATGCGGATGGTAAAAATATACTACACTTCGATGCTGCGAATCTGCATCAGCAGGGCTTGAATCCGTTCCCGGTGTTCCGGTGGAATCATGAGCACGAACACGGGCTGATTGGCGAGGAGAGCGGCCGGTGGTGTTCCGAGTCGGCCGGCGGCGTAGTTATGCCGATTTCCCTCGGATCCCAGAAATTGCATCACATCGGCGAAGTTGCCCGTGTATCCCTGGGCGTCGATATGCTCCAGGTGTTGCAAAAAAACGTCATTGACCGTCAGAATAAAAGGGTCCATATCCGCAAATCCCGTCTGACCGCAATTTCTGGCCGATACCATGCACCGGCAGCCAAAGGGCCGCACCGAATAGATAGAGCAGGCATCGTCCGCCAGCACAGCGCAAGGGCCGGCCTCGGGGTTCAGGCGCTCTTCAGGCGGGTCGCCATTTCGGGCACAGATGTCGGCCATGCGGTTGATGGATACCCGGGGCATGAATCGATCCGGATGGGATTTCCTGGCAATGGCCTCCAGGCAGTTCACTTCACCGGTTTTCTCAAGATGAGAAATGATCCGATAGCCTTCCAGGGTGGTCATGGTGACGTTAGCCGTACAGCAGTGTGCACAGGATTTTTTACACGCCAGGTCAAATTGGTCCACAAACCGGTCGTAGATATCGACCATGCGTTCGAAAACGGTCAGTTTGGTGTT
The DNA here is from genome assembly GCA_002352605.1 of Desulfobacteraceae bacterium UBA2771. Taxonomy (GTDB): domain Bacteria; phylum Desulfobacterota; class Desulfobacteria; order Desulfobacterales; family Desulfosarcinaceae; genus Desulfosarcina. The sequence continues at coordinate 11,796 of DEIP01000085.1, read as the reverse complement.
CAGATCCATTCAATAGGCTTTCCATGGGATAAAAGTGGTCGTGGTTCTCTTCACATCTATCGATCAACGTATCCGGCGGTTCGATCAATTGGTGGAAAGTATGTCGACTGATTCGATGTCCATCTTTGATTGTAGAGAGGCACTTTCCCCTTATACCCCAATCCGATCCATTTTTCCAGTGGTTACCGGCCAGCCGATTATCTTGACAAGGGGCGGATGGGTCGGTAGTTGATGTGACATCCGTCGGTTCTGCCACAATACTGCATTAGCAACATGGCGAGAACCATTTAACAATATGAAAATACATCGTTAACTGGAGGATGCCATGAGCAACAAGGTCTATTTTATCGATATGCGTGCCACGATCAAGGAGAATTTTATCGCCAAAATTGGCCGGCTCATGGAAACCGCCGGCATTTTAACAGTCCTCAACAAGCGGGATTTGACGGCGGTGAAAATTCATTTTGGGGAGATGGGAAATGCGGCGTTCATACGCCCGGTGTATATCCGAAAAGTGGTGGAGATGGTCAAGCAGGCCGGTGGCATTCCTTTTCTCACCGATGCCAACACGCTGTACGCCGGTACCCGCAGCGACGCGCCCCATCACCTGACCACGGCCATCGCCAACGGTTTCGCCTACGCGGTGATCCAGGCGCCTTTGATCATTGCCGACGGCCTGCGGGGCAAAAACGAAACGACGGTCTCCATCCACCAAAAGCGGTTCGAATCGGTCTATATCGGCAAGGAGGTTGTGGAGGCCGACGCCCTGGTATCCGTGGCCCATTTCAAGGGCCATGAGCTCTCCGGTTTCGGCGGCACCATCAAAAATGTGGGTATGGGCTGTGCGTCCCGAAAAGGCAAGTTGGCCCAGCACTCCAGCCTGTCGCCGAAAATTTCAGGCGAACGGTGCATCGGTTGCGGTGAGTGCCAGGCGCACTGCTCCCAGTATGCCATCTCGATGGTGGATGAAAAGGCACGGATCGATGCCGACGCCTGCATTGGTTGCGGCGAGTGTATCCTCATCTGCCCCAACGAAGCCATCGAGGTGCAGTGGAACCAATCCATCCCGGTTTTTCTGGAAAACATGGTAGAATATACCATGGGTGTGCTTGCGGGAAAGGCAAACAAAGCCTTGTTCATTAATTTTATCACAGATGTCTCCCCGGCATGCGACTGCTTCCCGGCCAACGACGCCCCCATCGTCAAAAATATCGGCGTGGTGGCGTCCACCGACCCTGTGGCCATCGACCAGGCCTCGGTGGACCTGGTGAATGCGGAGCCGGCCTTGGCCGGCACCCTGCTGACCACGAACATCGCGCCCGGTGAAGACAAGTTCAAGGGCATCTATCCCAAGGTGGACTGGGAGATCCAGCTGGACTACGCCGAAGCATTGGGCCTGGGTGCTCGGGCATATGAGCTGGTAACCCTGTAGGATGACGAAAGGCAAGAATGCTGCGCGCCGACGTTCAGATGGCCCTCCCAAAAACGCCTTTGGCGGGACTGGGGCTGACTATTCACATGGTGATGTGATTCTTATGAATAGCGCCATATTCCTGTCCGCGTTTCTACCATATCTTGAGGCTCCGGCCCTTCAGGGTCAACAACGCTTCCGTGGTGATTCTGAGCCGATCGGTCAATATGCCCGAAAACACACGATAGATGACGTATCCGAAGGCCAGTTTATCGGTGCCGGTCAATTGTTCGATGTAGTAGATGTCCGTGGCCAGGCAAACCGTTTCGCCGACGGTGACGGCCGAGGCACTGCGGGGCGCGCACGCCAGGGCGCCCATCTCACCGAAGACATCGCCCCTGCGCTGAAGCAGAGCCACGGGTTTACCGTCCTTCATCAGCCGGACCTTCCCGTAGACCAGAAAGTAGAGCCATGTATCGGCACTACCCTGCTCGAAAATGGTTTCTCCGGCGTTGAATTTTCTGATCTTGCTCATGGACATCAGGTGCTGGAGTTCATCCTCCTGAAACGGTTCGAAAATTTCGAACTTCCGGATGTCATTCAGGACTCTCTGGTTTCCCTTTAAAAAGTCGGTTTCCTGCATGGTGGTCCTCGCTGATTCGATCGCTCAATGAAACCAGTGAAGCAGTGATGCATGCCGAAACTGGCAGCGGTCTTTTTTTAAACGGTGCCTTTGCACAAAATTGAACAGGAAGGGTACAATGATCAGATGGCGAAAGGCGATAAAATCCCGTTTTCCGGTGAACTTTGAAAAGCGCAAAGCATCCTTTCCATTGTCTGAACAAATGTTAAGCACAATTGCTGCCAACCCAAACGAAAATCTACTGGCTGGTGTGTCAACATCTGATCCGCGTCTCGGCTTTTTCAAATTTCCGTCGGCGTGTGGCAAAGAAAGGTAGATCGGGAATCAGAAAATGAGCAACGGCAAGAATTGGGTCATTCGGGATCGGTCTGGTGTTCAAGTTTGGCGAACCAGGCCTTGATGACGGCGTTGGCCAATGTGGCCAGGGGAATGGCAAAGAATAGCCCCCAGAGGCCCCACAATCCGCCGAACAGGAGCACCGCCACCACAATGGCCACCGGGTGAAGGTTTACCACGCCGGAGAGCAGCAGCGGTGCCAGCAGGTTGCCATCGAGAATCTGGATCACCGTATAGGCAACCATGGCCGAGGCGAACTGACTGCTCCAGCCCCATTGGATGAAGGCAACCAGCGCCATGACAAATCCCATGACCGTCACGCCGATATAGGGAATGATGACGGACAATCCCACAAACAGAGAAATTAACAGGGAGAATTGCAGTTCCAGGACACTGAACACAGAATAACTGATGCCCCAGATAATCAGAAACTCCCAGCCTTTCCCTCGGATGTAATTGGTGACCTGGACGTTGGCCTCCTGCCATACGGATTCGGTGAGGTCCATGTTATCGGGCAAAAAATGACGCCACCAATCCAGGATGAGCGCCTTATCCTTCAGCAGGAAAAAGACCATGAACGGCACCAGTACCAGATATACCACCAGGTGGATGAGGCCCACGACCGAGGCCAATGACAGCGTCAGGACGCGTTTGCCCAGGGTGGATATTCCGGTGTTGAGAAACGCGATGATCTCCCGGATTTGGCTTTCAGAGATCAGGTCCGGGTAGCTGGTGGGCAGCTGAAGCAGTTGGGATTGAACGGTGGTCAGCATGCCGGGCAGCTGCTGGACCAGCTGGCTGATCTGCTTGACGGTCAGGGGGATCAACCAAAGAATCATGACGATCATACCGACAATGAAGACCGTGAAGACCGTCCACACGGCGGCCAGCCGTGGTACGTGGGAACGCCTCAGCAGAGCGACCATTCCATCGAGCAGATAGGCGATAACGATACTGATCAGCAACGGTGTCAGCAGATTCCCCAGGAAATAGGCCAGGCCCGCTCCCACCAGCAGCATAATGCCGAGAATTACCCGCTGGGGATCCGAAAAATGTCGGTTTTTCCAATCTCTGAACAAATCAAACATGGATGGGTATCCCGTTAGAACCGGTATCCATAGAAAAGTCCCAGTGTGTCCATGCCTTCGTTGGGCGATGCCAGATAGGCATTGGACATGTGGTCGAAGGCAAGGATAATCCGATGACACCGATTGACGGCATAGCCGATTTCGATGGGAATTCTAAACAGCACCGGTGAGCCCAGTGATTTTCGTTCGGCCGAGTCCGTATCCCGTTTGCCGTCGTGAAGGGCCAAGCCGAGTCCTGTTGAAAAAAAGAATGATGAGGCCGGCTCCCACTGGAGCAGGAAGCCCCCGTACAGCTTGCTGGTATCGCCCCTGGTGTTAAGGCCGGCCCCCACGGTGGGGTAGGCTGTAGCGGAAAGCAGGCGGAATAGTGCATGGTTGAAGATTACCTCCGCGCAAAGGTCCGGCCCTGCCTCCTCCTTTGATTCATGACTCCACAATCCGTCAACATCGTGGGCCGCCAACCCGAAACGGAGTTCCCTGACCGGACCGGCCGGGGGCGTCGTTTCAACGGCGTACCCGCTGCCGGTCATGACCAGCACAAGGGCCAGCGCCAGCAGTCTGGTATGTCGACAGTGGTGCCGGGTGCCCGCTTTTACCAGGGTCATTCAGCGGCATCCGGAGGAAGCTCACAGGTGTCGCCCCGCATCGATTTTTTGGTTTCTACAAAATGAGCCGCTGCCAGGGCAGCCGTGCAGCCGTCACCCGCCGAAAGAACGATCTGGCGGGCGAACTTTTCCCGCAGATCCCCGATTACGTATACACCGGGCGAGTTGGTTTCACACTTTTCGTCGGTCACCACCATACCGTCGGCGTTCATACGGGTACCGGCGGGGACCAGTTCGTTGTTGGGGTTGAAACCAACAAAGATGAACACCCCGTCCACGTCGAGTACTCGTGTCTTTGCCGTCACGGTGTCTTTCAGGGCGACGCCTTTCACCCCGTTGGCGTCGGCCTCAATCTCGGTGACCACGGTGTTCCAGAGCATCTCGATGTTACAGTCGTCAAAAATGCGTTGCTGGAGGATCTTGCCGGCCCTTAGTTCATCCCGGCGGTGGGCGATGTAAACCTTTTTGCACAGCTTGCCCAGATAAAGGGCCTCTTCTGCGGCACTGTCTCCGCCGCCGACCACTACCACCGTTTTTCCCCTGAAGAAGAATCCGTCACAGGTGGCGCAGTAGGAAACGCCCTTGCCGTAGAGTTCTCGCTCTCCGGGCACATCGAGTTTTCTCGGGCTGCCGCCGGTGGCCAATACCACCGCATGGGTCTTCAGCGACTCGCCGTTGGCCAGCTTCACCGTATGATAGTCCAGCCCTGGGTCCAGTGCCGTCACCTCCTGGGAGATCATTTCCAGATCGTAGGCCTGAGCATGCTGAGTAAATTTCATAGACAGCTCGGCGCCGCTGATGTGGGTGAAGCCCGGATAATTTTCTACTTCGTCGCTCATGGTCACCTGGCCGCCGGTGATGCCCTTTTCCACCAGCACGGTCTTGAGCGCCGCCCGTATGGCGTAAATGGCGGCGGATAAACCGCCCGGGCCGCCACCGATGATTACCAGGTCATAAAAATCGCATTGTGCCATGATCAACCTCCCTTCTTCTGCCGGGACAAGGCTTTTTGCAGTTGGTCCCCCAGCGAGCCCATCGAGTTTGCGTTTGCGCCGGCATATTCCTGCCATTCCTGGTCATCGGCCATATCGCCGGTACCCAGAGAAATTTTTCGTTCCCCGGCATTGACGCCATCGATGGTCACGGTGATGGCGGCCCCGGGCTTGAGGGTTTCGATCCGGGAGGCTTTTTCCGAAGCGGCGATCTTTGATCTGGGCAGCAGGCCGGTGATGCCCGGTGCCAGGCTCACGAAGATGCCGAAACGCTCCTTTTTTTCCACTCGCCCCCGCACCGTCCCGCCCGGCTTGAATTTTTCTTCGATGTCCGTCCAAGGATCGCCTTCGGCATCCTTGATGCTCAGGGAAATGCGCTTGCGGTCCGGGTCGAACTCCTTGACCATTACCATGATCTCGTCACCGGGGGCGACCACCTCTTCCGGCCGCATCACGCGGCGCGTATAGCTCATTTCGCTGATGTGCACCAGTCCCTCGATGCCGGGGAAAAGCTCGATGAAAGCGCCAAAATTGGCGCATCTGGTCACCTTGCCCATCATTTTGTCTCCCACGCTGATCCGGTTGGGGGCATCGGCCCAGGGATCACCCATCGCCTGCTTGACGGAAAGGGAGATCTTCTTGGTTCCCGGCTTGTCGCCGTCTTTGATACCCAAAAGCTTCACCTGGAGTCGATCCCCCACCTTGACGGCCTGCTCGGGGGTGTCCAGTCGGGACCAGCTCAGTTCGCTGATATGCACCAACCCATCCACGCCGGGGGCCAGTGAAACGAAGGCACCGAAGGGCAGAATACGCACCACGGTGCCCTCGAAGACCGAATCTTCATTCAACTGCTCCATGAACGCCTTGCGGCCGGCTTCCATCTCCTTTTGGAGGAGTTCACGCCGTGAGACCACGATGTTGCGTCCCCGCTCTTCGAATTGCTTGATGATAAAGGGGAAGGTCTGGCCCACGTAAACTTCCGGATCTTCCACATAGGTCAGATCCATCTGGCTGATGGGACAAAAGGCCCGCTTTTTGGTTACCTCCACCTGGAATCCGCCCTTGATGACGGCCGCCACCTTGCCCTCCACTGGAATGCGTTGTTCCCAGGCATCCCGGAGCATATTCAGGCCAGCGATCCCGGAGATGGCCTTGGACAGACGGATTTCGCTTTCGTCGGCGGCAACGACGTAGAGGTCCAGCTCGTCCCCTTCAACAAGCGCCAACCGGCCATCCTCATCCAGCAGCTCGGACTTTTCCACCACCCCGTCAACTTTGGTGCCCGTGTCCACAAATACGCTGCTGCTTCCGATGGAGATGATTCGTCCCTGGATCCGGTCACCCACCCGGATATTATCATTCATGCCTGCACTGTAGGATTCGAAAAGTTCGGCAAAGCTTTCTTCCCCGCCCGTGGACTCATTTTCAAAATCGTCGTTCATGGTTGTTCTCCCGGTCGATTATAATGTGCGGCAACTTCACCAGAAAATGATGGCTTTTGCAAGCCTATAGTCGGTTAAGGGCCATTTATGGATACGGGCCGAAGGCACGGTCCACCAGCGGGGACAAAGGCCTTAAAAAGCCGCTGCCAGGGTTGACAACGCACTGGGAAAGGGTAAGCTTGACCCAATCAATCAAAAGGAGATGTCATGGCCATCAGTAAGTGGGATCCGCTGAGAAACATTGCCACTTTGCAGGACCGCATCAACACGCTTTTTGACGATTCGTTCCCGTGTCGGACGGATGAGGATGGCCAGGTCTCCCTGTGCGCCTGGACGCCCGGTGTGGATATTTTTGAAACGGAACAGGGCGTCGTCATCGCCGCCGACCTGCCGGGCGTGAATAAGGAGGATGTGTTGTTGGAAGTTAAAGACAACGTGTTGACCATCAGTGGAGAGCGGTCCGTCGATCCGGTATACCAGGCGACAAACTATTATCGCCGGGAGCGCATCTGTGGAAAATTCCAGCGGACGTTCACCCTTCATGCGATGGTTTTGCCTGAAGCGATCAAGGCCAAATTCAAAAACGGCGTGCTGGTGGTGGAGATCCCCAAACCCGAGGAGGACACATCCCGGCAGATCTCCGTGGACATAGAATAGATCCGCGGCGTCTTGAAGGTCGGCAAAAATACGGCGATCGTTCCGCCGGGGATCTGCTTCATGAAAGCATCCAAAACCGATGCCATGGTGTGGCTTATCCAATCGTATTTTTGACGATTCCCACCAGTTTTTCCGGGTCGAAAGGCTTTTTAACAAAAGCAATGGCATTCTTGATGGCGTGGTCGCCGTCGATGCCGCTGACCACGATGATCGGGGTGTCGCGCAGGTCTTTGTCCTTGCGCAATTTGCGATAGAAGCGGGGGCCCCACTCGCCGGGCATCTGCAGGTCCAGGGTGATCAGATCGGGTCTCTCCCGTTTAACCACATCCAGTCCTTCCATGGTGGAAGAGGCGGTGCAGGTTTCGTAGCCGTTGTCGCTGAATACGGCTTCCAGATATCTGACCACAATGGGGTCGTCGTCGATAATGAGAATTTTTTTTGGCATGATAGAAGCCTCCATCATTAATGGATTCCCGCCTTGATGTGGCACTCACCGCACATAATCGGTCCCTGCTTCTGTTCCTGATGGCAGCCTTTGCAGTTGGTGTGAAAGGCCTTGATCAACGGCGGCTGACCATCGGATCCTTCCAGGTCGTGGCATTCCGAGCAACGCCGGTCTTCCGATGATTCATCTTCCACCAGCCGGCCACCTTCGTAGACGTGGTGGCACGTGGCGCAGTCATCGATGCCGGCGGTTTCATTGTGTGCATCGTGAACGAATACCGACGGTGTGCGCTGGGGGTTGTCGAAGTTGGTGTTGTCCACGACGGTCATCTCCTCCTGGGACCATGCCGGGGTGGCGGCCAGGAGGATTCCTATCAATAGTGGCAGTGCGATCAGCGTGACGGTTCTCATGATTTCTCCTGGTCTTAGGGCCCCGCTTGCGCGGGCTTTTCCATCACTTCGTAGATAATGTCCCCGAAGAACTTGATGTCCAGTCCGATTTCATAGTGGTGCACAATGTCGTGCAAGCCGCTGTGGCAGTTGTGGCAGGGGGCCACGAGGACCTCGGCGCCCTTGGTCTTGGCGACGAAGAGTTGTTCGGCCTTGACGCGGTTGCCTTCGATGCGCGTCATTTTGAAGGGAGGGCCGGTGTTGATCACGCCACCGCCGGCGCAGCAGCAGTAGTTATGTTCCCGGTTGGGGTGCATCTCGATCACATTCTCGCACAGGGCATGGGCCACGTAACGGGCTTTTTCGTGCAGCCCGCCGCCGCGTACCACGTTGCATGGATCGTGCAGGGTGATGGGCGGCCGGTATTTCTTGGCGATCTTGATGCGGCCCTCCTTGATCAGATCATGGTAGAACTCGATGGCGTGGACGATGGTAAAGGGCGGCATGGACCAGCCCAGCCATCGGTTGCCCATGTCGTAGACCGAGCGGAAGGCGTGGCCGCATTCGCCCATGACGATTTTCTTGACCTTGAGTCGGGCGGCGGTCTCGAAATGGGATCGCTTGAGGCGCCCCATGATCTCGTTGTCTCCGGTGAACATGGCCATGTCGCTGTTGTCCCACCCCACGGAGGCGGGCATGGTCCAGTTGACCCCGGCCACCTGCATGATGATTGCCGCCTGGTAGATCAGCTGGGCCTGGAACTTGGGTTCCGGGGCAATGACGCTGTACATGATGTCCGCCCCCTCTTTTTCCATCGGGATGCGCAGGTCGGGAATCTCCACCCGGGCTTCCTCTTCCTGCCATTGGAGGGTATCCGGCCACTCGTCGCCTTTGACCCACATCTGGTTCATGGTCACCGAATGACTGTGGGCCGTGTCCTGAATGTAGAGCGGGGTGACCCCCAGCTTGTGGATGATCCGGCGCACCACGCTCATCAGATAGGTAATGTCGATGCCGAAGGGGCAGTACTGGGTGCAACGCTTGCACAGGTTACATTCGGTGTGGGCGATGATGGCCGCCCGGCGGATAAATTCCGGACTGACCCGCCCCTTTTTTCGCAGCATCTCCCAGATGGTCTGCTTGACTTTTCCCACCGGTGAGTAGTGCGGGTCTTTATCGTGGGACAGGTAGTAGTGGCAGGCTTCCGAGCACAGCCCGCAGTGAATGCAGGTCTCCACGTAGGTCTTCAGCCGGGCGCCGGTTTCGGACTCGATGACGCCGTTGATCACCGACTGGATTTTCGCTTCGCTGAGCCGGGAGATGCCGACGTCGATACCCTCGTCCACGACGCCGGCTTTTTCTTTTTTTAACGGTCCCGCCATGTTGAGAACTCCTTTTTCGGCTTATGCCGGATTTCAAGGTACACCGGCCTCCGGTTGATTCAATCCATTGCGCCTACCAATCCCGGGCGTGTCGCACCTTGCCGAACTCGGAACCCATGTAGGCCCGGGTGAAAGGCGAGAAAAGCATGTGGCTGAGCCTGGTGAAAGGGATCGCCGCGAGCATGATGTCTCCGGCCAGCACGTGCAGACACATGACCAGTGGATAGGACAGCCACTGGTGGTAGGCCAGAAAGCCGGTGACAAAGGGCGCCGCCACGATGGCCAGGATCACGAAATCCGAGGCCGAGGTGATGAACTTGACATCCGGCTGGGTGAGCCGTCGAGCCAGAAAATAGATCGCCCCCAGAATGACGATGATGGCCATGACATCGGCCACGGCGTCGGGCAGGGTCCACCAGCTGATGGCAAAAGCCTCGTCCCAGAGCAGGACGTGGGAGAGTAGAAATAGGGGGGTGGCTATCAGGCAGGCATGGAAGGCGAATGTGATCACGGTAAGAACGGGCTGACGCCGCCAGCTCACCGTGGCAAATGGGATGATCCAGTGCAAAATGGACCGCAGGCTGTAGCGCCAGCTCATGTAGGTGAAAATGAATTTCTCTTTTTCGGCCACCAGCATCAACATCCGGACGATGCGGTAGATGCTGCCCCCAAAGAAGAGGATAAAGGCGATCCATGCCAGCGGCCCACTGACGACGTTGTAGAAGGTATGCATCTATTTCTCCTCTTCTGGAGGTACACCCCCGAATACGAGCTGAATTGAAAAAATAAAAAAGTCAAAACGCTCAGCTCAGGCGGCGATTTCAGAAACAGGGACGATGCGCCGGACGTAGCTGCCCGCCTCGATGGTGCGCAGCATCAGGTGCGTGCCCTCGGGGCTGAAGATTGGGTCCCAGGCGGCATCACAGGATGTGGACCAGACCCGGTCGTTGACTGCGTAGGTGTATTGGCCTTTCTTCTCTACCTTGGCGGCCACGTCCTTTCCGTCCGGGCTGAAGACCGGCTTCCAGGCCATGTCCCAGGTACCGGACCAGGGACTGCCGTCCACGACCACGCGGAAGGTTTCCGCATCCTTGGCCAGGGCGGCGATGCGCTGCCCATCCGGGCTGAAGACCGCGTCGGTGACCAGCTTGGTGAAGGTGGCCGACCAGGGCACACCGTCTACGGCCACGGTCCAGCGGCCGTAGCTGGGGGCCACGATGGCGGCCAGCCGGCTGCCGTCGGGACTGAACATCTGATGCCAGAGCTGAAAAAAGCGTCGATCCCAGAGGATGTTGCCGTTCTCGGCCAGCCCCCACATGCCCTTTTCCCGCACCGGGGCCACGACCGTTCCGCTAATCGGGTTGAACACCGGTTCCCAGACGGTGGCGTAGTGGGCGTCCCATGGCACACCGTCCACGGCAATGGTGTAATCGTAAAGGTTGAGCCGGACCTCTGCGGCCAGGTGCCCGCCTTCCGGGCTGATGGCCAGGTTCCAGACGTTAACGAAACGCGCGTCCCACGGTTTGCCGTCCAAGGCGGCGGTAAAGCTGCCCTCCTGAAATTTGTGGATTTCGCCCGAATCCACCGATTCCACCTGAACGGCACCGGCGGTGTGCCGGCCGTCGGGGCTCAGCGCAAAAAAGGTCATGTTGGCGTAAGTCTGCTTCCAGGGTTGGCCGTTGAGAACCATGGCGTACTGCATGTCCTGTTGCACGGCGGCAGCGATACTGGTGCCGTTGGCGTTGAATCGAGGCTCCCAGATATAGCCGAATTTGTTTTCCCATGCCTTGCCGTTCACGGCCATGGTCCATTCGCCCATTTCGGACACCAGGGCGGTGAGTCGGCCATCCGGTGAGAAACGCAGGTGCCAGATTTTATCGAACACCGTTTCCCCCCAGGCCCGGCCGTTGACGCAGACGGTGAATTCTCCTTCATCCACGTTGACGACGGCGGCGATCTTTTCCCCGTCGGGGCTGACATAGGGCTCCTCAACCCATTGGTATTCCGCTTTCCAGGAGTCCAGGGGAATCTTTTTCTCACTGGTATCCCAGTCCCAGCTTCGGGAATCAACCATAGTACCTCCTAATTGGGATGCCGGCGCGTGGATTCTCAGGTGATGATGAATGATTGCCGGCCATGTATTCCTCCGCTGAGAAAAACAGACCCCTCGACAGCGATGGCCTGCGGGCGGACACCGGCGGCGATGTCGTTTTATCGGCCGACATGCGGCGCTTCAACAAACGGCCGCAGATGGGGGGCGACCCGCGTGATGCCGGTACCGATGAACTGGTTCGATTACGTATTAATGATACCTAAATCCGGAACATTTGCAATGATTTCCTTACCCGGTTGCTTTCTGTTAATCCGCTCGACGGCCCAATTGCTGAACCAATACACCATGGTCGA
>DEIP01000120.1 GCA_002352605.1 Desulfobacteraceae bacterium UBA2771 | reverse complement strand
CCGGCGGCGCCGGCATGACCGCCCCCACCGAAACCCATGGCAATACGGGAAACATCCACACTGCCGTCCGAACGCAGACTCACATGGAACCGTTTGCGACTTCCCGACGCATCGTTGTCGTTTTCCAGCTCATGAATCAGGGCGGCGACCTTCACGTCTTGAATCCGTCGGGCGTAGTTGATCAGGCCATCGGCATCTTCGGGCTGGGTGCCGGTATTCACCAGCATTTTCTGGGTAACCGTCATGATGGAAAGCTGCCCGTTGTGGGATATCTCGATGGAATCCAATGCAAGGTTGAGCAGTTTGATCCGTCCCAGGGAATAGGTTCCGTATACATGCTGGGCCACCGTGGACGGCGTCACCCCCATGGCCACCATGGCTTCGCAGATAGAAAAGGCCGCCCGGTTGGTGTTGGAAAAACGGAAAGACCCCGTATCGGTCAAGATACCGGTATAGATAGCCGTGGCCATAGCCGTATCGATTTCAATATCCATGGCCTGAACCAGTCTATAGACAATTTCAGCGGTGGCGCAGGCGTCCACATCCACCAGATGGTATTGACCGAATCGGGTGTTGGTGACGTGGTGGTCGATATTGATGATGGCCGGTATGGCGGCAATGGCGTCAGCTATTGAACCAACACGGGTCACGTCGCCGCAGTCCAGAATTACCGCCGTATCGAATTGCTTCAGATTCGTCAGCCGTTTCCGGATACGGTCCACCGAAGGCAGAAACCGGTAGACCGCAGGGATGGTACTCTCGTTGTAGCATACCACCTCGCAACCCAGCTTTTCCAGTGCAATACCCATGGCCAGAAGGGCGCCGATGGCATCGCCGTCAGGGTTGGTATGGGACGCCAGCAGGACGCGTTCACTACTCGTCAGCTGTTGGATTATTTTTTTCATCATCGGTTTGCATGGATTTTAGTACCCGGTTGATCTGAGCACCATAGTCAAATGACGCATCGTAATAAAATCGCAAATCCGGCATATACCGAAGACCAAGCGCCCCGGCCAGTTCCCGTTTGATAAATCCTTTAGCGCTCTCAAACCCCGCTAAAACGCCCGCCTCGTCATGTGCCCCGCCATGGGTGGAAAAATAAATCTTGGCGATCCGCAGATCCCTGTTCATGACCACCCCGGTGATGGTTGTTTGGGCAAGCCTTGGGTCGCTGACACCCTTTCGGATCAGGTCGGCCAACACTCTCTGAACCTGCCCGCCGACTCTTTCCGCTCGATTAAATGATCTGGTTCCCACGATTGTCACCCATTCGATCCGGTTTTTCGCCGAAGAACCTGTCGATCATAGTGAAATGATCTCCAACTGGGTGTCAATCATCTCCGCGAGCCCCAAGTCTTCGGCAAAATTAAACAGTTTGTCCAGTTTTGCATTGATCATCCGTCGGTCGCTGCCCACCAGACTGATACCGATGACGGCCCGTTGATATATTTCATTGTCCGCAACCTCAGCCACCGATGCATTAAAGTGGTTGCCGATGCGGGCAACGATGGCTTTGACCACCTTGCGTTTCTCCTTCAAGGAGCGGCAACGATGAATCCTGAAAACGATGTGTCCGACACCTACCACCATCGGGGCTCATCACTCCACTTCCGGCCGGATCTCTTCCAAGTAGTAATTCTCGATAACGTCGCCGACCTTGATGTCATTGAAATTTTCGATTCCGATACCACATTCATAGCCGGATTGAACTTCTTTTACATCGTCCTTGAACCGGCGCAGACTGCTGTTTTTGCCTTCGTAGATAACGATGCCGTCTCGCACCAATCGCATAAGCTGGCCCCGTTGGATCTTGCCGTCGGTCACATAACAGCCTGCAATGGTACCGATCTTGGGGACATGGAAGGTCTGACGAACCTCGACGCGGCCCAGTACCCGCTCCTCGTAGATCGACTGCATCATGCCCACAATAGCATCCTTGACCTCTTTGATGACATTGTAGATGACGTTGTGGAAACGCATATCCACATTCTCTTCGGCGGCCAGTTCCTGCACCTTGGCATTCGGCCGGACGTTGAATCCGATAATAATGGCATTGGAGACTGCGGCCAGGGAGATGTCCGACTCGGTGATGGCGCCGGTGGCCACGTGAACCACGTTGATGCTCACCTCCTCGTTGGAAAGCTTGACCAACGAGTCTCTCAGGGCTTCGATGGAACCGTCCACATCCGCTTTGATGATCAGGTTCAGGTCCTTGACCTCGCCCTGCTGCATCTGTTCAAACAATCCCTCCAGGCTCAGCCGATTGGTCTTGGCCAACTCCTTGGAGCGCGATTTCTGGGTGCGGTGCTGACTCACCTGGCGGGCATCCTTCTCATCGGCCAACGCCACCAGTTCATCTCCGGCCATGGGTACACCGGAAAGGCCCACAATTTCCACCGGCATGGACGGACCGGCCGATTCAACCGTGCGGCCCAAATCGTCTTGGAGCACACGGATTTTTCCGTAGTGCATTCCGCAGACGATGGAATCGCCGGCACGCAGGGTACCTTCTTGTACCAACACAGTGGCCACGGGTCCACGGCCGGAATCCAGTTTGGCCTCGACCACGTGGCCGCTGGCCAGCTTGTTCGGATTGGCCTTGAGTTCAAGTATTTCCGCCTGAAGTGAAATCATTTCCAGCAGTTCACCGATTCCGGTGCCCTTTTTGGCCGACACCATGACAAAAATAGCATCACCGCCCCAGGCTTCCGACAGCAGGCCATGCTCGCTGAGTTCACGTTGGACGCGGTCCGGATCGGCGCCCGGCTTGTCCATCTTGTTAACGGCCACGATGATTGGCACTCCGGAGGCCCTGGAGTGGCTGATCGCCTCCACGGTCTGGGGCATGACCCCATCATCTGCGGCCACCACCAACACAACGATATCGGTCACCTTGGCACCACGTGAACGCATGGCCGAGAAGGCCTCATGCCCCGGCGTATCCAGAAAGGCAATGACACCCTTTTCGGTCTCGACATGATACGCACCGATGTGTTGGGTAATACCACCCGCTTCGCCTTCGGTCACACGGGTTTTGCGGATCACGTCGAGCAGCGATGTTTTACCATGGTCCACGTGGCCCATGATGGTCACCACAGGGGGTCTGGGGAACATCATTTCGGAGTCGTCCTCGTTGGTTTTCTTCAGGATCACCTCCTCTTCAAAGGATGCCTTTTCAACCTCGTATTCGAATTCACCAGCCACCAGGACCGCCGTGTCATAGTCGATGGTCTGGTTCACCGTGGCCATGACCCCCATCCCCATGAGTTTGACGATCATTTCGTTGGCCTTGATGCCCATGCGTTTGGCCAGTTCCGACAGCACGATGGTTTCATCGACCTTCACCCGCCGTTTTATGGCCTTGGCCGTGGTGATCTGTGTTTTTTGCCCAACCGGCATGGCTTTCAATCTGCCGCCCTTGCGCCCCTTACGGCCACGCATTTTCCCACTGTAAAGCGCCGCCCCCTCAACGATCTCTCTTTTGCGGAAACCGCGTTTCTTTTTTGCGGGCCGTGTTTCACTGGGATTCGTACTTTTTTTCCGCAACCCCTTTTTCTTGTCCTTGGCAGAAACGGGGGCATCGACGGTCTTGGGTGGCGGAGGACCCGTCGGATCGGTGTGCCGAGCCGAAACCGATGGAATTTTTGGTGTGGTCGGCAGCTTAATGATTTTGGCGGGCGCGTCCTTCTTTCCTTTTTTGGCCTTTGCCTTCGGCCGCTTGTCGACGGCCGGGACCGCAGAGGCGGCCTCACCGGAGGCCGAATCGCCATCGGTCGTCTCGACAGGAGGGGCTGTCGCTTCGGTGACCGGTGATGTCTCGTCGGCGGCGACATCCGATTCCGTCGTTGCAGCGGTGACGGTACTTGGTTCCGGCAATGTAGGTGCTTCAGGCTCAACCGTTGCAGCCGCAGGCATTTCGACCGGTGTCGCATCCGCCGTATCGGGTTCCGCCATTTCAAGGGGCATGTCGGGTGTTTCCATTTCAGGCGTTGAAATTATCCTGGCGGATTCGGCAGGCTTGCGCTTTTTCACCACCGGCTTTTTTTCCGGTGGCGCTTCGACAACAGCCGCCGCCGAAACCTGTTTCCGGGGTTCAGTCGGGGTGGATGCCAACGCTTCAGCCGAAACGATCTCGGCCTCGATGGCTTCTGGCGACTGGGGCGTCACAACCTTGCGCCGCCGGATCACGGTGGGCCGGACACGTTTTTCCTCAAGCTGATCGTCTTTTTCTTCTCCAAAAAGCATCGATTTGATCTTCGCCACCACGTCTTCGTCCAAAGAACTCATATGGCTGCTGACGTCAATGTCAAGGTCCCGGATTCGATCCAGGAGTTCCCTGTTCGTCATGTTAAGATCTCTGGCAAACTCATATATTCTGATTTTTGCCATCCATTCCCCCCGATATCGTATTATAAGCTGTTTTGCCTTGCTGTCGTGTCTGCACGCGGATCCGCTACTGGGCCTCTTCAGAGGACTCGGTGTCGGAACCCCCCGCATCGTCTGGTTGATCAGCCGGTGTTTCAACCGGCACCACGTCATCTTCTGCATGGGCCTGGGCTGCTTCTTTTGCGCGGGCCTCATCTTCCAGACGCCGGGCTTCGGCGGCTTCAATGATATATTGTCTTGCGTTTTCCATCAACACCACCGCCTTTTCCTCGCCGATACCGCGAATCTCGACCAGCTCTTCAACGGAAGCGTCGACCAACTCTTCGGCTGAATAGATCCCCTTTTCGACGAAGGCATCGGCCAGACTGTCACCGACACCGGGAACATTGACCAGTGATTCGAATCCGAGTGCCATCATCTCGTTGTATTTGGACTCAGAGTTGACGTCCAGGTGCCATCCGGTAAGTTTAGAAGCCAAGCGCACATTCTGGCCCCTTTTCCCAATGGCAACGGAAAGAAATTCATCGGGGACGATGACCTCCATGGCGTTATTCTCTTCATCGATGATGACGCGGGAAATTTCCGCCGGCGCCAGGGCGTTACAGACATACTTGGCCGCATCCACATGCCAGGTGATGATATCGATCCTTTCGCCCCGAAGCTCCTGAACCACATTCTGCACCCGGCTGCCCTTCATCCCGACACAGGCCCCCACCGGATCGATATCTGAATCGTTGGAGGAAACGGCAAACTTGGCCCGGGCTCCCGGTTCTCGGGCGGCCCCTTTGACCTCCACGATACCCTCGCTGATCTCGGGCACCTCGGTTTTGAATAGGTTAATCAGCAGGTCGGGATGCGTTCGCGAGAGTACGATCTGAGGTCCACGGGTATCATAAAGCACATCGAAAATCAGGGCACGGATACGATCCCCGCGTCGGTAATTTTCCCGGGGGATCTGTTCCCTTGTGGGCAGGATGGCTTCGGTGGTTCCCAGGTTTACGATGATGCTGCCTCGGTCCACCCGTTGGACGATGCCGTTGATCACTTCCCCTTTGCGGTCGATATAGCTGGAGTACACCGCATCCCGCTCCGCGTCCTTCATCTTCTGGATAATCACCTGTTTGGCGGATTGCGCGGCAATGCGGCCGAAAGTGGAGGTGTCCATTTTGGTGCCGAGGCTGTCGCCGACCTCGCATTCGGGGTCAAGCTTTCGCCCTTCGTCCAGGTCGATATGCAGATCCGGCTCGGTTACCTCCGCCACCACCTCTTTGAATTGGAAAACCTCGATCTCCCCCGTGTCAGGAATGTACTGCGCCTCAATGTCGATCTTGCCACCGAATTTTTTTCTGGCAGCAGAGCGCAACGCCTCTTCCAGGGCGCGGATCAGTATTCCAACATCGATGCCCTTGTCCCGGCTTACCTGCTCTACCACACGTTTGATATCTGCAATAAACATCAGTGTTCTCCGTTACAATTGACCAGTCGTGCCCGCGTTATACCTTTAAAACTCAAACTGACCGTCTCGTTATCCAGCCGAATCCGGATCATTTCATCGACCACCCCATCCAGCACACCGGAGAAGTTTTTCCGGCCGTTAACGGCAGCGGCCATACGAATGTTGATGCGATGACCCGTAAAACGCATAAAATCATTGAGCTTGCCCACCGGCCGGTCGCGGCCCGGTGATGATACCTCCAACCGGTATGGCGGTGCATCCGGCGTGTGCACATCCAAAAGGTCGTCCATTTGTCGGCTGATGTCGGCACAATCGTCCAGTGTGACGCCCCCGGGATTATCCAGATAAAGGCGCAATGTCAGGCCGCCCGGCTCGCGCTGATACTCAACATGGACCAGCTCCAATCCTTCGGAGAGACACAGTGAATCGGCCAGACGGGTAACCGAATCAACAAATGCCCGCTGCTGCTTCAGGGTCTCCGGAACGGCTTGGCGATAAGCCGCCCGCTTCCCCGCTTTAACTCCTCGTTTTCCAGTGCGTTTTGCCATATCCTCACCGAACAAAAACAAAAACGGGCAAACAGCCCGTTTCCATGTTCAACCGATTATGGATACCGTCACTTACCAGTCCATAACACCACGTCCAGCGGAAAATCCACCATTGTCCAGGCAGCGATCACCGAAACAGACGAAAACGGACCTGAAATGGAGCGGGCAACGAGATTCGAACTCGCGACACCAAGCTTGGGAAGCTTGTACTCTACCAACTGAGCTATGCCCGCTCACCAAAATGTACTAATTAGGGTAAAACAGACGCGCTGTCAATATATTTCTATCTCTCCCAACACGCCGCCGGGGAAGAACGCCTCAAACGATGGTCCACTTTCGGCAATCAAGGTCGACGGGTATCGATCAGGTCCCGGATGTGTATCAGTTCCGCCCTGATCTCGGTAAGATCAGGCAAGGCGGGAGTTGGTTCCGCCGGCGTGCCATATTTTTTCTTTAGATGCTGCCGAGCGCCTTCGATGGTGAATTTTCGGTCGTAGAGAAGGTGTTTTATCCTTAAGACCAGCACCACATCCTGTTTGCGGTAAAGGCGCTGCCCCGCATCGGTCCGCTTGGGCTTAATCTGCTTGAATTCACTTTCCCAGAACCGTAGTACGTACGGAGGCGTGCCGGCGATATGACTGACCTCACCGATCTTGAAATAAAACTTGTCGGGTATCTCGGCGACACCGTAAGCATCTTCTTTCATCGGCATTATCCATATCAGTCGTAGCGCTGCCGGCGGCTTCAGATGGATCAGGTCGGCAGTGCCGCACCAAATTCGGTAATCAAGCGATGGGTGAGATGGTGATGAATCTCGTTGACGGTTTCATCCTCCAGTGTACGTTCGGCGGATCGATAAACGACCCTGAAAGATACACTCTTTTTTCCTTCCGGTATGGGATCACCGGCAAACACATCAAACAGGTACAGGTCCCCCACCAGTTTTTCGCCAAATTGGGTCACCGCGTCTAACAGGCGACTGGATTCGATTTCATGGTCGACGATAACGGTGATATCACGGGCCGTTGAAGGAAAACGCGGTATCGGTGCCATTTGCTTGTCATCAGGCAGGAGCTGGTCGAGCATCTCCAGATCCAACTCAAAAACAAACGTCGTCTGCCTGAGACTGTAACCGTCCACCACCGAGGCGTCCACCTCACCCACAATACCCACCATCTTCCCGCCGTGAAGGATCTGGGCCGTATGGCCTGCGCGGGTGTAGCAACACCGGTCATCCGGCAGCGCGGTAAATGACAATTCGGTAATGCCGAGTGAAAGGGCCATCCCTTCGACCACACCCTTAATATCAAAAAAATCACATGCCGCTTCCTGCGTATGCCAGGCGGCCTTTAGGCGTGGACCGGTCCAGAGGCCGACCAGCATCTCTTTTTCCAGGGGAAGGGGGAGATGCGGTTGGGGAAGGAAGACCTTGCCGACTTCAAACAGGCGCAGGCTGTTCTGCTGTCGGGAAATATTTCGCTGGGCCGCTTCAAGCATGCCGGGGATCAGAGTGGTCCGCATTACCGCCTGCTCCTCGGAAATGGGATTGAGCAAAGCCACATGGCCGCGGCGGGGGTCATCATCGGCCAGTTGAATCCGGTCGCAGGACTCGGCGCTGATAAAGCTGTAATTGATCGTCTCGGAGAATCCGAACCCGCTGAGAATATCCCTGACCTTATTTCGCCGGACCATCATTGAAGAAGGATGCGTACCCCGGGCAGGTAACGCGGGGAAGGTGATTGGGATTTGGTTGTAGCCGGAAAGCCGGGCCACCTCTTCCACCAGATCCCGGGGGCGGGTGACATCCACCCGGAATGACGGCACCTTTACCCAAAGGTCGTTTTTGTCGCCGTTCTTAACCTTGAATGCGATGCTTTCCAGCAGCAAAGCCATACGATCACGATCCAAATCGGTGCCCAGCAGATTGTTGGTGGCATCCACACACAACGTCAGCACCAGGGGATCGGTGTTCCTGAAATCTTCATCGATCGTACCGCCCACCAGCCGCCCCCGCCCCAGTTCGGCCATGAGGCCGGCGGCACGGTCCAAAGCGAAAAGCGTGCCATCCGGATCCACACCCCGTTCGAACCGATGGGAGGCATCGGTATTGAGCCCCAGGGCCTTTGACGTTTTGCGGATGCTGATCGGGTCGAAGCAGGCACTTTCAATGAGCACACGGGTGGTCGAGGCCTCGATCTCCGAATTCAGCCCTCCCATGACACCGCCCACGGCAACCGGTTTTTCGCCATCGCAGATCATGAGCATCTGTTCGGAAAGCCGGCGAGGCTTTTGATCCAGCGTGGTAAAGGGCTCTCCCTGTGCAGCCGTTCGAACCACGATGCGATGGCCGGCCAGGTTGTCAAAATCAAAGGCGTGCAGGGGCTGGCCGGTTTCCAGCATCACGAAATTGGTCACGTCAACCAGGTTGTTGATGGGCCGTACACCCACCGAGCGCAGACGATCCTGGAGCCATTGTGGAGATGGCGTGACAGTGATGCGTTCCAGCAGTCGGCAGGTATACCGGGGGCAATGCGCCGGTGCTTCGACGGTCACCGAAGCCAACGCGCCGATGTCGCCCTCGGCATCGGGCAGGCTGAATACGGGCGAATTCATGGGAACACCCTGGATGGCGGCAATCTCGCGGGCTACGCCCATCATGCTCAAGCAATCGGGCCGGTTGGGTGTCAGCCCAATTTCGAAGGTGTGATCAGAAAGCGCAAGGGCCGATTTCAAAGAAACGCCCGGCTGGAAATCCCCATCCAGAATCATCAGTCCGGAACCGTCATGGCCCAATCCCAATTCGGCCTCGCTGCACAGCATTCCTTCGGAGGCTTCGCCCCGAATGACGGTATTTTCCAACAACGTGCCGCTGGGCAGCAGGGTGCCGACACGGGCCAGGGGCGCTTTCATACCGACCATCACGTTAGGTGCTCCGCAAACGACCGGCACAATGCCGTCTCCACCGTCCACCCGGCACAATTTCAGCCGATCGGCGTTGGGATGCGGAAGCACCTCCACCACCCGACCGACAACCACCGTATCCAGATAGGCGTACCGATCTTCCACGGCTTCCACTTCGAGTCCGGCCATGGTCAGCGCATCGGCAAGATCAGAGACCGCCATATTGATGGGCACATATTTTTTCAGCCAGCTTAGACTTACTTTCATCGGTTCAGGGACGCTCCGTTAAAATTGACTTAGGAATCGGCAGTCATTATCGAAATAGCGCCGGATATCATCAATACCGTATTTAAGCATGGCGATGCGTTCCACGCCCATGCCGAAAGCAAAACCGGTGTATCGGCTGGTGTCATAGCCGATATTTTCGAACACCGCCGGATGGACCATGCCGGAGCCCAGTATCTCTAACCAACCGGTGTGGGAACAGACACGGCATCCCTTTCCCCGGCAGATCACGCAGCGGATATCCACCTCGGCGCTGGGTTCGGTGAAGGGGAAAAAACTGGGCCGAAAGCGCAAGGTGGTCCGGTCGTCAAACATCTGGTGAATGAAGGCGGTCAGGGTGCCCTTGAGATCGGCGAAGGAAACATGTCGGTCCACCAAAAGCCCCTCCACCTGGTGAAACATGGGCGTGTGGGTCAGATCCGAATCGCATCGGTACACCTTGCCGGGGGCGATGATACGAACAGGTGGCTGCTGCCTTTCCATCACCCGGGGCTGGGTGGGAGAGGTGTGGGTTCGAAGGACCACATTTTCCGACACGTAAAAGGTGTCCTGCATGTCCCGGGCAGGGTGATTTTTGGGAATGTTGAGGGCCTCGAAATTGTAGTAGTCGGATTCCACTTCCGGGCCTTCGACCACATCAAAACCCATCTGGGAAAAGATGCCGCAGATCCGGTTGGTGATCTGGGTAATGGGGTGGAGCGATCCCTTTTTCGGAGCCCGGCCCGGCAGGGAGACATCGATGCGGTCCGTCACCGTTTTGGACCGATTGGCCAAATGGGTCAGCGCATTCTTGAATTCACCCTCGAGGGATCGTTTGATTTCATTGACCCGCTTGCCCGCCTGGGGCCGCTGCTCGACGGGAAGGCTTGAAATGTTTCTCAAATAGTGCGTGATGCGTCCTTTACGACCCAGGTATTGGGTGGAAAGGTCGTTCACCGCATCGGCATCGGTCGCCGATGCCAGCGCTTCCATGGCACCCGCATATATCCGTTCAATGGTATTTTCCACGATCGTCGCTCTGTTATATGGATTTTCGCTGTCCCTCGGTCCCGCCGGAGCGGGACGAGGACTGCGGTCGCATTATCGGCTTTAAAGGGGAAGGGCAGCGGGGGGAGCTCGCCGCGACAGGAAAACCCGGGTTAGCCCTGCTGTGACGCCAACGCGGCAATCTGAGCAAATCCAGAGGGATCTGATATTGCGAGCTCGGCAAGTACCTTTCGATCCAGGTTCACGTCGGCCTTTTTAAGACCATTGATGAATCGGCTGTACGAAAGATCATTCATGCGCGCCGCGGCATTAATGCGGGCAATCCACAATCGACGGAACTGGCGTTTTCGCTGTTTACGATCCCGATAGGCGTAGTTAAGGGCCTTGTCGACGGAATCGGCCGCAGTCCGAAACAGTTTGCTTCGCCCACCGCGGAATCCTTTGGCCAGTTTCAACACTTTCTTACGGCGTCTTCTCGCCTTGAATCCTCTTTTAATTCGCATGATCTCATCTCCTTGATAACAGAGCCACCGTGCCGCTCGCATCGCACCACAAATGCCGCCGCCGGTAAAACCTGCCATATAAATTCATATCTTACCGCCGATTACCCGTTTGGTAAAAGGAGCCGAACTTCCCGCATATCACTCTTTTTGACCAGTTGCATCTTTTTCAGGGACCGTTTACGCTTCCGACTCTTGGTCGTCAGGAGGTGACTGTGGTGAGATTTTGAAAAGGTGTATCGGCCGGACCCGGTCTTCTTGAACCGCTTTGCGGCCGCCCGGTTGGTTTTAATTTTCGGCATGGTTTCTCTCCTTGAACAAAAATTTGATCATCATTCTGAATTATCGAAACGGTCTGACATTCCAACCGCCTGCGTTAACACGTCCGGCGGAAACCCCATATTAAAAACAGCTGGCGTGAACGAAACACATGCGTTCACGCCAGCTGTTGAAACGGGTGGTTTCTTTTCGCGTGAGCCATGGCCCAAGAGCCGGTACCACAGCCGGTCATCGACCCGGCAGCACTATCTGGGCGCCAGAATCATCATCATCGTTCGCCCCTCGAACTTGGGATACTGTTCCACAACGGCGATCTCTTCCAGTTCTGTGGCAATTTGTTGCAACAGGGCTCTGCCACGGTCCGATAGCGTGATTTCCCGACCCCGAAACATCACGGTCACCTTAACCTTGTCTTTTCGGCCAAGAAATTTACGAATATGCCCCATTTTCGTCTCAAGATCATGGTTTCCGGTTTTGGGCCGGACCTTGATCTCTTTGATCTGGAAAGTGGTCTGCTTCTTCTTGGCTTCCTGCTGTTTTTTGGTCTGCTCGTACTTGAAACGCCCGTAATCCATGATCTTGCATACCGGCGGTTTCGCGTTGGGCGAAATTTCGACAAGGTCCAAACCGAAATCATTGGCTCTGGCCAACGCTTGATGAATCGGAAGAACGCCGACCTGGTTTCCCTCCGGGTCAATCAAGCGGACTTCCCTGGTCCGGATACCCTGATTAATCCGTGTGGTATCGGGACGTCTCTTTTCCATCTGTCTATATCTGGGACCAGCTATGCTTCCACCTCCTGAGGCCCTAATGTTTATATCGACCCTGCCGCCCATCGGCGGACCAATGTCACTCTTCCGAAATAAATACCGAGAATTGACCCGGTACCAAACTTTGATTCAATATATGACGCCGTCGGCAAATGCAAGGAAAAAAAAGGAAAATCGCACGACAGCCGATCATGGACGTTCCGATTGGGCCAAGGTATAGCGACTCAAGGGGCTGTCCGTCCAGTATGGGTTCCCCGAATCGGTGAAGAAACGCCGGAACAGCAACAGGCTGTCTTTTCTCAACACACCGGGGACCACCGTCAGATCCGCATCCCGATATAAGGGAGGCAACCCGAATCGGTCGAGGCCGGTCCCGCCGCCCATCACATCTTCATAGGCGTAGACGATTCTGCCGATGCCGGTGAGCACGATGGCCGCAAAGCACATGAGGCAGGGTTCCATCGTGCAGTAGAGGGTCAGCGTCGACCGATTGATCTGCGTCCCGGTTGCCCAAAGGCGCCTGAGGGCGTTAATTTCAGCATGGTCGATCTCGTTTCCCGATCCAGCGGCTGTGCCCGTGCGCTGCCCCCGGGCGACCACGGTATCGCCGTCTGTAATCACGCAACCCACGGGAAACTCACCGGCCGCCAGAGCCGTCCGGGCCAGATCCAGCGCCGCAGTCATGAACGCTGTGTCTATTATCGATGCCGTCTCCGGGTTCATGCGATCCGGCAGGCGGTATCGTCGCAGGGACAGCCACCGTCAATTTCAAATGCGTAAACGATCCTGGCCTCCATTTCCGCCCGTTTTGGTGAAATGATTAAAGAATTGGCCCGGGCCGGCTGCCGTAGCATTCGTTTCCGGGAGGGGATCCGGTCAAACCCCGATGCCGTCAGCCTTCCGGTTTCGCCGTCGAGGATATCTACCGCCTCACCATTGGTCACCACCACCACCGGGATCTGATAGGGGACCATCAACCGGGAGATGGCCAGGGTCGACCGATAACGGGTCACCAGAGAACCAGGCCCGTATTTAAGCACCATTATCGTGCGGTCGTCAACCGTTACCAAAAAATCCACCCACAGCCGCCCTTTCCGGCTGCCGGCGGCAACGGTCAGCGGGTTGCGGGGATGGATATCCGCCTTTGCATAGCCCTTGTCCACCACCAGGAAACGGGCGATTTTCTGGCGGTATCGCTCGTCATGCGTATCAGCCAGGATTTCATCGGTGATAAAATCGCCGATCTCTCCCAATATCAGATGATGGTCACCCATAATCCACCCTGTCGTCCCAACATACCGCTTTACAAAGCGGTTTGTCTGTGAATAGATAATTCACCTTACAATAGTACAGCATGAAGAAATCACAACCGGAACGCCATGAATATACGCGAGCAGTTTGAAAAACGCGAAAAAAATTTCATGTCTCCGTTCGGCTGCCGGAGCGACCAGACCCGGGGCCGAAAACGAACGGAAGATCCTTGCCCCATCCGAACCGCGTTCCAGGTGGACCGTGACCGCATCGTCTACTCCAACGCATTCAGGCGCTTGAAGCATAAAACCCAGGTATTCCTCAATCCGCTGGGTGACGAATACCGCACGCGGCTGACCCATACGCTGGAAGTATCTCAGATCGCCCGGACCATTTCCCGGGCGATGTTTCTCAACGAGGACCTGGCCGAAGCCATTGCCCTGGGGCACGATTTGGGCCACACCCCCTTCGGACACGGTGGCGAGGCGGTGCTTCAGGAGATTCATTCCCCGCAGTTCGCGCACCACAAGCAGAGTCTGCGGGTGGTGGATGTGATCGAGAACGATGGCAGGGGATTAAACCTGACCCACGAGGTTAGAGATGGTATTATCAAGCACTCCAAAGGCTATGGGAAAATATTGCCCGATGATCCCAACGAACTGGCCTGCACCATTGAGGGGCGCATCGTTCGGATATCCGACATCATGGCTTACCTGAATCACGATCTGGACGATGCCATCCGCAGCGGTGTCATCCGCGAAAACCAGATACCGGCGACCTGCACCCGAATAATCGGCCGGACCCACCAGGAGCGGGCCACCACCATGATCCGGGACTTGGTCTTTTGCAGTCGGGCGGCAAACGGGGAATTGCGACTGAGCATGAGCGACGAGGTTTTCGATGCCATGACCACGTTGCGGGCCTTCCTCTACGAAAATGTCTACCGATCCGTTAAGGTTCATGGGGAATTTGTCAAAGCGAAAAAAATTCTGTCCGAGCTTTACGCGTACCTGCTTGACAACAGGGCTTTTTTCGAAGCCGAACTCTCTGGCATGGGCATCGCCGGCTGCCTGAACAACGGCTATCCAGTGGAACAGGTCGTCTGTGATTATATTGCCAGCATCACCGACCGCTACGCCCTCGGCCTTTACAAAAAACTTTTTTTTCCTTCACCCACTGTTTAGGGCTCTACCTGATCGCCATGAACCTGATGCCCGTCCCCTTTTTGACCAACAGACACCGTTACCGTCCGCTATTGAACCGGCTGGCGACCCTTTTCGGCGGGATGGATCGCGCCTATGCAGCCGTTGCCGATCAGTACGGTTTCCGGTGCAACGGTTGCGTGGACAGCTGCTGCCTGACCCGATTTTACCACCATACGCTTTTGGAGTATCTCTACCTGGTGGAAGGCGTGCGCGCCCTTGAACCCGACCTTCGTCGGACAGTCCAAAAACAGGCGCTGACGGTGTACACCGAAATGGCCGACGCAGACCGCAGGGGCGAAGCCCTGCGCATCATGTGCCCGCTGAACCGGGACGGACGGTGCATGGCATACACCCACCGTCCCATGATCTGCCGGCTTCACGGCATTCCCCACGAACTCCGTCGCCCCGGCGGCGAGGTCGTCAAAAATCCGGGTTGCGATGCCTTTTTCAACCAGTGCCGCGACAGCGGCACCACCGTGTATATCCGATTCGACCGCACCCCTTATTACCGGCAGATGGCGATGCTCGAAACGGAACTGCGCCGGAAAACGGGGTATACCGATAAAATCAAGCTCACCATAGCCCAAATGCTGGTGAGCACTATGAATGGTACCTATGAAATCGATTAATCCAGAAGCGATAAACCAACTGCCGGGCATACCGTTGAAAAAGACCGATACCTTCAATTTCCGGTGCCACAACCGTCTGTCCTGCTTCAACCAATGCTGTCGGAACCTGAACCTGTTTCTCTACCCCTACGATGTGCTGCGACTGCGCAAATGTCTCGATATGGATTCCGACCGTTTCTTGGAAGCCCATGTAGATGTGGTGCTGCGGGAAGGCAATCATTTTCCCGACGTGCTGCTGCGCATGGCCGACAACGAATCAAAAACCTGCCCGTTCCTGAGCGACGCGGGGTGTACGGTCTACCCGGATCGGCCCGACACCTGCCGCACCTTTCCCGTGGAACATGGCATGCTGTTCAAAGACCGATCCGGTACATCGGAAATCATCAGTTTCTTCCGGCCGCCGGATTTCTGCCAGGGCCGGCATGAGAACCAACGGCTGACCCTCTCCGGCTGGGCCGATGATCAGGAGGCCGTCACGCACAACCGGATGACCGCCCGCTGGGCCTCGGTCAAAGCGCTGTTTCAAAGCGACCCATGGGGCTCCGAGGGTCTGAACGGCGCCAAGGGGAAAATGGCCTTCATGGCCGCCTACAACATCGACCGGTTCCGTGATTTTGTGTTCCGGAGTAGTTTTCTCAAACGCTACCGGGTCAAAAAAACGCTGATTAAAAAGCTCCGGGCCGGCGACCGGGAATTGCTGCTATTCGGCTTCGAATGGATTCGGTATTTCATCTGGGGCATCCCGTCCAAGCACATTCGTTCCTGAAGCCGTCATTTTTTTCCTGCCACGGCCTCGGCGATATTGAAGCAATAGTCGCCGATCTTCTCCAGGTTGGTCAGCAGACTGACATAAACCAGTCCTTGATCGATGCCGCATTCGCAGGAACGAAGACGCTGGATGTGGTCGTCACGATATTTTTCGCGCATGGCATCAATGGCGTTTTCGATGCTATCGGCATGATTCATGAAATTGGACGGCCGCCGGCGCATGGCCGAAGCGATCAGGTCCATGAACTCGGACACCTTGTCCACTAGTTTTTTCAGATCCGTCATGGCCCTCTCAGTGAAGGTCAGCTGGCTTTCGATCATATCCTCGATGACCTGGGCGATATTTTCGACGGAGTCGCCGACACGTTCGATATTGTTGGTCATTCGCATCAGGCTTGAGATCTCCTTGGCCTCGGATTCGCTCACATCGCTCTGGTAAATCCGGATGAGGTAGGCCACGATCTCCCGCTGCATGTCGTCCAGGTGATTTTCCACCTGCCGCCACTTGGCCAGTTTCTTGTGATTCCTATCCTCGAGTTGTTTCACCGTCCTTCGAAAAGTATACTGGGCGGTTTCGGCCATCCGCAGGATTTCGCTGCGGGTCTCCACGATGGCCGCAATGGGGGTGTCGATGAGCCGATCGCCGAAGTTGGGCAATCGGTAGTAGTCGATGTCCTCCTCCTCCTTGGGCGAAAGCAATATGGTGACTTTAATCAGCCAGGGCAGCACCAGAAGAAAAAATAAGGCATTGATCACGTTGAACAGGGTATGGCCGTTGGCGATATATCGGGACATATTGACCAGATCGTCCCCAACCACCTGATCCACGGGGCCGGCGCCGAGACCCAGGGTCATCGCCTCTACCAGCTTAACGAACAGGGGAAAGATACACAGCATGAGGGTCACACCAATGACGTTGAACATGGTGTGGGCCCTCGCCGCCCGGTGGGCGTTGATGTTGTTGGAGCCGATGGTGGCCAGTTCGGCCGTGATCGTGGTGCCGATATTTTCCCCCAGCACCAGGGCCATGGCACCGGGAAAGGTCAGTAACCCCTGGCCGGCCAGGGTCATGGTGAGACCGATGGTGGCCGATGAACTCTGAACCATGAGGGTCAGCCCGGCCCCGACCACCACGCATAACAGCAAACCACCCGCCGAACTGGGGTCAAACTTGGTAAAAAAGGCCAGAAAGGTGGGATCGCTTTTGATCGGTGCCAACCCAAGCTTCATGACGGCCATCCCGTAGAAAAGCAGGCCGAAGCCGAGGATGATCTCACCGATGTAGCGGGTCTTCTTTTGCTGAGTAAAATATTTGAGCACCACCCCGGTGGCGATGGCAGGCAGCGCCAGCTTGGTAAGATTGAAAGCGATGAGTTGGGCCGTAACCGTTGTGCCCACGTTGGCGCCCAGGATCATGCCCACCGATTGCTGCAGCGTCATCAAACCGGCGGTGACGAATCCGATGAGCATGACGGTGGTGGCCGACGAGGATTGAACCATCGCCGTGACACAGGCGCCGGTGAAGCATCCCACCAACCGATTGGAGGATACGGCACTCAAGATCGCCTTGATGCGTTTCCCTGCGGACATCTGGAGCCCATCGGTCATCATCTTCATGCCCAGAATAAACATGCCGAGACCCCCTAGGGTCGTCATCAACACACCCGTCATCCCCTACTCCATTTTCATATTTCGCAACCACATGCACAGGGCCGGATTTTTCACAACCGCCTGAAAGTAATAGCGAATATTATCACGTACAAATAGTTAATTAAAACAAGGAATTGGTTGATCCGTTCTTACCATACACCGGTCAGATGTCAAGCCCAAATACAGACTTGAGATTCCCGGTAAAAAACCTCGGAAAAGCGTCACCGTCAGGATATCAATGGGCTCGATCGCTTCAAATACGGTAGCCGACGGCGTAAAATTCCACGTCCTCCGGATGAATGCGCACCTCTGAAATGGCCCTATCCCGCACCGATATTTCGGCCCGGTGAACCGACTCAGAATCGCCGGATACGAGGGGGTGCCAGTCGTCCAGATCCTTGCCTTCGGACAGCCGCCGGTAAGCACAGGTTTTGGGAAGCCAACGCAGGTGGGGAATCTGTTGCGGTGTCAGCACCAGGCAGGCGGGCACCAAGGTGGTCCGGTTGCCGTAGTCGGTACAACGACACACCCGAACGTCCAGCAGGTAGCAGGAAACCCAGGTGTAGGTCACCTTTCCCGTCTTGCCATCCTGAAATTTATGAAGGCAACAACGGCCGCAGCCGTCGCACAAAGACTCCCATTGATCACGGCTCATCTGTTCCAGGGCCATCGTTTTCCAAAAAGGTTGAACCGCTGCCGGATGGCTGGGGTGCGTTCGATTGGCTTTCACCGGTGTTGATCCATTTTTGTTCTTCTGGTCGCCCGGTTCATGGTAGACGCGGGTGGGCAGAAGCGACCGCCCCGTCGCCCGGCATTTTAGCGGGGCCATACCCGCAAGAGGGCCATTTCCTACCCGTTCCCCGATTACCGCGTGGATGTCATCGGGGGGCTTCACCCGATAATCCGAAAGGTTTTGGTCCGCTCGGGGTATCGGTCCGGAGCGATCAGGCCAGCCGACCGAGACGAGCATCCATTTCAGTTTTGAATTTTTTACGAAATTTCAATACCTTCTTGATATACAACCGTGTGGCCCGGAATGGCGGGACCCCTTCGTAGTTTCGAACGTGGCGGGAACCGGCATTGTAGGCAGCCAGCGCCAGTTGCACATCACCATCGAAGCGATCAAGCAGCGACCTGAAATAACGCACGCCGCCGTCAATATTCTCCTCGGGATCATAACTATCCTGAACGCCAAGGGCTTCTGCGGTTGACGGCATCAATTGCATCAAACCCCGGGCCCCCTTTTTTGACTTTGCCCTGGGATCGTATCCGGATTCTGCAAAGATGATCGCCCGAATCAAATGGGGATCCACTTCGTATCGTCCGGCGACTTGATCAATAATACCATGGAAGGGAATGGGTTTATGCGAAAAGGCCCCATCCGGTACCGATGATGTCGTCAAAATGGTTTTGATCTCTGGCGAGGCAACTACCAATTCGGGCATTATCCAGGCCATTTTCAATTCGGGCATCGTCCAGTCCAATTGATACGCCGGTTGAACGGATTCTGGTTCCGGTGCCGGAGGCCGTGGCATAGCCGGGACGGGGGAGGTATCAACTACCATTTCAGTTGTTTTCGTTACGGTACAAGCAGCGGTCAGTAAGCAAGTACAGGTGGCCACCGTGACCAAAAAGGCGACCGCATCTCTCCAGTGGGAACAAGAATGGGGGTGTTGATTTTCTGAGTTCATGGCATTTCACATTAATTAAGGTTGACCAACAAATTGTACGCCTTGCGTCGAATCACCGGTCATTTTAGCAAATAGAATGCCGAAACATCCTCAGGTGTCAATACTCACCTATGATTCAAGATGGTTAGGCAGCATTTAGTGATGATCAAATTTTTCCCGTTATGGCAAACAATCCTTAATAAATAGGTTATTCGTACCACACAATGAAATCTTTTACCCATTGAAGGAATCAGGGCCGAAATCGGGAAACAACGGTTTCCGACCCGTGAACAACCATTTGACCCATTTTTAGGCCTGAATCGTGTGGACGCATGTCTAAATTCCCAAGTAGGCTTTTTTGACGTCTTCATTGGTCAGCGGGTGTCGGCAGCATCGGAAAGGGTAATTTGGCCGTTCTCCAAGACGTATCCCCGGTGGGCGACCTTCAGGGCAAGGTTGGCGTTTTGTTCCACGAGGAAAATGGTGGTGTTGTTTTCGATGTTAATTTTCTTTATGATTTCGAATATCTGTTTGACGATCAACGGGGCCAGTCCCAGGGAGGGTTCGTCCAGAAAAAGCAGCCGGGGC
Source organism: Desulfobacteraceae bacterium UBA2771 (assembly GCA_002352605.1). Taxonomy (GTDB): domain Bacteria; phylum Desulfobacterota; class Desulfobacteria; order Desulfobacterales; family Desulfosarcinaceae; genus Desulfosarcina. The sequence goes on along the minus strand of DEIP01000120.1, from coordinate 9 downwards.
CGGGCCATC
>DEIP01000141.1 GCA_002352605.1 Desulfobacteraceae bacterium UBA2771 | reverse complement strand
TGGGTAGCCGGCTCCGCCGTTGCCGGATATGGCTGCTTTACCTGTATTACCGGATCGGTCGAGCCGGACGGCGACCCGGAGATTGATGTGGCCTGTGACGGTTTCTTTTTTGAAGCGGATGACACGGAGGACCGATTCGCACAGGTGAACGAGATCATCAAAAATCATCCCCGGGATTATCGGGAGCGGTTAGAGGAGGTTGGTTATGTATGGCATGATGATGACTATGACCTGCTATACGAAGAAGAGGCCAAAGAAGAGCGTGTGGCTGAACCGGAAACGGAAGGCCAGAAACGGCTGGTTCGCTTTCTTGAAAACGGCGGTCTCGTCAGCCATCTGCTCCTCGACGCGTACCTGGAGGAGCGCCATTCTGAAACGTCCAACATTCCGCTGATCCGCAAATACTTTAAACTGGCCAATCCCAATTTGAAAGCGATCCTTTTGAAAGGGTTGGCCGCCAGCCCCACCGACCTGGACCTTCTGGACGACCTGTCCTATTTCAGCGAGTTTGACAGCATGCTGGGCGAATTGATCCATTTTTACACCGCCGCCTGTCTTATCGAGATAGACATGGAGCGATTTTCCCTGTTGGCCCAGGATTTTCACATGAACACTTTTGACCAGGGGTATGATGCTCTGCATGAGCTGACCACGATTTTTCAATCGGGCGCCAAGGGTGCCGTGGTCCAGCATCTTTCCGAAACCATCGATGAGTATGAAGGTCAGGAGGATATTCCCTTTTAGGGATCATGCATTTTCTTAGGGCCCTTAGGTGTGGCTTCGAGAACGTTGCCTTTGGACCGGATAGTCTACCAGGGCCTCGTGCAGCGGCAAGAAACCTTTTCCAATTTCATCGATGAGGTGGGAACTGTCCGGTGAATGATGAACGTTAAGGCCTTTGAGCGCGTGACGGATCGGGCTGCGTCCTTCATCACCGGAAACTTGGACGGTATGAAACATCAATTAAAGCATTCTGTTGTTCTACGGTGGACCCTATTTCTGTTTACCATCGGGTGCCTGTTTTTTCAGATGACTGCAATTGTGGCGGCATCGGCCAAGATTGAGGATCTGCCTCCGGAAGTCGAACCGACACTCAAGTATCTTCTGGATCTGGCAAAAAATGATGACGCAACTGCATTTGACGTCCGACAGATCGACCCGTTCGTGGAATTTTTACTTTCACCCAATCCGGCCGGTAACATTTATTCGGCCGACGCTTCGTATGGTGCGCCATCCGCCTATCACAAATATACCATTAATTCGGATCTCCAGACGATAATCGACTACATTCTGGATGCAGATATCCCCTCCTTTTTCTTCTGGCCCTCCTCCCTGAGGCTGTCCCAGTGGACCCGGGTGGTTGGCGGGGAGCAGCAGTTAGCCAAACTGAGAGCTTCATTCAACGATATGAACGAGCCCTTCGCTTTGAAAGGGACCGAACATATCACCATCACCCCTGATCAACATACCGGCGCCTACTACAGTTACGATGTCGATAGAACGGTCATCCTCAGTCCCTACCGGAATGGAAAGCTGATGATCAGCATCTATTTTCAGCAGAAGCCGTCGGTGGTGGGTAGAAAAGGGTGGGTCCTGGGAAAAGATGATGAGTGGAGCTACCTTTACACCCAGGACAAGGGCCTGAATGTCAAGGGGCTGGGATGGGCCGATACTTATATGTACGACTCCTTCGGCATAACCGTGTATTACCAACCAGACCCGGAAATAGCTGCGGTAAACTGTGGAACCGTTAGCTGGGTGAAGGCCGGCTGGGCCAGCATCAACATGGTTCAATCCAAACATATCCACCGGGGACTGGTCCGTGTGGCTCAAGCTTTTTCAGAGGTGATGGAAAACCCCCGGCTGCCGGAGCCCGCCCGGCTGGCGGAGACTTTTTCAAAATCCAGGGATCTTCCCACCCCCACCCTAAAGGCGTTCGCCAGGGACTATCTTGCCGGTTTGGAACAGCGCATCGCGTCATCTGAGGCGCTCTCAAAAAAATTGGGCGACGCCTTTAACCCCCGGCGCCTGCTCGAGCAGATGACCCGGGATGAGCTCTACGCCGTTTTGGCCCTGGACTATTTTAAAAAAATACTCGGCCGTAATCCCGTGATGGACACCCACCCCTTTTGACCCCGATGTTGTATAAACAATTTGAAATATGTTTGAAGCAACCGTCAAAGGCCGGTCACCTTGTTCCTGCCTGTCCTTTTGGATTGGTACAGGGCTTCATCTGCCCGGTTCACGAAATCTTCGGCGATTTCATTCTTGATATAGGTGGCAACGCCAAAGGAGAGTGTGATTTTTCCAAGGCTTTCCCCCGTGTTTTTCTTTTTCAAGTCCAGACGATCAAAACTAAAACGCATATTTTCGGCAAGTTGAATGGCTCCGTCAAATGGTGTGTCGGGCAGCAAAATGGCGAACTCTTCGCCACCGATCCGGGCCGCGAGATCCTTTCCCTTGATGGTGCTCGTGATGGTGCTTGCCACCATCCGGAGTACATTGTCTCCCACCAGGTGGCCGTGGGTGTCGTTTACTTTTTTAAAGTGGTCAATATCAGCCATGATCAGGCATAGGGTCGTCCCCTCGGCATTGGCTTTAGCGATGGCCTCGTTCATTTTCTTATCAAATCCGCGGCGATTATCGATCCGGGTCAAGGGGTCCTTGATCGCTTCATCCCGATAACGCGCCATCTTGTTTTTCAACTGCTCGACCTCGTGGGTCGCCTGCTGGAGCTGATCTTTAAAAAAGCCCGTGGTGGATTCCAGCTCCTTGATTTCGTGCTTGATCTGATCGACGATCATTTTTACGTCCGCGTCAGAAAGGTTGGGCACCAACGAATCATGGATACCCTCCAGATTGTTATCGGCCTGGGAAAAATGCTGATCAGTGGTTTTAATTGCGCCGATGATTTCGGCAAAGACTCTTTTTAGTTCTCCGAGGATCAGCGTGGTTCCCTTGTCGTTGGTGAGGTGTTGGTGGTATAACAGCCGACTGATTTCTTCAGAAAAGGCACTGCTGCTTTGCAGATGACGATCCACGGCGGCGTTAAGCGGCTCGTTTCTTCCAGACACATACTCATACCAAAGGCAGTAGTTCAGCGGGTCAGTGGCTAGTCCACACTTACCGATCATTTCCAGGGCGAGGCGCAAGTACTTCCTTGAATCATCAATGCTGTCATTATATTGCATAGCGTGATCTTCTTCCTACAAGGGGATGTAAACCTCGCTTTTGCCGGGTGCATCGTCGACCCAGCCGTCAGCTACCGGAATCTTCTAAAACAATGGTCAGCTTCAACAACTTCGGTCAAATTGATATGTAACAATACGCTCTTTTGGGCTGAGAGTAATCAGATTGACTTCAACGGGTTATCGGAATGATCGCAATATCCTTTAGGAAAAAGTTTATCTCAGGACATCGNNCGATACTGAGGGTCAGCCATACCCGGCGTTTCGACAGGGTTGAGAAGAAGGCCATGTCCGGTGTTATTTGCTTCCCACCCGTTCGTGCACTGCGGATGGCGCTGCTTAAGTCTGTGGGGTAACGCGCCGCAATCCGTTGCAGATCGCTTCCGGCCACTTCGACACCCGCCGCCAGCAGGCGGCTGCCGACCTCCCTGGCCACCATATTGAACAGCTTGACCGTCACTCGTCCCGATGTTTCGCAGATGCCGCAGTTGTCGACCGGTTGAGAAATATCTTTTCGAAGGGCGGCGTAGCGCCCGCCCTTGCGCATGCTGGCACCCAGCAGGCCGGGCATGGCCGCACTCAACGCCAGGATTGATCCATCCCTAACGACTGCCGTATCCACATCGTCCACCGGTCGGGCATCAAGGAACAAGGTTTGGACCCGCTGATCGAGGTATTCGTCGGAAAGGCCCAGTGGACCGCACAGGAAATCCCGGAGGGTGCAGCCGGTGTTGGCGGACAGGACGACACCTTTTTCCAACAGCGGGTAAAATCGGGATGCACAGGAGGCGTCAATATACAAGTGGAGTCGGTACATGGATGTCTCTCCGGCTTTTGCATGGTCCCGGTTACGCAAACGGGGAGACCCATGCGGATCTCCCCGTGCCTTGCTTCGGTAAACATCTTCAAGAATGCGTCTTACCAGTTGAACACCGTGTCCAGTTCCTCATCCGTGACGTCGAAGGTGACGTTGTGGGGCGCCAGGGACTCCTTCTTGAAGTAATCGGGCAGCCGGTCATCTTTGGCCGTGAAGCCGGCTGCCAGATTGAAATCGCGCTCATTTTTCAGCACCGATTTGCCCAGGGCGGTCACATCATCGGCGGTCATCGGCTGACCGATGAAAGCACCGATCAGGTCCACCAGTGCATTGAACGTGTCCGCCTGATCGAGAATGGCAAAGGCGATGAACAGGCACATGCCGGTGGAATCGATGGCTGCCGTGGCAATCTGCAGATTCCTGGACAGTTCTACCTGTCCTTCGGGTTTGAGGGCATCCACGCTGCCGCCCACGCCCAGTAGGTTGGTGGCCACGGCGTAACCGGCCGTGTGATCGGCCCCCATGGTGGTCGTGGCGTAGGTGACGCCGATACCCTGAACCGCACGGGGGTCATAGGCGGGCATGGATTGGCGTTTGACCACGGGTACCCGTTCCACGCCGAAGACCTGCCCGGTAACGGCGGCACCGTTTCCCAGAATCCTTCCCAGCGGCGTTCCGTCGCCGACTTCCTGGAGCAGCTTGATGGCCCCCCGGCTGTCGCCGAACTTGGCCAGGCCGGCCTCCATGGCCACGCCGATGGTGGCGCCCATTTCGATGGTGTCCAGGCCGAAATCGTCATCCATGCGGTCCAACTGGGCGATCACATCCAGATCGTCGATGCCGCAATTGCCGCCGTGGGCCCAGACGGTTTCGTATTCGGGCTGTTTGGTGACGAAATTGCCGTCTTTGTCGTAAAAGGTGCCCGAGCAGCGGATCACGCAACCCCGGTGGCAGCCATGGGTGGCCGATCCTTCGCCCCCGCGTTGGTTTTCCAGAGCGGCCTGGGTTTCACCGGAGATATTCGAGGCCCCGTCAAACCGACCTTTCTGAAAATTGTGGGTGGGGTAACCGCCGGCCTCGTTGACCACATTGGTGAGCACATTGGTGCCGAATGCGGGAAGCCCCTCGCCGGTGACCGGGTGCCTGCGCAGCCCTTCGGCGAAGGCCTTGTTGGCGGTTTTGAATTTCTCGGGATCGGCCGGTGTCCGCATTTTCATGCCGTCGTCGTCCAGGATGATGGCCTTGATTCCCTTGGATCCCATGACGGCGCCGACGCCACCGCGACCGGCGTGGCGGGTGGGGCGTTGCTCCATATCCGTGAAGGCGATGGAGGCGGCGGACATTTTCATCTCACCGGCTTGGCCGATGGTGATGCAGGCGACTTTGTTGCCGTATTGAGCGGCGAGCTCGGCGACCGTCGCGTAGTTGCCCAGCCCCCTGAGATCCGCCGCAGATTCCAATGTAATGCCGTCCTTGTTGATCAGGACCTTGTACAGGCCGTCGTTGGGCACTTTCCCCTCGAGGATGATGGCTGCATAACCCAGCCGGCCCATCACCTGGGCCCCCTGGCCACCGGAGTTCGCCTCCTTGATGCCGCCGGTGAGCGGGCTCTTGCAGCCAACACTCACCCGACCGGAAATGGCCGCGGCCGAACCGCTGAGCAGGCCCGGTGCAATGACCAGTTTGTTTGCCTCTCCCAGTGGATGGCAGGTGGGGGGCACTTCCTTGGCCACCACTGCCGAGGTCATGGCCCTACCGCCCAATCCGGCATAATCTCCCAAGTCGTCGATCGTGACGGCCGGACCCCCTGATGCGCCCATGTCGATTCTCAAGACTTTGTCCATTGTGTCCCTCCTATCTATATGCGGCTGGTGTTGAAGAAAACGATCGGTGATTGGTTCGTCATATTTACGAAACAAAAAAGAAGGCCCTTATTCAGCCGATGGGTGAACAAGATTCTCGGGCCGGCAATTTTCGTTCATTTTACTTCGTCCCCAATCCTTACCCGTTTTTACGTTCAAATGCCTTCATGAAATCCACCAGGGCCGCTACGGCTGCCAAAGGCGTCGGATTGTAAATGGAAGCCCGGCATCCGCCCACACTGCGGTGCCCTTTGAGCCCACCCATACCGTTTTCGGTAGCCTCGGCCACGAAGGTTTTCTCCAGATCCGTATTGGGCAGGCGGAAGGTGACGTTCATGAGTGAACGGCTCTCCTTTTCCGCCGTTCCCCGGTAAAAGCCGCTCTGATCAATGATGTCATAAATCAGGCCGGCCTTTTTGTGGTTCAATGCCGCCATTTTGCCCAATCCGCCAATGGTTTCCTCCAGCCATTTGAGCACCAGTTGAACCGTATAGATGGCGAAGCAGGGCGGGGTGTTGTACATGGAGTTTTTCTCGGCATAGGTGGTGTAGCGCAGCATGCTGGGAATCTCCCCGGGGGTGCGGGCCAGCAGATCGTCGCGGATGATCACCAGGCAGACGCCGGCCGGTCCCATGTTCTTCTGGGCGCCGGCATAGATCATTCCGAATTTTTCCACATCTAGCTGCCTGGAGAAGATGTCCGAACTCATGTCCGACACGATGGGGACGCCACCGGTCTCCGGAAATTGCGCCCACTGGGTACCCTTGATGGTGTTGTTGGAGGTGATATGGGCGTAGACTGCCTCGGCGTTGAATGCGATTGATCGGGGGATATAGGAAAAATTGCGGTCTTCGGAGGAGGCCACCACGTTGATCGATTTGCCCTGGATCTCTGCCTCTTTGATGGCCTTCGTCGACCATGTTCCGGTGTTGACGTAATCGGCCGAATCATCAGCGCCGAGCAGGTTCATGGGGGCCATGCAGAACTGCAAGCTGGCACCGCCTTGGAGGAAGAGCACATGAAAGCGGTCGTCCAGCTTCAGTATTCGTTTGGTCCGTGCGACGGCATCATTGATTACATCATCGAACCACTTGGAGCGGTGACTGATTTCGGTGACCGACATACCGGAACCGGCGAAGTTGAGAAAAGACTCCTGGATCTCCTCCAATACCGGCAATGGCAGGGCCGCCGGCCCGGCGTTGAAATTATGGATTCTGTCCGCTTTCATCTAAAAAAACCTCCATGTGAATGTATTGGGGGCCGGTGTCGAGGCTGTTGGTAACCAACACCGTATAAGCGTCGAATTTTTTTCAGATAGAAACCCATCTGTCAACCGGTAACATCAATAAAATAATGATCGCTTTTCATCATCCCCCGCCTCTATTGACAAACCCCGCCGTTCCACAATAAAGGAGGAGGACACCCACAGGAAGGAAACCATCCCATGAAAATTCTGCGTTACCCATCATCCGCTGCGGATAAGAAGGTGAAGTCCATCATTGATCGGGAGATCGATTTCAGCACAACCGATGTTCAGGCCGTCAGCCGGATTCTCAAGGATGTAAAACAAACCGGAGACCCTGCCCTGATCCGATACAGCCGGCAGTTCGATGCGCCCCAAATGACCATCGATGCCCTTGCGGTCACCCCCGCAGAGATGGCTGCGGCCGGTAAGCAGGTGGACCGTTCGTTTATGCGGGCACTGAACCGTGCCGCCTCGCAAATTGAGCGTTTTCATCGTCAGCAGCTGCCCAAATCGTGGATCGACGCCCGACGGCCCGGCACCCTTTTGGGCCAGATGGTCAATCCCGTCGATGCCGCCGGCGTTTATGTGCCCGGCGGAAGGGGCGGCAATACACCGCTGGTCTCCTCGGTGCTCATGGGGGCCATTCCTGCTAAAATTGCCGGTGTGCCCAAGGTGGTGATGGTCACGCCGCCCACGCCCTCGGGGAACGTGGCCCCCCATCTTCTCGTGGCGGCCAAAAAGGTGGGTGTGGATAACGTTTACAAGGTCGGTAGCGCCTGGGCCGTCGGCGCTCTGGCATATGGCACGGAGACCATACCCAAAGTTAATGTTATCGTGGGACCCGGAAATATCTTTGTTACTTTGGCCAAGAAAATCGTCGCCGGTACGGTGGGCATCGATATGATCGCCGGCCCCAGCGAAATTCTGGTCATTGCCGATGGGACGGCGGATCCGGATTTCGCCGCCGCCGATCTTCTCAGTCAGGCGGAGCACGACCCCCTGGCTTCGGCCATTCTGGTCACCGATTCCGTAAAATTGGCCCACTCTGTGAACGCGGCGGTGGAGAAGCAGGTGGGTGCCTTGGCGCGCGCCGACATCGCCCGGCAGAGCCTGGCGGCTTTCGGCGCCATTATGGTCGTTGAGAACCTGAACGCCGCTATCGACCTGGCCAATCATATCGCCCCCGAACACCTGGAACTTCAGGTGGCGGACCCCATGGATGTGGCGCCGAGGATCCGCAATGCCGGCGCCATTTTTCTGGGACATTATACGCCTGAACCGGTGGGTGATTATATGGCCGGACCCAACCATGTCCTGCCGACGGCAGGCACGGCGCGCTTTTCTTCCGCGCTGTCGGTGGACCACTTTATGAAGAAGACCAGTTTGATCCGCTATTCACCGGTGGCATTCAGGAAAGAGGCCCGCGACATCATGTGCCTGGCCAACGTCGAAGGGCTCGGTGCCCACGCCAATGCCATCCAAATCCGCCTCTCTTCCAAATCATCGAAACGCTCCGTTTAGGAGAGGATGACACCACAAAAAATCAGTGGTATGAAACGTTAAACAGCGTCTCTCAATTTCTTTCCCGGCTTGAACTTCACCACGTTGGCGGCTTTGATCTTGATTACTTCTCCAGTCTGGGGATTGCGACCTTTGCGGGCTTTACGGCGAACCTTCATGAATGTTCCGAAACCCACCATGGTTACTTTGCCGTCTTTTTTCTTCAGTGCTTTGGCGACGTTTGCAGTAAAGGAATCCAGCGCGGCGGCGGCGGCAACTTTGGTGATGCCGGCGTCATCTGCCATTTTCTCGACCAATTCAGCTTTTGTCATCGTGTTCTCCTTAGGGATGGGTGTGAAATTGGAACCGGATACTGACGCTTATGCTCCGGCATTACAGCATATTTTAAAGCCTGTCAACAGCGAAACCGCATGAAATAAGGGTTTGTGGGGAGACAATCGGTTTCAATGCTTGAAACTGCGCTGTTCGGTGAAGACCATGGCCACATCGGCGTCGTTACATGCCTCGATGGACTGGTAGTCATTGTTCGATCCACCGGGTTGAACGATGGCGCTGATTCCTTCCCGGATACCCACGTCCACACCGTCCCGGAATGGAAAGAAGGCGTCGCTCACCATGGATGCACCCAGGAGCCCGCCCTTTTCGGCGGATACACGGGCATCGATCTCGGCCTTACGATCCGGGTCCTTCAGATCATTGTAAGGCGTCTGCCAGGCCTCAAAGCAGTAGCGGTCGGCCAATTTTCGGTAGGCCTTGTCCCGGGCGATCTCCGCCACGCCGACCCGGTCCTGCTCGCCGGTACCGATCCCCACGGTGGTCAGATCCTTGACGTAGAGTACTGAGTTAGACGTGACCCCCGCTTCCACCAACCAGCCGAACAGCAGGTCTTCCATCTCCCGGTCGGTGGGCATGCGATGGGTCTGGTAGACGTTGCCGTTGGCCTCGCACCGGGCCGGTTTGAGGCCATCCCGGGATCGTGCCTGGGGGACAAAGGACCACTGGGTAATGATGCCGCCATCGATGAGGCTCTTGAACTCCACGCAACGTTTGCCGACAAATTCCTGAAGCCTCTCGATATTGCCGATGCGGATCACCCGCAGGTTTTTCTTCCGGAAGAAGATATCCATCACCCCTTGCTCGAACTCCGGCGCCACAACCACTTCGGCATATTGGCTGCAAATGGCTTCGGCGGCGGCGATGTCTAAGCTGCGGTTAACGGCGATACAGCCGCCGAAGGCCGCCACGCGGTCGGCGCGGTTGGCGTTGATGTAGGCCTGTTCCAGGGTCTCGGCCTGGGCCACGCCGCAAGGGTTGTTGTGTTTGACGATTACCGCCGTGGGCCGATCGGTGAAGTATCGCAAGATGTTGAGTGAATTGTCGGCATCGGTGAGATTGGTCTTTCCCGGGTGCTTACCGGACTGGAGCAGTTCGATATCCGATGCCAGGTACTGGCCGGGCTGGATGGTTTGGGTCTCGCCCAGTACCAGGTTGCCGTTGACCATGCGGTATAAGGCCGCTTCCTGGCCGGGGTTCTCACCGTAGCGCAGCCCTTTTTGGACCGCGTCGATGGTCCAGGTCACTTTTTCGTAAAACAGGGTTTGCCGCCGGTCCCGGTCCACGAAGCTGATCTCCATGTTCGGGGGGAAATGGTCGTCCATAATGGTGCGGTACATTTTCTTCAGATCTTCAGCCATGCTGTTGCTCCTCATGGATAAGGGTTCGAGGGGCCAAGGGTTCAGTGTGTCGAGGCGCCCAAGGTTTAAGGGGGATGATCGTCCTCGGGAATGGGGCAAACTCAACCGTCCCGCAGGTGGTATTCGCTTTCAACCGCCGCGAAGTCGGTGTCGGCCAGATATCCGGCAATGGCCGTGTCGTAAGCGGCGGTGTGGGAAAATGCCTTGCGGGCCAACCGGAAACGCAGGTCCAGAGAGAGCGTTCCCGTGCCTGCGGCCATTTCGTCGGTGATTTGCGTGTAGTCGCCGGGATCCACCACCGATGCCACCCGGATGAAGTTTTTGGCCGAGGCCCGGATCATGCACGGCCCGCCGATGTCGATGTTGCCGCGGGCCTGCTCCGGGGTGACGCCGGTCCTGGCAATGGTCTCCTCAAACGGATAGAGGTTCACCACCACCATGTCGATGGGTACGCCTCCTGTGCGTTTCAGGTCGGACTGGTGGGCATCGTTGTATGTCTCGGTGAGCAGTCCCAGGTAAATTTTAAAATCCAGGGTTTTCACTAACCCTCCCTGGGTTTCCGGTTGCCCGGTGTAGTCGGACACCTGGGTGAGGCAACCGTCGGCCCGGTTTCCCAGTATTTCGCGGAGTCGGGCGAAGGTGCCGCCGGTGGAAAAGATGCGCACATCGGGGTTGGCCGCTATCAATCGGGGCGCAAAGGCTTCCAGTCCACTTTTGTCGGAAACGCTGATCAGCACGTGGTTGATGCCGATTCGGTCGTCAATTTTGTCTACCCTGTTCATTGTCATATCGCTCTACCTTCCTCCTTCGTATTCTTCTAAAAATCGTTCGAAAAAATCGACCATGAAGCGATGCCGGTCGTCGGCCAGGCGCCGGCCCGCGTCGGTGAGTATGCGGTTCCGGATCTTGGCCAGTTTTACCATGTATTCACGGTATCCCGTATCGTTGACGGAATAGGCAGGCGCCTCGGCCACGTTAACCTCCGGGCTGTGCAGCCGGGCCCCCATTTCGCCGGCAAACAGGAAAGCCCGGGCCACGCCGATGGCACCAATGGCGTCCAGCTTATCCGCATCGAACAACACGCTGGCCTCCAAAGTCCGGGGGGCGGCGCCCCGACGGAACCGGTGGGCGGCGATGCAGTGGATGATGTTCTCGCGGCGGGTGTCGGCCAGGGCGTAAGCCGCCAGCATTTCTCGGGCCATGGCGGCACCTTCTTCTGCGTGGCAGAGTTTGCCGACGTTCCGATCCTGGTGTGCACGGCCGATGTCGTGCAGGTAAGCGGCAGCTTCCGTTACCAACGGATCGGCCCCTTCGGTTGCACCGATGCGTCGGCAGAGCCGGTGCACCCTCAGGGTGTGGTCCCAGTCGTGACTTCCCCTATCCTGTGAGAAGTGTGCCTGAGCCTGTTCGCGGATGCGGGACAGGAGTGATGCCTCGGTCTCGGTCATGGCTCGATCATTTCCAATATGGATGTGTTGGACGGCACGGCGGCTCATTCGATGGAGATGATTGCTTCCCATCGCCGGTATTCGGTGCCGGTGGACAGGAGATATCCTGGATTGCCACCGCCGTAAAGAATTGTTTGATTTTCAATGATCCGTTTTTCCCGGTATGTCCATGCCGGAATAAATCCAATAGTTGGCATAAACTCATATTCTGTATTGATATCGATATATTAAACTGAAGGCTCAGGCAACCCAAAAAGCGTTTTCAACCGTCTTCGGGCCAAGAGGCCGACGGTTGTCGCCATGGCGGGTCCTGATGGATTGGTTACTCCACTTTGCCCCACCCTGTTGACGATTCGGCCAATTCGTGTTTAACTTTCAAAAATTATTAGTAAAATTTATATCATTAATATTCTTTTCCCTTGACACATTATGAAATTTATACTTTTATCAGAAGACGGTGGATTAAAGTGGATAAATCTGGTGGATAATGTTTCGGGGAAGCTCCTTTCATACCATTGACCCTAAGGGACGGATTGTCATTCCTGCACGGTTTCGGGATGTGATCAAGGCCGGTGGTGCCGACGGCATCATGATCACCGGCTGGGACAAGTGCCTTTTTGCGTACCCCCACGACAAATGGGGCGAACTGGAACAGAAGATACTTCATTCTCCCCAAAAAAGCGAGGCCATCCGTCGCTTTCAGCGCCTATTCGTCGGCGGGGCCCACGACTGCAAATGCGACGCCCAGGGGCGCGTGTTGGTTCCGCCCATGCTCAAGCATTACGCCGGACTGGAAAAGGAGATCGTCCTCGTGGGCGTTCTTTATCGGTTTGAGATCTTGTCGCGGGAAATCTGGGATAAGGAAAATGGGCTGATGGCAAAGGATCTGGGCGAGGATCAAGTCAGGCACGAGATCGCCCAACTGGGGCTTTAGCCTATGTCTGTTTACCATGTCACCGCCATGCTCGAAGCGGCGGTGGACATGCTGGCTTGCCGACCGGGCAGGATCATCGTGGACGGCACCCTGGGTGGTTCCGGACATGCTCGGCGAATCTGTGAGGCAATCGATCCCGGTGGCGTCTTCATCGGCATCGATCAGGATCGGGATGCCATCGATCAGGCCCACAGGGTGCTTCCTGCCGACAACCCCCGGATTCATATTGTTCACGGTAATTTCGTGGACCTGCCGTTGTTTCTTTCTCAACTGGGCATTGCTGCCGTAGACGGCATTCTCATTGACATCGGGCTCTCCCTTCATCAGATCGAGGCCAGTGGCCGTGGATTCAGCTTTAACCGGGATGAGCCGCTGGACATGCGCATGGATGTGCGCGCAGACGTCAGCGCGGCTGATTTGGTGGCATCCATGGGCGAACAGGAGCTGGCCCGGACATTCAGTCGATATGGCGAAGAGCGCTGGGCGAGGCGAATCGCCCGGCATCTGGTCGCGCAGCGCCGGGCGCATCCGGTGACCACCAGTGCTCAGCTGGCCCGGTTGGTGTCGGAGGCGGTGCCTGCTGCCGCGGCGCGCAAACAGAAGATTCATCCTGCCACGCGGGTGTTCATGGCCCTTCGCATCGCCGTGAATCGAGAGCTGGAGGTGTTGGACCGATTTCTGGGAACCGCCGTGGACCTGCTCAAGCCGGGCGGTCGTCTGTGTGTGCTCTCGTTTCATTCCCTGGAAGACCGAATTGTTAAGCATCGGTTCCGGGCCATGCAGCGGCCATGCACCTGCCCGCCATTGTTCCCCCAGTGCGTCTGCGGACGCCAGGCAACGGTGCAGTTGCTGACGCGCAAGGTGCTTCGGCCCACGGATGCGGAAACCCGGAACAATCCCATGGCAAGGAGCACGCGGCTGAGAGCCCTGGAGAAGTTGTGATGGTTGCTGCGAGTAAAACCATTCGCCGCCCGACGGGAAACAGGGGTGGAGGGAGACGGGACAGCGCCGGAAACCGCCGCGTGCGACCACCGAGAAAAATTATGACCGGTCTCTGGATTGTTTTGATGGTATTTCTTTTCGCAGAAGCCCTGCTTTACGCGTGGTGCCGGGTTCAGTGCGTCAACGCCGGATACGGCATCGACCTGGAAACCCGTCGGCACCAGGAATTGCTCAAAGCACGCAACACCCTGAAAATTGAACTGGCCCGGCTCAAATCGCCTGAACGGATCGAAACCATTGCCCGGACCCGTTTGGGACTGCTCATGCCGGATACGCAACAGACGGTGACACTGCCATGACGACAACAGCAACAGCAACCGTACGCACACGTCTGCGGGCCGGAATCGTCGGCATCTTTTTCTTGATGGTCCTTGTCGCCATCAGTGCACAGGCGATCCGGCTGCATGTGTTCAAGGGGGCTTGGCTTTCCGAGCGGGCAGCCCGGGAGTATGAGCGTGCCATGGTGGTACAGGGCAAGCGCGGTGCCATCACCGATCGCAATGGCAGCCCGCTGGCCGTGAGTATTGACAGTCGCTCCATTGCCGTCTACCCCCTCCGGCTGAAGGATCGTACGGCCGCGGCGAGGCAGCTGGCAAGTGCCCTGAACCAGCCGCGACGGAAAGTATACGAGAAACTGGATCCCAAGCGAACGTTCGTGTGGCTCAAACGTCAGGCCACGCCCCGCCAGGTCAAAGCAGTTCAGGCCTTGGGCATCGAGGGGCTCGACTTTATCACCGAGCACAGCCGCTACTATCCCAGCAAGACCCTGGCTGGGCAACTGGTGGGGTTTTCCGGTATCGACGGCCACGGCCTGGAAGGAACGGAGTTCTACTTCGATGCCTTCCTGAAGGGAGGGAAACAGAAGATTACCGTCCTCAAGGATGCCCTGGGACGCCGTTTTGAGGGGGCCGAGATACCGGCCAACCTGGCTGGCGGGAGCAATGTGGTGCTGACCATCGACCGCACGATTCAGCACATTGCCCAGAAAGCCCTGGAGGCGTCCGTGACCGAATACGCGGCTCAATCAGGCATGGCCGTCGTAATGGCCCCGGCCACGGGCGAGTTGCTGGCATTGGCGCATTATCCTTTTTTCAATCCGAACAGTTATCGGGATTTCGAGCGGGAGTTATGGCGGAACCGGGCCATCACCGATCCTTTCGAACCCGGCTCCACCATGAAGATGTTCAGTGTGGCGGCGGCCATCGACAGCGGCGTTTGTTCACCCGCTACCATTTTCTTCTGTGAAAACGGAGCGTATCGCATCGGCAGAAACATCATCCACGATACAAAGTCCCACGGCTGGCTGTCATTGCAGCAGATTGTCAAGTTTTCGAGCAATATCGGTTCGGTGAAGATGGCCGAAAAGCTGGGGCCCCGACAACTTCACCATTATCTGAGCGGATTCGGCTTCGGCCGCCGTTCCGGCATCACCTGTCCCGGAGAAACCGCCGGAAGCCTGAGCAGCTTCAAGACCTGGTCCGCCATCGATGCAGGGGCCATCTCCTTCGGCCAAGGCATTTCGGTTTCAGCCATCCAGTTGATCACAGCCGCTTCGGCCATTGCCAACGACGGAATGCTGATGAAACCGATGCTGGTCAAGGCGGTTACAGACCGAAACGGACAGACGGTGCAACACTTTTCACCCGAGCCGGTTCGGCGGGTGATCACTTCCCACACGGCCGCCACCGTGCGGCGGATCCTGAAATCCGTGACCACTGCGGGTGGCACCGGGGTGAACGCGGCCCTTGAGGGATACGCCGTCGGCGGCAAGACCGGCACCGCCCAAAAAATTGACGACAGCGGTACTTACGCAAAGGGGCGCTACCTCTCTTCTTTTTTGGGTTTCGCGCCGGTGGATCACCCGGAGTTGGCCATCCTGGTGGTCGTGGATGAACCGAAGATCCAGACCTATGGCGGAATCGTGGCGGCGCCCGCCTTCCGCCAGATTGCGTTGGAAACCTTGACGTATCTCAATGTTCCGCCGGGACCCGATGCGGATCGGCTGCGGGTATCCCGGGGAAACAGGGCCAACGGATGAAGCTCTCATCGCTTATGGATCGGTCAATCGTCCCGCTGACAGCCGGCGTCCGCTTATCTGCGGATCCGGATGTGGCCTCCGTTTGCTACGACTCGCGGAAGGCGGGTCCCGGTGCCGTATTTGTGGCCATCGAGGGATTTTCCGAGGACGGCCACCGCTTTATCCCCGATGCGGTCAAAAACGGGGCGGTGGCCGTGGTCTGCCGCAAGCCCGTGGCCGTGGATGCCGTGGTGGTTCAGGTCGCTGATCCGCGGGCGGCCCTGGCCAGCATAGCCTGCCGGTACTACGGCCGGCCGGCCGATCGGATGATCCTGGTGGGGGTGACGGGCACCAACGGAAAGACTACCGTTACCTATTTGCTGGAGCAGATTCTGAAAAAATCCGGGCACCGGCCCGGCGTCGTGGGAACCATCAACTATCGTTATGCCGGCAAGGTCTTCGATAATCCGGTGACCACACCGGAATCCCTGGAATTGCAGGCGATCCTGCGGCAGATGGCCGATGCCGGCGTTACCCACGCGGTGATGGAGGTCTCTTCCCATGCCCTGGACCTGCACCGGGTGGACGGGTGCCGATACGATGCGGCCGTTTTCACCAATCTGACCCAGGACCACCTGGACCTCCACGGTGACATGGGCCGCTACTGGGCCTGTAAGAAGCGGCTCTTCACGGATTACCTCAAACCGGCCGATGCACACCACCCTGTTCGGGTTGTGGCCAACGGAGACGATCCCAGAGGAGAGGAGCTGGCCCGTATCTTCGGTGCGGCTGCCCTGCGAACGGCGCCATCCGGGAACGGGGCGATACGCCCGATGGCGGTGATACAGGATCTGGCCGGTATTCGCGGCCGTATCGCCACTCCGGACGGGGAGATTCCTTTTACGTCGCCGCTGGTCGGCGCTTTCAATCTGGAGAATATTCTCAGTGCCGCCGGTGCGGCCCTGGTCCTGGGCATTGCTCCGGCGGCCATCGCCGCGGGAATCGATGCGACATCCTGCGTGCCCGGCCGCTTGGAGCGGATTGCTGAGGGCGGCGAGCGAACCGTCTTCGTGGATTATGCCCATACCCCCGATGCCCTGGAAAGTGCCATCACCGCGCTGCGAAGCCTGATACCCGGAAGGCTGATCACCGTATTCGGCTGTGGGGGGGACCGGGACAACGGCAAAAGGCCCATCATGGGTGAAATTGCCGCCCGGCTCAGCGATTTGGCGGTGGTCACTTCGGACAATCCGCGATCCGAGGATCCACTGGCCATCATCGCCCAGGTGGAGGTGGGGGTTCGGCGGGCCTGTACCCGGCGGCTTTCTACCGATACCCTGAAAAAAAGCCGGCAAGGCTGCGGATACATGGTGGTGCCGGACCGATCGGCGGCCATCGATACGGCGATCCGGGTGGCAAGCAAAAATGATGCAGTGCTGATTGCCGGTAAAGGACACGAAACCTATCAGATTCTGGCCGGTAAAACCATCCATTTTGACGACCGGGATGCGGCCCGCCAAGTGCTGGGGGCCATGGGGCCAAACAGGGGCATGAGATCGTGACACCCTATCGGTGGACCACATCAGCGGTGCTGGCGGCAACCGGCGGATCCCTGATATCAGGGACGGCGGACATGAACGTTGCCGGTATCGGCATCGATTCACGCACGATCGCACCGGGCTACCTGTTTGTGGCCATTGCCGGTGAATCCCACGACGGGCATCGCTTTGTGGCCGATGTGCTGGATTGCGGGGTTAAAGGTGTGGTGGTGGCCGACAGTCAGGTGGCCAATCTGCCCATGGCCCGCATGGCGGCCGACCGTATTTCCTGTGTGGCCGTGGCCGATACGACCCGGGCCCTGGGTGACTTGGCCCGTTTTAACCGCAATCGGGGTCCCCTCAAGGTGCTGGCGATCACCGGATCCAATGGCAAAACATCCACCCGCATGCTCATGGACCGGGTGATCGCCAAGAGGTTTGCCACCCTGAGTACCAGCGGCAACCTGAACAACCACATCGGCCTGCCCATGACGCTGTTCCGGCTCTCGCCGGCACACCAAACCGCCGTGTTGGAACTAGGAATGAACCATGCCGGTGAAATCACCCGATTGGGCCACATCTGCGAACCGGATGTGGGCGTAATTACCAACGTGGGTCCAGCCCATCTGGAAGGGCTGGGAACCATCGAAAACGTGGCCCGGGCCAAGGGGGAGTTGCTTCATACCATTCGCTCCGGCGGCACAGCCATTCTCAATGTCGACGATCCGCGTGTGGCGGCTCTGGCCGATACCGTCGATCGAACGGTGATTTTTTTCGGCAGCGATCGGCAGGCCCAGGTCCGGGCCGACCGTATCCGGCCGACCGAAGCTGGTACGGCCTTTACCCTGACCACCCCGTCGGGCGATATACCGGTGACCCTGGCCACCCCGGCACGGGTGATGGTGTCCAACGCGCTGGCAGCGGCTGCCGCCGGCGAGGCCATGGGTGTGCCCCTGGAGCTGATTAAGGCGGGGTTGGAAGCCTTTTCCCCCCCCGACGGGCGGTTGGGCATCCGCATGCTGGGCCGTGACATCCGCCTGGTGGACGATACGTACAACGCCAATCCCGGCTCCATGGCTGCGGCCATCGAGACCCTGGCCCGGTTGCGCGGACGTCGCCGAACAATTGCCGTGCTCGGGGATATGCTGGAGCTGGGGGTGCAATCGGCGCCCCTACACCGGGAACTTGGCCGAGCCGTGGCCGATGCCCGAATTGATCGCCTGTTTGTTGCCGGCAGTTTCGCTACCGCGGTGGCCGATGGTGCCATCGACCGGCAGATGACGGCGGACCGGATCTTGGCCGGAACCAAGGAAACCATCATCGCTCGACTGAACCACCAGCTTCAACCCGGCGATCTGATCCTGGTGAAGGGTTCCCGGGGAATGGCCATGGAAGAGGTGGTCGAAGCCATTTCTCGATGGGCGCAAAATGGTAAACATGCAATAAACGACCAAGGGCACAATACTGACGGATGATTTATCACCTCCTATACCCGCTGCATACGACCTTTGCGGCCTTCAACGTGTTCCGGTACATTACCTTCCGGACCATCTACGCCAGTCTTACGGCCTTTCTGATCTGTTTCCTGATGGGACCCTGGGTGATCCGGCGCCTTTCCATGATGCAGGTGGGGCAATACATCCGGGAGGACGGGCCCAAGGAGCATCAAAAAAAGGCCGGCACACCCACCATGGGGGGCGTGCTTATCATTTTTTCGGTGGTCGGGTCGACCCTGCTGTGGGCCGATCTGACCAACCGCTTTGTCTGGATCGCCCTGTTGGCCACCCTGGGGTTCGGGGCCATCGGTTTTGCCGACGACTACCTGATGCAGGTGAAAAAACGCAACCTGGGCCTGACCGCCCGAAAGAAGCTTCTCCTTCAAGTATTTATGGCTCTGTTGGTGGGGCTGTTGGCCTACCTGGTGCCCGAGTTTTCAACCAAAATCAGCGTTCCGTTTTTCAAGCGGCTGATGCCGGATCCGGGATGGGGATACATATTTTTTGCGGCCCTGGTCATCGTCGGGGCCTCCAATGCCGTGAATCTGACCGACGGTCTGGACGGCCTGGCTATTGGCCCGGTGATTATCGCCGCCGTTACCTATATGATTTTCGCCTATGTGGCTGGCCATGCGCGCATCGCCGATTACCTGCAGATCGCTCCGGTGACGGGATGCGGCGAGATTACAGTTTACTGCGGCGCCCTGGCCGGTGCCGGATTGGGTTTTTTATGGTTCAACGCCTATCCGGCCCAGGTGTTCATGGGGGATGTCGGATCCTTGTCCATGGGAGCCGCTTTGGGCACCGTGGCCGTGATTACCAAACAGGAGATTCTGCTGGTGCTGGTGGGCGGACTGTTTGTCATCGAGGCGCTGTCCGTGATTTTTCAGGTGGGTTATTTCAAAATAACCAAAGGTCGTCGCATTTTTCGCATGGCCCCCATCCACCACCATTTTGAATTGAAAGGGTGGCCGGAACCGAAGGTAATCGTGCGATTTTGGATCATCGCCATCGCCCTGGCGCTGATTTCCATGAGCACATTGAAACTGCGTTAGATTGTTGACACCCATGGATTTTCGAAACAAACGCATCGTGGTGGTGGGATTGGGGCGGTCGGGGGTGGCCACGGCCCGATTCCTGGTGAATCGGGGTGCCCGGGTGACGGTGACGGACCGCGCCCCGGCCGATACCCTGAAGGCTTCGGCAGGAGCCCTCGACGGACTGGACGTCCAACTGAACCTGGGCGGGCATGATGCCAGGGATTTTGAAACCGCCGATCTGGTGGTGCTCAGTCCCGGTGTGCCCCACACCTTGCCAATGCTGGAACCCGCTTGGGCCAACGGCACCCCGGTTATCGGCGAGGTGGAATTGGCTGCCGGGTATATCAGCGAACCGATCCTGGCTGTGAGCGGTACCAATGGAAAAACCACAACAACCGAATTGGTAGGAAATATGCTTAAGAACAGCGGAAAGGATGTGTTCGTGGGGGGTAACATTGGAACCCCGCTGATTGCCTATGCGGACGGTGCCCATGCCCGGGCCGATGTCGTCGTGGCTGAGATCAGCAGTTTTCAACTGGATACCGCCGTCGATTTCCGGCCTGATACCGCCGTGATGCTCAACATTACCGATGACCATCTGGACCGCTATGCGACCTTTTCCGCATACGCGGAATCCAAGTGGCGGATATTCGAAAACCAGCATCCCACGGATTTGGCGATTTTCAACGCCATGGATGCCACCGTGGCCGCTATGATCAAAAAACACCCTCCCCGGGCCCGCCGTCGACTCTTTTCGGATCAGGCGATCCGCAACGGTGCACAGATCTTAAAGGATAAGATCCTCATCATTGATGCGGGCCGGCAGAACGGCTGCTTTTCATTGGACAGGACCGGTCTCATCGGTCCCCACAACCGGGAGAACACGGCTGCGGCCTGTTTGGCCGCCCGGAATCAGGGAGCCACGGATGCGGGTATCCAGCAGGCAATCGACGAATTCCAGGGGCTGTCCCATCGTCTGGAAATGGTGGGACAGGTCGGTGGTGTGCAATTTGTCAACGACTCCAAGGCCACCAATGTGGACGCGGTGAAGCGCGCACTGGCGTGCTTCGACAGGTCGGTGGTGCTGATCCTGGGCGGACAGAGCAAGAGAGGAGACTTCACCCAACTCAAATTGCCGGTGCGCCAACATGTAAAAACCCTGGTGGTCATGGGTGAAGCCAAAGACGAGATTGTCACCGCCCTGTCCGGTGATCCGGAAAAGGGCATCCTTGAGGCCGGATCCATGCTAGAGGCGGTGGAAAAGGCATTCGGTGCGGCCGTGGCCGGAGAGACCGTGTTGCTCTCCCCGGCCTGTGCCAGCTTTGACAGGTTTGATGACTATGTCCAGCGGGGCAACCGATTCCGGGAAATTGTGGGAAGGTTGGGATGACCACAGCGGCCAAACCAAACGGGGCACAACCGGTGGTCTACGACCTGGGCTTGCTGTTTCCCGTCTTGTTGCTCGTGGGCATGGGCATCGTCATGGTTTACAGCGCCAGCTCCGCCCTGGCCCTCAAGAAGTTTGGCAGCGACTACTTCTTTTTAAAGAAGCAAGCCGTGTTTTCTTTGATTGGTATCGTGGCGCTGGTCACCTTCAGCTACATTCCGTTCCGCCTTTACCGGGTGCTGACTTATCCGGTACTGGCGGTGGCCATCGTGATGTTGGTGGCGGTGGCCTTTACCGGATTGGGCGTGACCGCCGGCGGTTCCGCCCGCTGGCTGCAGATCGGACCGATCCGCTTTCAGCCGTCGGAATTGGCCCGGTTGGCCCTGGTCTTCTACATGGCCTACTCGATGAGCAAAAAGGATGAACAGCTGCGGGATTTTTTTGTCGGTTTTTTGCCCCATTTGCTTGTGTTGGGCCTTTTTACGGCGCTGCTGGTGGTTCAACCCGATTTCGGGTCGGTGGTGATCTTTGCCGCCCTGACTTGGATTATGCTGTTTGTGGGCGGTTGCCGCATCACCCACCTGCTGTCGGTCTTTGTGGTGCTGGCGCCCATGGCCTGGTTGTTCATGACCCAGGCCGAGTACCGGGTCAAACGGTTGATGAGCTTTCTGGATCCATGGCAGTACCCGGCGAACGAAGGCTACCAGATCGTCCATTCCCTCATGGCCTTTGGCACCGGGGGGATCACCGGCGTGGGTCTCGGTAAGGGATACCAGAAGTTGTTTTATCTGCCCGAACCTCACACGGATTTCATCTTCTCCGTGGTGGGGGAAGAGTTGGGGCTCATCGGCGTCATGATCGTGATCCTGCTATACGGGATCATGCTCATACGGGGCATCCGCATTGCCCGCCATGCCCGGGATCGCTTCGGATCCTTGCTGGCCATGGGCATTACGGTGACCCTGGGCCTTCAGGTGTGCATCAACATGGGGGTGGCGTTGGGGATGCTACCCACCAAGGGACTGACCCTGCCGTTTCTCAGCTACGGCGGCACGAGCCTGCTGATCAACATGGCGGCGGTGGGGATCATGATGAATATTGGAGCGCGGGATGCGCGGTGCTGATCAACAATTATGCGGCCCCTGGCGGTCGCTCAAGGTTGTCGTTGCCGGTGGCGGCACCGGCGGACACCTGTTTCCCGGCATTGCCGTGGCGAGGGCGTTTTCTGTGAGAAATGCACACAGCCGAATCCTCTTTGTGGGTGCCGGTCGGCCCTTTGAAAAAGAAGCCCTGGCCCATGCCGGATATCCCCAGCGAACCATCGCCGTCGAGGGGATCAAGGGCAGAGGGTTGTGGGCCAGGACCCGGGCCGTCATGAAAATTCCCGGCGCCTTGTTCCGTTCCGCCGGTGTTTTGGCCGACGTGGGGGCGGATCTGGTTGTCGGTGTGGGCGGATACGCCGCCGGGCCGGTGGCCCTGGCAGCCTGGCTCAAGTGCATCCCGGTGGTCCTGTGTGAGCAGAATACGGTGCCCGGTATCACCAATCGGATGCTTTTTCCAATGGCCAAGCGGATTTATGTCAGTTTCGAGAATACCCGGGGAAAGATCGATCCGTCGAAGAAACGGATCACCGGCAATCCGGTTCGGCAGCAGATTCTGGATCTGTCGACCGTTGAAAAAAGGCGGAATAGCAAATTTACGATCCTGGTTGTGGGCGGTAGCCAAGGCGCCCATGCCATCAATCTGGCGGTCATGGATGCCCTGCCGTGTCTTCGACGGCGCGAAAAGATCCGTATCATTCATCAGACCGGGGCCGCCGACCGGGAACGGGTGGCGGAAGCATATGAGAAAAATGGGATCGACGCCGAGGTGAAGGCCTTTTTCCATGACATGGCATCACGCTACGGCCGGGCGGATCTGGTGGTCTGCCGGGCCGGTGCTACCACGGTGGCCGAGTTGACCGCCCTGGGAAAGGCGGCCTTGTTCATCCCCTATCCCTTTGCGGCGGATAACCATCAGGAACTGAACGCCAGGGCCCTGGTTGACCAAGGGGCGGCACAGATGGTTCTGGAGCGTGACCTGACCGGCGCAGATCTGGCCCGGCGCATCGACCGTTTGGCCGCCAGTCCGGACCGCCTGACTGCCATGGCCTGCCGGTCCAACATGTTGGGGAAACCCGATGCGGCCCGAACCATCGTGGATGATTGTTATCAACTGCTGGAAAATCAAGCATGTATCTGAAAAAATACCATATTCATTTCGTCGGCATCGGTGGTATCGGCATGAGCGGGATTGCCGAATTGCTCCTGAATTTGGGCTACCGGGTCTCCGGCTCTGATGTGAAGGTCTCCGACATCACGGCCAATTTGGCGCGGCTGGGCGGAACCATTCACATCGGCCATCGGGCCGAGCAGATCGCCGGGGTCGATGTGGTGGTGGTCTCATCGGCCATCGACACGAAGAATCCGGAGGTGGCGGCCGCCCGTCAGGCGACCATTCCGGTCATCCCCCGGGCCGAGATGCTGGCTGAATTGATGCGGCTCAAATACAGTGTGGCCATTTCCGGGGCCCACGGCAAGACTTCAACCACCTCCCTCGTGGCCAACGTGCTGGCCGGCGGGGGCCTGGATCCCACCGTGGTGATCGGCGGCAAGCTCAAGGGCCTCGGCCGCAATGCGGTGCTGGGGCGGGGCGACTTCATCGTTGCCGAGGCCGATGAGAGCGACGGCTCTTTTCTCAAGTTCTCCCCAACCATTGCCGTGGTTACCAACATAGACCGGGAGCACATGGATTTTTACGAAGACCTGGATGCGATAAAATCGGTGTTTCTCAA
The DNA here is from genome assembly GCA_002352605.1 of Desulfobacteraceae bacterium UBA2771. Taxonomy (GTDB): domain Bacteria; phylum Desulfobacterota; class Desulfobacteria; order Desulfobacterales; family Desulfosarcinaceae; genus Desulfosarcina. Next base: position 33,097 of record DEIP01000141.1, on the reverse strand, counting down.
TTTTATCGACCGGATTCCCTTTTACGGCCTGGCCGTTCTCTGCCTGGACAACGAGCCGCTCCAGGGCCTCCTCCCCCGCATCAAGAAACGGGTGACCACCTACGGGCGGAGCACCCAGGCCGATTGCCAGGCGACAAACATCAGCTTCGCTGAGATGAAAAGCCGCTTCACGGTTGTTTATCGGGGCGACCGTTTAGGTGAATTTCAGCTTGCCATGCCGGGCATGCACAACGTTTACAACGCCCTGGCCGCTATCGTCGTGGGTCTGGAACTGGATATTCCCCTGGAGTCCATCAAACGATCCCTTAAAACCGCGGAAGGGGTACAGCGCCGACTGGAGATCAAGGGCGAGGTCAAAAGGGTTACCGTGGTGGATGACTACGGCCACCATCCCACGGAGATCCTGGTGACCCTCGAGGCGGTAAAAAGCAATTGGCCGGATCGCCGAAAGGTGGTGGTTTTCCAACCCCACCGATACACCCGCACCCGGGCCTTGCTGGAGGATTTCACCCGCTCTTTCAACAATAGCGATGTGCTGGTGGTGCTGCCCATCTACGCGGCCGGCGAAATGCCCATCGCCGGTATCAGCAGTGAGGCCTTGGGGGATTGCATCCGCGCCCACGGCCACCGGAATGTGACCTGTCTGAACCGTTTCGAGGCCTGCGTCGACCACCTCGAAACGATCCTGGTTCCCGGAGATATACTGCTGACCCTCGGTGCCGGTGATGTGTTTCGGGTGGGAGAGATGCTTTTGGATCGGCTGGCCGAAGACCGGACGTAAGGGCGACCCGGCGGATCGTCCCTACCCGAAAACCTTGAACCAAAAACCAGAGATGAAACCTTGAAATCCACGGCGACCCGAAAGAATCAATTCAAAAAAAACAAGGGTGTCCGATGCACCCCGTTTGGGGATCGGGCCTTTTTCACGGCCAAGGCCGTTTTGGGAGCACTGGCACTGGTGGCGACCAGCGGCGCGTTTATATTTACATACGACTATTTTACCCAGGCCGGACATTTCCAGGCCCGCCAGATTGTCGTGACCGGGCAACAAACCCTTAGCCGCCGGCATATCCTTGAGATCGCCGACATCGGGAAGCAGACGAATATTCTGGCAGTCAACCTGACGACGACCCGCAAGCGGCTACTGGCCGATCCATGGATCGCCGATGTGACGGTCAGCCGGAAGATCCCGTCGGGGCTGGGCATTCAAATTCGGGAAGAGACGCCGTTGGCGCTTTTGGAGATGGGCGCCGGCCAGGGTTTTTTGATTAACGTCGCCGGTGAGGTGTTCAAAAGGGTGGATGGCGTGGAAAATACCCTTTTTCCCCGGGTGCGGGGATTGGGTCTTGCGGACCTGCCCGTTCCCGGCCAGCCGGTCACCAAGGCATATCAGGGCGTGATGACCCTGTTGCGCCTGGCCGGTAAAAAGAACAGTCCGTTTCCCCTTGCCGACATTCGCCGGGTTCACATGGATCGTGAAATCGGAGCCACGATCTATATCGGTGAAGATAACCGGGCCGTGAAATTGGGATTCGGGCATTATCGTAAAAAGTGTGCGGCCCTGGGACACCTACTGGTCCGGTTGAGCAGGGAGAGCCGGTTGACCCGGTATCGGGCCATCGATCTTTTCGATCTCAATCGTATCGTGATTTCGCCGGCATTGGCCAGTCAATCCGGTTCGGATCATGGGGAGGTATAAATTGCAGGGAACAAGAGAGGGTAATATCGTCGTCGGCCTGGATATCGGGACCACCAAAATCTGCGCAGTGGTCGGCGAGGTGATCGGCCGTGAGATCAATATCATCGGTATCGGCACACATCCATCCATCGGCCTGCGAAAAGGGGTGGTGGTCAACATTGAATCCACGGTTGAATCCATCAAAAAGGCGGTGGAAGAGGCCGAATTGATGGCCGGCTGTGAGATCTCCTCGGTATACGCCGGGATTGCCGGCGGCCACATCACCGGTTTCAACAGCCGGGGGATCGTGGCCATCAAGGGCTCGGAAATCACTGACCTGGATGTGGAACGGGTCATCGATGCGGCCCGGGCGGTGGCCATTCCCATGGATCGCGAGGTGATCCACGTCCTGCCCCAGGAGTACATCGTGGACGACCAGATCGGCATTCAAAACCCGGTGGGCATGGCCGGCGTCCGCCTCGAAGCCAAAATCCACATCGTTACCGGTGCGGTCACCTCGGCCCACAATATCGTCAAGTGCGCCAACCGGGCCGGGCTGGATGTGTGCGATATCGTTTTGGAGAGTCTGGCCTCGGGTGAAGCGGTGCTCGCCGAAGAAGAGAAACAGCTGGGTGCCGGCCTGATTGATTTGGGGGGTGGCACCAGCGACCTGGCCATCTTCTCGGGTAAGAATATCAAGCACACCTTCGTTCTGGCCTTAGGGGGGGATAACCTTACCAAGGATATCGCCATTGGTGTGCGGGCTCCCTTGAACGAGGCGGAGCGCATCAAACGAAAATACGGTACCTGCAACGGGGCGGCCATCAGCCCGGATGAGACCATCGAGGTGCCGGGTATGGGTGGCCGCGAGCCACGCAAGCTTCCCCGCCAGATTTTAGGGGAAATCCTGGAGCCGCGCATGGAGGAGATTTTCACACTGCTTCGGCGGGAGATCTATCGGGCCGGCATGGAAAACATGATCACATCGGGGATTGTGCTTTCCGGGGGTACGGCCCTTTTGGACGGTACCACCGATGTCGCCGAGGCTATTTTTGGGGTCCCCACGCGCCTGGGCAGGCCGCGGAGCATCAGTGGCCTCACCGACGTGGTGAACAATCCCATGTACGCCACCGGTGTGGGGCTGGTCATCTATGGCGCCAAAAAGGAGCCGGATAAAAAATTTAGAATTCGCGATAAGAATATTTTCAACAGTCTTATCGCCCGGATGAAAAAATGGTTCAAGGACGTCATCTGATTCCAGAGGGAATGGCTGCCGTCCATCGGGTAAGAGACAAGAACGTAGGCGTACAGGCAAGCGCCATAATGGGCAAAACACGCAAAGGGGGAAATGATGACGAGTATGTTTACTTATGTGGAAAACGAGGCGACGGCAAAAATCAAAGTGATTGGCGTCGGCGGCGCAGGAGGTAACGCGATCAACAACATGATTGCGGGCAATTTGCGGGGGGTCAAATTCATTTCCGCCAACACCGATGCCCAGGCACTGGATGTGGCCCAGGCGGAAATGCGCATCCAACTGGGAACCCAGATCACCGAAGGCCTGGGCGCCGGTGCAAACCCCCAGGTGGGTAGGGATGCGGCCCTGGAAAATGCAGAAATGCTCAAGGAAGTGCTGGGCGACTCCCATATGGTCTTCATCACCGCGGGTTTCGGTGGCGGTACGGGAACCGGTGCGGCACCCGTAATTGCCCGACTGTGTAAGGAGATGGGCATTCTTACCGTGGCCGTGGTGACACGACCCTTCTCCTTCGAAGGAAGAAAGCGGGCCAAGCAGGCCGATGAAGGCATCCTCGAATTGAAAAAAACGGCGGACACGGTGATCACCATTCCCAATGACCGGCTGCGCGGGCTGGCTTCGAAAAACGCCAAAATGGTGGACATGTTTAAAAAGGCCGACGAAATCTTGCTGCACTCGGTTAAGGGTATCACCGACCTGATCATGATGCCCGGCCTGGTCAACCTAGACTTTGCCGACGTGAAGACCACCATGTCCCGGGCCGGTATGGCCATCATGGGTATCGGCATTTCCAGCGGAGACAACCGGGCATTGGAAGCCGCTGAAAGGGCCATCTCTCATCCGCTGCTGGAAGACATCAACATCACCGGCGCCAAGGGCGTACTGATGAACATCACATCCAACAGCAACCTCACCATGGAAGAGATGACCGAAGCCTCCGAACGCATTTACAATGAGGTGGGCGACGATGCGGAGATTATCTGGGGCGCGGTCATCGACGACAGTGTGGGCGATGAGATGAGCGTCACCGTGATTGCCACCGGCATCGGCGAGAAGGAAAAGGAACGGGAGATAGCCAGCAGGGTGAGGGAGACCTCTCCGCAAGTCATGGACCCGACCTACGGTGGTAAGGTGCGCGACATCACCCCGGCGGACCTGGCCCGGTCTCCGGAACTGGACGAGCCCACCTATATCCGCCGCCGGCGGCAGGCCGTCGACAAAAGACCGGCCAGTGAACTCTATCGGGAGTACAAGGGGATTGTCATCGACAACGATGACCTGGACGTTCCCACATTTTTGCGGAGAAAGGCGGACTAGTTGAACGGCAGTACGACGGGTTTGGTAACGTTTGCGTGTAATCCATAAGGAACCATGGCAACCGGATCTCAACAATTATCCAGAGGGCGCGCGGTGGTGGAGCGTGGCGTTATCCGAAAACCTTCCGCCGGTCGGCTTCGCGTTGCCCTGGTCTACCCCAACCGCTACGCCGTGGGAATGTCTAACCTAGGGTTCCAGACCGTATACCGGCTGATCAACGATATCGACCATGTGGTTTGTGAAAGAGCGTTTTTACCGGAACAGGATGGCGGTAAAATTCCTCGGGTGCTGACGGTCGAGTCCCAGATGCCCATCGAAGACTTCGACATTATTGCCTTCTCGATTTCATACGAGAACGATGCACCCGCCGTGCTTACCATCCTGGAAACAGCAGGACTCCCCCTGCCGGCCGCCCTGCGTGGCGACACGCTCCCCCTTGTGTTGGCAGGGGGCGTCTTCTGTTTTCTCAACCCCGAACCCCTGGCCCCGTTTATCGATGCGTTCCTGTTGGGAGAGGCCGAGGTTCTGGTGCCGGAATTTTTCCGGATCCTGGATCCATCGGCGCCAAAGCAGCAGCGCCTGCTCGACCTGGCCCGCCGGGTTCCCGGCCTCTACGTTCCTGTTTTCTACCGTCCCCGCTATCATGAAGACGGCACCCTGGAAGCATTTATGCCCCTGGCGGATGTGCCTGCCATCGTCAAACGGCTGGTGGTGCCGGACCTATCAAACCTACCAACGGCCAGCACCATTTTGACCCCGGATACCACATTCAACGACACCTACCTGATCGAGGTCTCCCGGGGCTGTCCTCATGGGTGCCGTTTCTGCAGCGCCGGGTATGTCTACCGCCCGCCGCGCTTCCGACCCTTTGGCCTGCTTGACAGGCAGGTGGACGACGGGTGTGCATTGACCGACCGTATCGGTCTGGTGGGGGCGGCCGTCTCGGACCTTCCGGGCATCCGGGAGCTATGCGGCAAGGACCGGGGCCGTGAGGTCCGATTCTCTTTCAGCAGCCTGCGGGCCGATGCCATCGATGACGAACTGGTCGAGGCGCTGAAAAACAGCCGGGTGAAAACCGCCACCATCGCCCCGGATGCCGGATCGGAACGCATGCGCCGGGTGGTCAACAAGGGCATCACCGAAGACCACGTGGTGGGTGCAACCGAGATCCTGGTGGCTGCCGGCATCCCCAACCTTAAGGTCTATTTGATGATCGGCCTGCCCACGGAAACCGATGAAGACGTCGCGGCCATCGTGGATCTGGTCAAGCGCATCAAACAATGCTTTCTCAAAACCAGCCGGGGCAAGGGGCACATTGGTGAAATCACCGTGAGCCTCAGTTCCTTCGTGCCCAAGCCCTTCACTCCTTTTCAGTGGGCTGCCATGGATGATGTGAAGACCCTGAAGATGAAGATTAAAAGGGTCAAGATGGGATTGAAAAAGACAGCCAATGTACGGGTCCATGCAGACGTGCCCCGGGGGGCCTACCTGCAGGGGCTCATCGCCCGAGGAGACCGGCGCGTGGCGGATATCCTGCTGCTGGCCCACAAGAACCGGGGCAACTGGCCCCAGACCTTCAAGGCCTCGCCGCTCGATCCCCATTTCTACGTTCACCGTGAGCGTGACCCCGAAGAGCGGTTTCCCTGGGACTTCATCGATCCGGGCATCGACAAATCCTACTTGTTGAAAGAGTACCGGCGGGCACTTGCCGGCCGGACCTCCGCCCCCTGCCCGGTCGATCCCGACAATTGTAGTGTCTGTGGGGTGTGCAAATAAATCGCAATGACCAATAAAAAGTACAATTCAACATCAACAACCTTTTTCCGATTTGAATATTGTATCTTGGCATCTATTTAAGATTTTGTGCCTTATTCGACACAGGGTTTTGCCATGAATCGCACCATCGAAAAAAATCTCAATAGGTGCTCGGTTGTCCTTCTGTGCGGGCTCGAACGGGTCGCCGGCGTGTTGGGGATGAAAAAGTATTGCCAGCGATTCATGGTGCATCTGGTTCGTCGGACCGGCCTGTTCGATGAGACCTATTACCGCCGGAACAATCCCGATGTCGTGGCTGACGGCTATGACCCGATTCTGCACTATGTGGCTTATGGCGATCAAGAGAATCGGCTTCCCATGCCCCTGTTCGACCCGGCGCATTATCGTCACAATACCGGTCGATACCGCCCCGGGAACCTGAATACATTGGTGCATTACACCCTGATCGGCCGATTCAAAGGGGTTGCCAGCAGTCCCTGGTTCGATACCGCCTATTACCTGGCCACGAACAGGGACGTTAAATTCAAAGGGGTGGATCCCCTGTTCCATTTTTTGAAATATGGCGGCCGGGAAGGTCGGTCACCCTGTGTCACCTTCGACGCCGCCCGCTATCTGTTTTCCCACCCGGAAGTTGCCAACGCCGGTATCAACCCGTTGCTGCACCATCTGGACTGCGTCCGTACAATTGGAGAAGCAGGCCCATGCCACCGGGCGACCAGCCCTTTGCGATGCCCAAGAGCCGTTCCCCCCGCGCCAAGGCAATGGAGAGCCCTGCAGTTGCCGCAAAAAAGTGACGCTCCCGTGGTGGATGTCATCATCCCCGTATACAAAGGCAAGGCCGAGACACTGCACTGCATTTTCAATGTCTTGCATTTTGAACAACAAACCCGCTTTGAGCTATTGGTGATCGACGATGCCAGCCCGGCCGCAGGCCTATCGCGCGAATTGGGTGAACTCGCCGAAAAGCATCACTTTACTTACATTAAAAATGACACCAACATCGGTTATGTCCGATCGGTCAACGTGGGAATGAAACGCCACCCCGATCGGGATGTGGTGCTGCTCAATTCCGATACGCAACCCTGCAACGGCTGGTTGGATCGTCTTCGGGCGACTGCCGGCCGTGATCCTCGCACCGCCACGGTGACCCCGCTTTCGAACAATGCCACCATCTGCAGTTATCCGGTGTTCGATCGCGATAATCCCTGCCCCCTGGAGGTGACCAGCGAAACGCTCGATCATATTGCCCGGAGGGTCAACGCCGACCATGTGGTGGAAGCACCGACCGCGGTGGGTTTTTGTATGTATATCAAGCGGGAATGTTTAAACGACATCGGTCTGTTTGATGAAGCCGCCTTCAATTTGGGCTATGGCGAGGAGAACGACTTCTGCCAGCGCGCCATCCACAAAAACTGGAAACATGTCATCGCCCCGAATATATTCGTCTGGCATTGGGGGGCGCGCTCCTTCAAGGGAGCCAAGGGGCGACGCATCAAAAAATCGCTCACGGTGGTGACAAGGCGCTATCCCAATTATAAGGCCGATGTGGCCGCCTTTGTGGCCGAGGACCCCCTTCGTGCCGCAAGACGACGGATGGACGAAGCACGCCTCTTGCGACAGGTGTCCAATCACAATGTGCTCGTGGTCACCCACAATCGTGGTGGTGGCACCGAACGCAGTATCATGGCCTATGGGCGACGGCTGCGCCGCAAGGGTGCCAACCTGTTTTTCCTGACTCCATTGATGAACAATAGGCATTGCGTCCGGCTGTCATCGGTGAAGGCATCACATCTGCCCAATCTCGACGTGGTGGATTTTCGAATTCCCGGCAGTGTTTTAAAAATCTTGAAGAAATATCGGATCAACCGGGTCCATGTTCATCAGCTGGTTGATTTTGACGATGCCGCCCCTCGGGTGATTGCAACCTGCGCCAAACAGGCAGGGGTGCGCTTGGAGGTGTTTGTACACGATTACCAATCCGTTTGCCCGCGTATCAATATGGTCGATTCATCCGGTGTTTACTGCGGAGCGCCGGACGAGAAATCATGCAATGCCTGCCTGAAAAAAAAGCGTCCCGGTGCCACCACCGGTTCAGATACGGATATTCGATCATGGCGCCGGCGGTATGCCGAGCTATTTACGGCGGCAGCCAAGGTGAGTGTCCCGGACAGGGATGTGAAAACCCGGATAGGGCACTGGTTTCCCGATTGTCGGGTGACCGTGCAGCCGCCGGAATCCCTTGTCTTTCCCGGCCGCAAACAGGCGCCTTACCTGATGCGGCCGGGGGAATCGCTACGCATTGTCGTGGTCGGCGCCATTGTTCCGATCAAGGGCTTTCATGTGCTCAAGGCCTGCGCCCGGGACGTACAAAAGCGCCGGCTGCCTATCGAGTTCATCGTCATGGGCTACACCAAAAACGATCGTGTCATTACCCGCCTCGGCGTGACCGTCACCGGTAGATATTGTGACGGCGAAGCGGTTGAAACACTCCAATCGCTGGCGCCCGACATGGTTTGGTTGCCGTCCATCTGGCCGGAGACCTATTCATACACCCTCTCTTTGGCCCTGTCATCGGGTGCCGATATTGCGGCCTTTGACCTGGGCGCCATCGCCCGCCGACTTCGATCCGCCGGTAGGGGCGACCATCTGCATCCGTTGGGATGGGCCCGGCGGCCGGTACGGATCAACGACGAATTTCTGCAAGTTCGAAAGCATCGAATCAGGCAGGGGCGAACCCACTTTTCATTCGTGGATCCCATCCAGGCCGTGCCGTAAGGATTCACCTTCGGCGCAGTTCAATTTTGATGTACATCGCCTGACCGCAGACACCGGTCGCTTTCAGCCTTTGCGTACATGACCTTACCGGTAGATTTTCTTGAGCTCTTCGGAGGCCTTTACGGCCAGTTCCGAATCATCCGTATATTCAATGGCCCCCTTCAGGGCCAGTCTGGCGCTGTCGTAATCCCCCAGTAGACGATAGGTTTTGCCCAGTTCCAACAGCAGGTCCGGATTTTTCGGATTGTTTGCCGCCGCCGCTTCGAACAGGGACCGTGCACGGTGCGGTCGGCCTGAAGCCAGATCGGTTCGGCCCAGATTCAATTGGGCGATAAAAAAGTCCGGATTCAGTGACAGTGCCTCCTCCAAATATTGCCGGGCCTTGTCATAATTCCCCTTGTTGTAGTATGCCCAGCCCAGGTTGGCCAACGGATAGTGGGGGGTGGCGTAAAGCAAATCTCCGGTCACCGCTTCCAGCACGGGGATGGCTTTGTCCCATTCTTTGCGTACCAAATAGGCACTGCCCAAGTTGTTCTTGGCCAGGGAGTAGTCGGGTGCCAATTGAATGGCTTTCTCAAAATGCACCACGGCCAGATCGATCTTATCCTTGGCCAAATATACCAGACCCAGATTGTTATGCAGGATGGGGTCATTCGCATTCAACCGTTCCGCTTTCAGTAGCTCTCCGAGGGCTAAGGTAATTTTGCCCTCACCGAGATAGGCCTCGCCCAGGTTTCTGGCCGCATCGGCTTTCTTTTTATCCAGGGGGGATACACCCGAGATGACGCAGGATGAAAGCAGCAGCATGGAAAGAGAGAAAAGAAGGATCGTTCTCGATCGTCGACGCGCCATGAAAAATTCTCCTTAGGGGGTAATTGATTTCTTTCTATTGGGCATTTTTCGGTTCACTTTTTGAAACATGGTCACAGCGAAGTGCCGGTACCTTCGATGTGGACCAGCCGTATGCCCTGATCCCGGATAAAGGCTTTGATCAGTTCGGGTATCTGCGTGTTCGTGAACAGCTGATTATGACCGCTGCTGGTCGGAATGAGAATGCCCTTGACCGTAATGGCCGTGTTGAATTCAGCGGGCCGGTTCGCTCCATGAAGAACAGGCGTCGTGGTATAAGCCCTCCCGGCGGCTTCCATCAGGTGCTGAATGATCTCTATCGGTGCGGCGTCCACATTGATTTGCAGGATCTCAAGCCCCGTCGATCGAATAGCTTTGACCGCATCGCCGTAAAGGTCACCGAAATCGATGAGAATTTCCCTCCCGTTGCCGAAAGAGAGCAGGTTGGACAGGGCCTTGACCTGGATCCCGGCGTAGGGGAAGCTGATGTCGATGTTGGGTGAGTAGTGAAATCCCATGAATTGGGAAAATGAATCGATCAGTACCTTCTGGTTTGCGCCGTCGATGCGGTCGATATCTGCTGCCGCATCCGTCCGGCGGGGCGGTTGTGTGGTCCCGGTCCCACCGGTCAGGATCTCCTTGATGACAATGTCGTTCTGGTCCAGGTAACGCACAATGGCCTCATGGGTTTGCTTGGAGGCGTCCATGATGGGGGTGATGCAGGTGTGGCGGGGGACGCGGCCATCGGCGGACGGTTCGGTGCGGATCCACTTGGCGCTGACCTGGATGGCGACCCCCCCGTCGTCGAAGGCCAGCTGGTTGGTGGTTGCATCGCCGGAAAAGGCCGACAGCACGGCGTCAAGGATCTCCTGGACAGAGGCGTTATCGGGCACCTTCGCCACCTTGACATTATCCCAGTATGACTGGATCAGCGGTAGATCCACATCCATCACCCGGTCCTGGTCGGTCAGGATCACCTTGGACCCATCCTGAAGGTCGATCATGGGGTAACGTGACAGGTCCAGCTCGAAATCCTCTCCCTGCTTCATGGGCAGGAAATAGGTCCCTTTGTCCAGTAGGCGGCCGCCGATGGTCGATACGACTTCAGCCGCCGGCCGGTTGTTATCCGCTTCCGGTGAAGGGCTGAACATCTTCGCGGCGGCGGGATCGGGCCGGGGTGCGGTTTGGGGTTGGGGTGCGGTTTGGTGTCGGGGTTTTGGACCATCGGTTTCGGAGTCGGCGGTATCCGCCATCTTTCCAATCAAATTCCCGGTTTCATCGAAAAGGGTGCGGTACCAGCGCTGTTCCCGGATGGAAGGATCGGGCATATAGATCTTCTGCCCGGCGTAGATCCGATTGATATCTTCGATGTGGGGATTGATGGCTTTGAACAGCCTCATCCCCTGGCTATAGGTGGTGTTTCCGTATCTCCCGCCGAACTGTTTGGCAATAAGGGTGGAGACGGTGTCGCCCTGCTGGATGGTGTAAGACCGGGCATGTTTTTCGATCTTTTCCCTGGGGTTGGAGATCATGACGAAGGGAATGGTGACCAGGCCGGAGGATTGGCCCGGCAGGTTGCCGGGGGCCAGTTTTTTCAGGGGAATGTCCACCACCTGGCCGGGACGGATGCGGTCGATGTCTTTCACATGGGGATTTAGACGCTGGAAAATGCTCAGAAACTCCCTGAAGTCGAGATGGGCGATCTCCCCTTTTTGCCGAAAGATTTTGAGCACCCAATCCCCCCGTCGGACCTGGTATGGGTCGCAGAGGATGTCCCAGCCGCGGTCGTAGCGCACCACGAAGTTTTTATAGAGCATGGCGCCATGGGTTTCGGCCGCCATGATGAGCAGAACCAACGCCAGCACCGGCAAAAAGGCCAGGTGCGTAGATGGGCTTTGAAAAAGGGTGCGATGTTTCATTGCCATTTGTCCGTCTGTTACCTTGAATCTTGTGGGGCGGCGGGGTAATCCCATTGCCCATTGGAAACCGATTTGGGCGGTTCAGGTTCTTAAAATCGGTCGCGTCTCACGGGGCAATTTTTTCCATTCCGCCCATGTACGGTCTGAGCACGTGCGGGATGATGACGGTGCCGTCTTCCCGTTGACCGTTTTCCAACAGGGCCGCCAGGGTCCGGCCCACGGCCAGGCCGCTGCCGTTTAGGGTATGGACCAGCCGGGTGCCCTTTTTGCCCTTTTCCTTGAAGCGGATGTTGGTCCGTCGGGCCTGGAAATCCTCGAAGTTGCTGCACGAGGAGATCTCGCGATAGACGTGCTGGGCGGGCATCCACACTTCGATGTCATAGGTTTTGGCGGCAGAGAAACCGATGTCGCCGGTGCACAGGCTGATTACCCGGTAGGGCAGTTCAAGACGGCGAAGCACCGTTTCCGCATTGTCCAGAAGCGATTCCAGTTCGCCATAGGAGGTTTCCGGCCGGACGAATTTGACCAGTTCCACCTTGTTGAACTGGTGCTGTCGGATCAGCCCGCGCGTGTCTTTTCCGTAGGAGCCGGCCTCTGAGCGAAAACAGGGGGTGTAGGCCGTGTAGGTGATCGGCAACCGGGAAACGTCCAGCGTTTCCGCCTGGTGGATGTTGGTGACCGGGACTTCTGCCGTGGGGATGAGAAAATAGTCCAGGCCTTCCAGCTTGAACAGATCCTCCTCGAACTTGGGGAGCTGACCGGTACCGGTCATGGTTTTGCGGTTGACGATAAATGGCGGCAGTACTTCTTGATATCCGTGTTCACGGGTGTGCAGGTCCAGCATGAAATTGATCAGCGCCCTTTCGAGGCGGGCACCCACACCCAGGTAGAGGGGAAATCGTGCGCCGGCGATTTTCGCCGCGCGAGCAAAATCAAGGATGCCTGCGTTTTCTCCAATGGTCCAGTGGGGCAAAGGATCATAGGTAAAGGTGGTGGGTTCGCCCACCGTTTTGATCACGGGGTTGTCGGTTTCGTCGCGGCCTACCGGTACGCTGTCGTGGGGGATGTTGGGCATGGCCATGATGATCTCGTCGATGACCGATTCACTCACCCCCAGGTCTTTTTCCAGACGCTTGATGGTAACGGAGACGTCGCGCATTTTTTCGATGATGGCATCCGCGTTCTCCCCGCTGCGTTTCATTCGAGCGACCTGATCGGAGACGTGGTTCCGTTGGCGCCGGAGTTCTTCCAACTCGCAAAGAATGGTTTTTCGCCGGGCGTCATGGGTTTGAAATGCCTCCCAATCGATAGCGGTTCCACGGTTTTGCATGGCCGTTTTGACCAGTTCCAAATTTTCTCTGAGGAGCTTGATTTCCAGCATAATTGTCCTTATATTCCGAAGTCGTGTCCAAACGGGGCCATACATCGGATTGCAGGTGGCGGTGTCAGTTTGTTCAAGGATGGTGAACGGCTATACCGATGAAAGGCGAACACCGAAGGTAAAATCAGCAAAAACACTATCCCAAGCGGTCTGATTAGTCAATCATGATTGCCGGTTGAACCGCGACGGCGGGAGCATTTTTCCATTGTTTGTCGGCGTTTATTGAAGAACCGGATGCATGGGGCGGCGGGGGACCAAGAGTGAACTGAAAATCGGCCGTTTACCTGCTGTGTTGCGGCCGGGGGCAAAAAACCGAAAGGTGGAAATGGCGATGGATGAGGTCCGGGAAAAAAAGCAGGAAATCAGAAATGAAATATCGACCTTTTTTGATTCACTTTCCAGAGAGGTACTCCAAGAGAATACCCGCATTATCGAGAACCGGCTTTTTGAGTTCGCCAACTTTCTCGAGTCCAAAATTGTCATGCTTTACGTGAATGCCGAAAACGAAGTCGCCACCGATTCCATTGTCAAGCGGGCCTACGAATTCGGCAAGATCGTGGTGCTGCCTACTTTTAACATAGCCAAGTCCACCATGAAACCGATGAAAGTGGATAATCTGGACAAAGATCTGATTGTCGGCCCGCGCAAGATTCTCGAACCGAATCCGGCCAAATGCAAGGTGGTCCCTCTGGACTGTATCGATATCGCCATTGTTCCCGGTATTGCAATGGATGAAAAGGGCGGACGGATCGGATCCGGAGACGGCTATTACGACCGGCTCATCCCGGAGCTGCCCATGACCACCCGCAAGGTAGGGCTGGTCTTAGAGGGGCAGCTGGTTCCCCAGGTGCCCATGGAATCTCACGACAAGCATGTGGATATAATCATTACCGAGAAACGGGTGATCTATAAGATATAAAGAAGGATTCAGGAATCAGAATTTAGAAGGTGGGTGTAACAGATTAACGTCGAACATTATTCGGCGTTCGTCAGTTGGTTTTTTCCTGTCTCCTGGTTTTTCAATTTGCATATTCGAAATTGGATATTGGAAACTCTTCGGTTTGCCTTTTTGCCCATCCTTCCATCTAATATCTTGACCCAAACTATCTGAATTGATAGACACGTGCCGGGAGAAAATTGCCGATGAAATTCCAGCGCCTGAGAAATGAAATGGTCACCAAACAGATCATCGCCCGCGGGATCAGGGATCCCCGTGTGCTGTCGGCCATGCGCTCCGTTCCCCGGCATCTGTTTGTCAGTGAGGCGATGATGGACCAGGCCTATGGGGATTTTCCCCTGCCCATCGGTGAGCAGCAGACCATTTCCCAACCCTACATCGTAGCGGAAATGACCCAGGCGCTTCAGGTAATGCCGGAAGACCGGGTATTGGAGATCGGCACCGGTTCCGGCTATCAGGCGGCCATTTTGGCCCGGATTGCCTTCCGGGTTTATACGGTTGAGCGCATCAAAACCTTGTATACCCGTACCCGCAAGCTGTTCGACCAGCTGCGCTACCACAACATCGTCACCCGCTATTCGGACGGCACCACCGGCTGGAAAGAGCATAGTCCCTTCGATGCCATCATCGTCACCGCCGGCGCGCCGGAGATCCCCACGGTGCTGGTTAACCAGCTGGCCGTGGGAGGGCGCTTGGTGATCCCGGTGGGAGACCGCCACAGCCAGGACCTGATCAAGCTCTATCGTGACGAGCAGGGTATCCACCGGTCCAACCTGGGCGGGTGCCGCTTTGTCAAACTCATCGGCGAGCACGGCTGGAGAGAACAGTAGATGCTCAGGCGCCTATACGACTGGGTGCTCCACTGGGCGGCCACCCCCTACGGCCCTTGGGCCCTCTTCCTGTTGGCCTTTGCCGAGTCCTCTTTCTTCCCCATTCCACCCGACGTGTTGCTGATTGCCATGTGTGTGGCCCGGCCGGACAAGTCCCTCAAATATGCCTTGGCCTGCTCCGTCGGATCGATCTTCGGGGGATGCCTGGGATACCTGATCGGCTGGCAGTTTATGGCCTCGGTGGGCAGCCGCATCGTTGATTTTTACGGTCTGGCGGACAAGGTGGCCTATATCGAAACCCTCTACAATACCTATGATGCCTGGGCGGTGGGTATTGCCGGGTTCACCCCCATCCCCTACAAGGTGTTTACCATCGCCGCCGGCATGTTTAAAATTGACTTCACGGTGTTCCTCCTGGCCTCCATGGTTTCCCGATCGGCCCGGTTTTTCCTTGTGGGCGGGCTGATCTATCTATTCGGTCCACGCATCCAGCGTTTCATCGACCGCTATTTTAACATGCTGGCCGTCGCCTTTACGGTATTGCTGGTCGGTAGCTTTGTGCTGATAAAGTATCTTTTTTGATAATGTTTCAGTCTCGTTTAAAATTTGGTGCTTTCGTTCTATCCGTAGTTAGGGAACGTAATTGAAGATGCTCCTTAAATTCATCGTGCTTCTGCCTGTCTTTTTCCTTGGGACCACCCTGCTGCTCTATCTGTTCCAGGACCGAATGATCTTTTTCCCCCAGCCGACCGCGCCGCAAAACCGAAACCGTTATGCCACTCACGGGATCCGTATGCAGCGCGGAGACGTCACCTTGAGCGGCTGGTTGATCAACAACGGGGTCGCTGCGGACCGGCCGCTTATCGTTTACTACGGTGGAAACGCCGAGGATGTATCCCTCAACGTTGCGGATCTCGGGCGGTTCGACACCCGATCGTTTCTGTTCATGAACTACCGCGGCTACGGTGACAGCGACGGTCGGCCCGCGGAGCGCACCCTGTTTGACGATGCCATCTTCGTGTTGGACCAGGTTCTGGCCGCCGAAGGCATCGATCCGGCTCACGTGGTGCTGATGGGACGCAGCCTGGGGTCGGGCGTTGCCGTGCATGTGGCCGCCAGGCGCCGGGTGGGCGGTATCATTCTGGTTACCCCTTTCGACTCGCTGGTAAATGTGGCGCGGGTGCACTACCCCATCTTTCCCGTGGGGCTTTTACTCAAACACCGCTTCGATTCCGCCGCCCTGGCACCGGGCATCGCCACACCGGCCCTTTTTCTCACCGCTGCCGGCGACCAGGTGGTGCCGGTGCGCCTGGCCCACCGTCTGGCAAAGGTGTGGGGTGGGCCGGTGACTGCCGTTACCGTGGCCGGCACCACCCACAACACCATCGAAACCGCGCCGGTTTACTGGGAGGCGATCAATGCTTATCTGGAGAAGATCGGTGGATAGCTTCTTGTGGAACATTTTGTATGAGAAATTACATACTTGGGGTTGATATGCCTTTGGAATTGGGGTATAGAGCTTGACTTAAAGGATTTACAAATCGGAAGACGCAGCTTCCTTTTCGGTTGAGGCCACGGGAAATCAGCAAATTGCTTCAGGGATTAAGAGAATGGTTTTGGCAACGCCTGGGGAAGGGATCCGTGTTGGTGTGCCGCAACGACCGAGAACGAAGCCCCGGAACATATGCTTGAGGCCTGTATTGATTGGTTGTTGGATACAAATATGAGTATACTTATCGTTATTCCAGCGAGATACCAATCGTCCCGTTTCCCCGGAAAGCCCCTTGTGGATATCCTGGGAAAACCCATGATCCAGCATGTTTACGAGCGCTCGTGTTTGGCGACCTGCACGGATCGGGTACTGGTTGCCACGGATGACCGGCGCATCGCAGATGTCGTTGACGGCTTTGGCGGCGAGGTGATGATGACCGCCCCGGACCACCCATCGGGGACGGATCGGGTGGTCGAAGTGGCCCGGCGGGTGCCTGCCGACATTTATATTAACGTGCAGGGGGATGAGCCCCTTATCCGGCCGGACGACATCGATCAATTGGCCGATGCCCTCGTTCGAGATGGATCATGCGATGTGGCCACCTTGTGTCACCCCATCCCCGTTAAGGAGGCCCTGGACCTCAATACCGTCAAGCTCATCAAATCACACAGCGGAAATGCCTTATACTTCAGCCGCAACCCTATACCCTACATCTCGGAACAGGTAAATCTGGGCAGTGTCTACTGGAAACACATCGGTGTGTATGCCTACCGCGCCGGTGTTTTGGCCACATACAAGCAGTTGCCCGACTCCGATCTGGAACAATGGGAACGATTGGAACAGTTGCGGTTGCTCCAGGCGGGTATTGCCATCAAGGCCGTGGCGACCTATCCCACCGGGCCCGGTGTGGACACCCCCGCCTGCCTGAAGCGGGTCGTCGAAATTATGACCAGAGAAATTGCCCATGGCCCAGCCCTTGCCAATTAATTCCCAAGGGCGATTCACCCGTCTCCGTACGCCCTGGCAAATCCAGCGTGCCGTGGTCTTCGCCCTGTTTTTAAGGGAGATGAAAACGCGCTTCGGGTCACAACGCTTGGGCTATTTCTGGGCCATCTTGCAGCCCGCTTCCATCATTCTGGTCTTCTGGGCCATGTTCGGTCTGTCTATGCGGGGGGGAAGGGTCACGCCGGGGGTGGATGTCCCCATGTTTCTGCTGACCGGCTTTCTGCCGTATGGACTTTTTAGTACGACCGTGAACAACTCCATGGCCGCCTTTAAGGCTAACCAAGGCCTGTTCAACTATCGCCAGGTCAAACCCCTGGACACCCTGGTTTCCCGCTGTCTGGTGGAGTGTCTCGTCCACCTGGTGGTCTTCGTGGTCCTGGTCTTTGCAGGCATGGCCCTGGGTTTCGATGCGGCCATCCATGATTTCTTGGGCCTGAGCCTGATCCTCTTGCTGCTGGTCTGGTTCTCCTTCAGCGTGGGCCTGGTGTGCGCCGTGATCGCTGCCTTTTCGGAAACCTTCCAAAAAGTCATCGGCGTCATGATGCGGCCCCTGTTTTTTACTTCGGGGCTTTTCTTCTCCGTCTACGTGATGCCGGTCAAGTTTCAGGGGATCCTGCTGTTCAATCCGGTGCTGAACTTTCTGGAGCTGATCCGGGTGTACTATTTTGCCACCTACCAGAGCCCGGATGCCAGCTATTTCTACATTCTCTGCTGGACCCTGGGCAGCTGCTTCATCGGCCTGTGGCTGTACACCCTTCTGAAAAACAGGATCCTCATGACATCATGATCCGGCTGGATAGGGTTACCAAATATTTCGCGGTCAAGGAGGAGCGCAAGTACATCTTGAAGGATGTGAGCCTGACCATTCCCGGCGGCGTCAACCTGGGCATCCTGGGCCTCAACGGGTCCGGCAAATCCACCCTGCTGCGCATGCTGGGGGGCATCGACTTCCCCAACAGCGGCCGCATCGAATCCGATGTCGATTTTTCCTGGCCCCTGGGCCTGTCCGGCGGTTTCCAGGGCAGCCTCACCGGAAAGGAAAATGCCCAGTTTATCTGCCGGGTCTACAACCGCTCGGAACGCGAGATCGAGGAAACCCTGGCCTTCATCCTCGAGTTCAGTGAGCTGGGTCCCTATTTCGACATGCCGGTAAAAACCTACTCGGCGGGAATGAAGGCCCGCTTGTCATTCGGAACGAGCCTGGCCTTTGATTTCGACTACTATCTGATCGATGAGGTCCTCAGTGTGGGTGACCCGAAGTTTAAGAAAAAGGCCAAGGCGGCGTTAGACGATCTGTTGCACCGGCGAAATTTCCTGCTGGTCAGCCACAGCCTGCCGGTGTTAAAGCAGATGTGTGACAGCGGCATCGTCCTGGCCGACGGCTGCATGTCCTATTTTGGCGATATCAACGAGGCGATCGGGTGCTATCAATCACTATGAACGGCAAGCGTCTATCGATCCATAAATTCATGGCATCCCATCTCAAGGGATATGGTAAACAGGTGATGTTTCTGGTGATCCCATTCGCCCTGTTTCTGGTCTATCTCTCTTTTTTCGCCGTCGAAAAATACCGCTCCGAATCGATCTACGTGATCCGTGACCTGACCACCAAGCAAACCTTGGGCGTGGATCTGGGGATTTTCGGCGGCGGGGCCTCCAGCACCCAGCTGGATGGGGTGATCGTGGTCAACTTTCTGCAATCCATGGACCTTTTCAACCGCGTCGACCGCTGGTTTAAACTGAAAGACCGCTACTGTTCCAGCCAGACCGACATTCTGAATCGGCTGATCTGGAAACCCACGGACGAGGACTATCTCAGGCTCTATCGCAAGAACCTGACGATCGTTCCCGATGAGCTGAGCGGGGTCACCACCATCGCCTTCGACAGCTCGGACCCGGAGCTGGCCCAGTCCATACTGCGCTACTTGCTTACGGCCGGCGAAGCGTTTTTGAACCAACTCAACCACAACACCGCGGAAAAGAAAATTTCTTTTCTTTCCGAACAATTGGCGGAAAACAAAGCCAAACGGGAACTGGCCGTTCAATCGTTGGAAAAATTTCAAAACAAGCATCGCCTGGTGGACCCCTCCGCCTCGCTGGCGGCCTACCATAATATCATTGCCCAAATTGAAATGGAGATCATCAATAAGACGGCGCAATATCATCAGTTGCTGCGCTACATGTCAGCCAACACCATGGAGGTGACCAAGCTGAAAAACGAGATCGAGGAGCAGGAATCCGCACTGGAAAAGATGAAAAACAGGCTTTCCGGACCCGAAAAACAGCATTTAAACGATTTGCTCTTTGAATACCAGCGCCTGAGTGCCGATGTGGAATTTGCCGGCGAAGTCTATAAAAACACCCTGGTTCAACACGATTTGAACAAAATGGAAGCCCTTCAGGAGTCCAAGGTGTTCGAGGTCATTGCGGTTCCTACCCTACCCGACGGCCATGTCTACCCCAGACGCCTCCGCATGACGCTGACGGCGGCGATCCTGATTCTCCTCGGCTATAAAGTAATGATGCTGATATGGACCGTTATCAACGATCATAAGGACTGATTTCATGAAACGAACCATCCCCGTATGGCTGGCCATCACCGTAGCGTTTTACCTTTTGATCAACCCAACGGCTTACGGCGCCGAGATCTCGGTCGGCGAAGCCGTGATTCCGGAATCGGAACTGGCCCAACAAACCCCGACGACGTTAGTGCCCCCCGCACCATACCTTCCCGCAGAACTCCCGCCGGCGTCATTGCCCGTATTCGGGAGCAACCTCTTTCAAGGCCACTTCAGCCAAAAGATGCAGCCGTATTTCAATCCGGTGTACCAGGTGGCCATCGGTGATGTCATCAATCTAAAAATATGGGGCTCCTTTGAACTGGAGCTGAATGTGCCGGTGGATGCCCAGGGCAATATCTTCATTCCCAAACTGGGAACGGTAGCCGTTGCCGGTGTGGCCAACAAGGATCTGGTGCGGGTGATTACGGCCAAGGTGTCCCGCTCGTACAAGCAGAAGATTGATGTTTACGCCAATGTGGCCAGTTATCAACCGGTGTGGGTATTCGTCACCGGCAATGTCCACAAGCCGGGGTTGTACCAAGGCATGGCATCGGATTCCGTGCTGCAATTCATCGATAAGGCCAAGGGCATCAATCTGAGATATGGCAGTTTTCGCAAGATTTCCATTGTGCGTGACAACCGGGTGATTCGCAGGATCGATCTCTATGGATTTCTCACCCAAGGCAAGCTGGAACTGTTTCAGTTCAATGATGGTGATTCCATTGTCATTGGCGACATCCAATACCGCATCACCGCCTCCGGCGACGTGAAGCGTCCCTTCATGTTTGAATTCACCACCCCCCGGGTGGCCCTGAAGGCGCTTCTGGACCTGGCCCTGCCCAACGCCACGGCCAACAATTTGACCCTGACCCGCTGGACCGCGAACAATAAAAGAGACCTGCAATCTTTTTCCCTGTCCGAAAGCGAACAGATTACGGTCCGGTCCGGGGATGCCATCAGGGTCTATTCCGATCACAATGACATCTCCAACACCATTACCATTACCGGCGAACATGATGGCCCGCACACCTTTGTCGTCCCGAAAAACTACACCCTGGCTGAACTGATGCATAAAATCATGGTCACCGATCTGTCGGACGTGGAATCCATGCAGCTGTTCCGGCAAAGTGTGGCGGAAAAGCAGAAACAGCTACTGATGGCCAAGCTGCAGGAACTTGAAAAGTTGGTTCTGACCAGCTCGGCCGTGAGCAAGGACGACGCACTGATGCGCAGCCAGGAAGCACAATCCACCATGCGGTTCATCGACCGCGCTAAAAAATTGGAACCCAAGGGACGGGTCGTGATTCACGATCGGCAAGGTTTTGAGGATATTTATTTAGAAGACGGTGATCAGATCTACATTCCCCGCAAGAGTAATATCGTGGAAGTCTCGGGGGAAGTCTCCTTTCCGGGTGCCCATACCCATATTCAGGGGAAGCGGGTGATCGATTATATTGCCCTGGCTGGAGATTTTGGCGAGCGGGCCGATAAGAAACGGGTCCTCCTGATTCGGAAAAACGGCAGCGTGGTCAAGTGCGACGGGAATAAAGAGGCGGTCGAGAAGGGCGATGCCATCCTGGTCTTTCCCAAACTGGAAGGAAAAACCATTCAAATAACCAAAGATATTACCCAGATTCTTTACCAGATCGCCGTTGGATTTGGTGTGTTTTTGGCAATCTAATTGCGCATATTCATAAATATCGTGCTGTAATTTATTCACCACGAGGACACCGGGAGCACAGGGTTGACTGAGACCTTCTTATGAACCGCACCATCGAAAAAAATCTCAATAGGTGTTTTGTTGTCCTTTTATGCGGGCTCGAACGGGTCGCCGGCGTGTTGGGGATGAAAAAGGTTTTTCAGCGGCTTACCGTGCATCTGGTGCGTCGGACCGGTTTGTTTAACGATGCCTTTTATTGTCACAACAATCCCGATGTCGTGGCTGACGGGTATGACCCGATCCGGCACTATGTGGCCTATGGTGATCAAGAGAATCGCCTGCCCATGCCCCTGTTCGACCCGGCCCACTATCGGGTAAATGCCGGACGGCGCCGCCCCGGAAATATAAATACCCTTCTACATTATGCCTTGATCGGCCGATTCAAAGGGGTTCCCACCAGTCCCTGGTTCGACACCGCCTATTATCTGTCCACCAATCGGGACGTCAAATTCAACGGGGTGGATCCCCTTTTCCATTTTGTGAACTATGGCGGCCAGGAAGGCCGATCACCCTGTGAAACCTTTGATTGCGCCCGTTATTTGCTGTCCCGTCCGGACATTGCCGAGGCCGGCATCAATCCTCTGTTGCACTACATCAACGGTGTTCAAATACCAGGAGAATCGGCCGACTTCCATCGGGTTCCCAGATCCATGCGATGCCCAAGCGTCCTTGCACCCGCGCCATTTCAATGGCAGGTGCTGTCCGCACCGAAAAAAGAGCGTACTCCCGTGGTGGACGTCATTGTTCCCGTATACAAAGGCAAAGCCGAGACCCTGCGCTGCATCTTCAATGTCTTGCGCTATGCCCAACAAACCCCTTTTGAGCTTGTGGTGATCAACGATGCCAGCCCCGTCGCAGGACTCGCAGACGAATTGGCCGAACTGGCCGACAGGCATCATTTTACCTTTATCAACAATGCAACCAATATGGGGTATGTCCGATCGGTCAACCTGGGGATGGGACGCCGCCTTGAACGGGATGTGGTGCTGCTGAATGCCGATACACAGCCCTGCAACAACTGGCTGGATCGTCTTCGGGCGACCGCCGGCAGTGATTCCCGCATCGCCACGGTGACCCCTTTGTCGAATAATGCCACCATCTGCAGTTATCCGGTTTTCGATCGTGACAATCCTTGTCCCCTGGAGATCTCCCACGTCCAACTCGATGATATTGCCCGAAAGGTCAATGACGGCCAGGCCGTAGAATCACCGACCGCAGTGGGTTTTTGTATGTATATCAAGCGGGAATGCTTAAACGACATCGGTTGGTTTGATGAATCCGCCTTCAATCTGGGCTATGGCGAGGAAAATGACTTTTGCCAGCGCGCCATCCGCAACAACTGGAAACATGTCATCGCCCCCAATATTTTCGTTTGGCACTGGGGGGCCCGATCATTCAAGGGAGTCAAGGGGAAGCGTATCCGCAAAGCACTCAAGGTGGTCAAAAAGCGCTATCCCAATTACAGTGCCGACGTGGCCGCCTTTGTGACCGCCGATCCGCTTCGTGCCGCTCGTCGACGCATGGACGAGGCCCGTTTCTCTCGGCAGGTGTCAAATCTCAATGTGCTGGTGGTCACCCACAATCGCGGGGGGGGCACCGAACGCAGCATCACCGAGCATGGGCGCCGACTTCACCGCAAGGGTGCCATTCTGTACTTTTTAACCCCATCAGGGAACAGGCACTGTGCGCGGTTGTCATCCCTACAGGCATCCCACCTGCCCAATCTCGATCCGGTGGATTTTCGCTCTCCCGGCAGTTTATTAAAAATCTTGAAGAAATACCGGATCAACCGGGTACATGTTCATCAGCTGGTTGATTTTGACGATGCCGCCCCTCGGGTGATTGCAACCTGCGCCAAACAGGCAGGGGTGCGCTTGGAGGTGTTTGTGCACGATTACCAAGCCGTTTGCCCGCGTATCAATATGGTCGATTCATCCGGTGTTTACTGCGGAGCGCCGGACGAGAAATCATGTAATGCCTGCCTGAAAAAAAAGCGTCCCGGTGCCACCGCCGGTTCAGATACGGATATTCGATCATGGCGCCGGCGGTACGCCGATCTATTTACGGCGGCAGCCAAGGTGAGTGTCCCGGACAGGGATGTGAAAACCCGGATAGGGCGCTGGTTTCCCGACTGTCGGGTGGCCGTGCGGCCGCCGGAATCCCTTGGCTTTCCCGGCCGCAAACAGGCGCCTTACCTGATGCGGCCGGGGGAACCGCTACGCATTGTCGTGGTCGGCGCCATTGTTCCGATCAAGGGCTTTCATGTGCTCAAGGCCTGCGCCCGGGACGTACAAAAGCGCCGGCTGCCTATCGAGTTTATCGTCATGGGCTACACCAAAAACGATCGTGCCATTACCCGCCTCGGCGTGACCGTCACCGGTAGATATTGTGACGGCGAAGCGGTTGAAACACTCCAACTGCTGGCGCCCGACATGGTTTGGCTGCCGTCCATCTGGCCGGAAACCTATTCATACACACTCTCTTTGGCCCTGTCATCGGGTGCCGATATTGCGGCCTTTGGCCTGGGCGCCATCGCCCGCCGACTTCGATCCGCCGGTAGGGGCGACTATCTGCATCCGTTGGGATGGGCCCGGCGACCGGTACGGATCAACGACGAATTTCTACAAGTTCGAAAGCATCGAATCAGGCAGGGGCGAACCCACCTTTCGTTCGTGGATCCCATCCAGGCCATGCCATGATGAACGACTGAATCGTTTATGGACGATCGGTTTTTGGTTTGTTATTCCGGATCCCGACCCCCGGCTACTGAATTCATGGTAAAATGAACCCATTGTATAGGCCCGTATTATCTCCGATCCGTTGGATTCTATCCGGCATATTCGACCTTCTCTCCGGAGGCCGGGGGCTGTTTTGTCCAACAGAGAGACGTGCTGCCGAGCAACCCTGCCGGGCAGTGGTCCTCACGCCGGGCCTCATCCCCACCACGGACATCTATCTCAAGGGACGGCTCGAGAAATGGTTCGAGGAAGCGGTTTGCTACCTGAACACCCTGCGAGTCGCACCCCCAGGCGTTGCGTTGGACGAGACCACCTTGGTTGTGGTGGTTCGATATGCACCGGTAAGATGGCTCCGATGGCTGGAACGGATGCATGGGCAAGTTGCCGGAGTCGCTTATTTAATGGATGACGACATGCCCCAGGCCCTGGTTGCGCCTGAATTGCCGCTGCGATACGCCCTGAAAACCGGCTGGCGCTATGCCATGACCAAAAGATTTCTGATCAGGCATTGCAATGAAGTTTGGCTTTCCACGGCTGAGTTGGCCCGACGTTATCCGCATACTGCCGCACGGGTACTGGCGCCCGGATATGTGGGTTTATCATCGGGCGGGGACCGGGCAGTGTATTACTACCATGGTACGTGGGCGCACCGGTGTGAGATCAAATGGCTGGTGCCCGTTGTGAACAAGGTCCAACAGGTGCTTCCGGGCGTATGGTTTGAAATAATGGGGGATGACCGTGTCCGGCGCTTGTTCCGAGGAATTCCCCGGGTGCGGGTGGTCCATCCCATGCCCTGGACGGACTACCTCGACCATGCCGACATCGGCAACTATCAGGTGGGGCTTGCCCCCTGCTTCGATACGGATTTCAACCGGGGGCGTTCCCACAGCAAGGTGTTTGATATCACCCGCACGGGGGCCGCCGGAATTTATTCGGATGGCATCCCTTACGCGGAACCATTGATTCACGGGCGGACCGGATTGCTCTGTAGAAATGATCCGGATCGGTGGGTGGCGGCCATCATCATGCTACTTCAGGACCCGGTGCTGAGAAAGAATATTTATCGGGGGGCGAAAGCGTGGTGCGAAGCGCGTTTACCATCATCCTTGGCTTCAGATTCCGCTGTATTCGAGAGAGAAACCGTCGATTGACCACGGGCGGAAATGGGTAACGCCTTTAGAATCCAGGAGCCGGAAAGTGGGTTTACTATATGAACGTCGAATGATGAGGTCGCTGTGCGCCATCTGTTCATAAGGGAGATACTTTTTCATTCGATGTTTGTCTGTTGGTCTTATTCGGCATTCATCGCCCCCGACATTCTGGTCAATACTTTTAATGGAACTGGACCTTCGTGATCCCGGAACCTACCATCGG
The DNA here is from genome assembly GCA_002352605.1 of Desulfobacteraceae bacterium UBA2771. Classification (GTDB taxonomy): domain Bacteria; phylum Desulfobacterota; class Desulfobacteria; order Desulfobacterales; family Desulfosarcinaceae; genus Desulfosarcina. The sequence continues at coordinate 7,466 of DEIP01000141.1, read as the reverse complement.
GACCTTTTCAAGGGGCCTGACCAAAAGACGACACCTGCCCGCCGCACTGGGAGCCGGGGTGGTGTTTCAACGAAAAAGGTCAAAGGGCGGCAACCTGTCCGCCATTGCCGGGTGGGGCCTCAAGGACAATACCGACAGGGCCAGAAAGTACGCCGCACGACATGGGCTACCCTACCTTGCCATCGAAGATGGTTTTATCCGCTCCATCGGCCTGGGCGTCAACCACGCCGAGCCTTTCGGATTCATTGTGGACAAGACCGCTATCTATTACGACGCCACCCGGGCTTCCGATCTGGAAAATATGATTCGAGACAACCGCTCAAGCGTGGATATCCGCCGCGCTCGGGGGCTTATGGATCGTATCGTCGGTGAACAGATAAACAAATACAACCATGTGTGGCACAGCGTTATTCTGCCGGAAACGAGGCGTCCCCGAATTCTGCTCATCGATCAGACCCGGGGCGACCTGTCGGTCGAATACGGATTGGCCGATGCCGACAGTTTCCTGCAAATGCTGGCAGCTGCCCGGCGGCGGTATCCGGATGGCCGCTTCTTCATCAAGACCCACCCCGATGTCATTGCCGGGAAAAAAAAGGGCTACCTGGCAACGAATCTACCGGCCGATGCGACCCTGATCGGCGAGGACTGTAATCCCCAGGCACTGCTTCGTCAGGTGGATCATGTCTATACGGTGACCAGTCAAATGGGCTTCGATGCCTTGATGGCTGGAAAACGGGTGAGTTGTTTCGGTATGCCCTTTTACGCCGGATGGGGGCTCACCGAGGATCGGATTCGCAGCCCGCGCAGGGATCTCCCCCGCTCCATTGAAACGCTTTTCGATGCCGCCTACTTAAAATACGTCCGCTATGTCGATCCGCTGACCGGCCATCCTTGCGAACTGGAACGGATTGTCGATCGCATCGTCGGCCATAAACGCGTGGCCGTGCAAAACGCCGGAAAAATATTCTGCTTCGGCGTTCGCTTCTGGAAGCGCGGTATCATTAGCCGCTTTCTCGATTCACCCTGTGCCGATGTGCGCTTTGTGCGAAGTGCCGCTGCTGCCGAGCGATCCGGGCTGAACGCTGAAAGCCGTATTGTGCTTTGGGGGTTGCGACGCGATCCGAACGTCATGGATCTTGCCCGGCGCCACGGTATTCGGGTGGCGCGCATTGAAGATGGGTTCATCCGATCCGTTGGGTTGGGGTCCGATTTTGCCCGCCCCTCATCGCTGATTGTGGATCGGCGCGGAATCTATTTTGACCCGCACACCCGCAGCGAGTTGGAGGACCTGCTTAATACGGTCGACATCGATGAACATGGCAGAGAGATGGCCCGTCGGCTAAGGCAAACCATTGTTTCCATGGGCGTGAGCAAATACAACACCGGGCGTATGGCCTCCTTGAAGCTCGATGTGGCACCGGATCGACTGATCATCCTGGTTCCCGGACAAGTGGCGGACGATGCCTCCATCGCCGCCGGCTGCGTGGATATCCGCACCAATCTTGACCTGCTACGCGAAGTCCGCCGCCGGTGCCCCGATGCCTATATCATTTACAAACCTCACCCCGATGTGCTGGCCGGCAATCGACGGGGAGCGGTCCCCCTTAAGCCCGTCCGGGTTCATTGCGACCGGATCGTAACGGACTGCAATATCAGTGTGTGCCTGGATAGCGTGGATCAGGTGCATACCCTGACATCGCTGGCCGGGTTCGAGGCCCTGATGCGTGGAAAAACGGTTTTTACCTACGGAAGGCCCTTTTACGCCGGATGGGGGCTCACCGATGATCGTCATACGATAACCCGCCGCCGTCGATGTTTAACCCTGGACGAGCTGGTGTATTGCTGCCTGATTGTCTATCCGCGTTACTACGATTGGCAGGCCCGCTGTTTTGTCCGGGCCGCCGATACCGTCGAGAATATGCATCGGCAACTGGGTAAAGGCGATGTTGCCATCAATCCGCCCTTACACCGCCATCTACTGCGCAAAGCCTTTTTCCTGCTTGAGAATTTTCGTGAGGCGTTGGGATTCCGGTGAGTCCTTTTGTTTATGCACCGTTGGGGTAAATATGCTAAAGCAACCCGCGGTAATCGCCACCGTCTACCAATAAATTCTGGCCCGTGATGAACCGAGCCTGTACGCTGGCCAAGAAGGCGGCAGCAGCCCCAAATTCAGAGGGGTCGCCGATGCTATTGCTGGGATTGGCCGACATCATCTCCTGGATTATTTCCTCGGGTGACTTGTTCTCCTGGTCTGCGCGGTACCGCACCAGCTGATCGATTCGCGATGTTTTATGGATCCCCGGAAGCAGTGCATTAACGGTGATGCCATCGGGCGCCAATTCCGTTGCAATCGTTTTTAAAAAACCCGTTAGCCCGGCCCGTGCCATATTAGATAACAACAAATTGCCGATGGGCTGTTTGACTGAAATTGAGGTGATGGCGATAATCCGGCCCCATCTTTTTGTTTTCATGGCCGGTGTCACCCCATGAATCAAATGCACGGCACTCAACAAGGTGAGATTGATGGCCTTTTCATATTCCTCCAAGGCCGTGCTGGCGTAAGTTCCCGGTGGCGGACCGCCGGCATTGGTCACCAGGATATCCGGTTCCCCCAAAGATTGTCTAAGGTCCTCAAGCAGGCGGCTGATATCTTCAATCCGGCTCATATCGGCAACCAATCCCAAAACCTTTCTTCCGGTTTTGGCTGAAATTTCTTCGGCGGACTGTTTTACCGTGGCTTCATTGCGTGAACAGATCGCCACCCGGCAACCTTCAGCGGCCAGCTGTTCCGCGCAGCCTCGTCCCAATCCCCGGCTGGCGGCAGTCACCAGAGCAATTTTATCTTTTATTCCAAAAATCATTTTTGCACCTCCTTGGTTTTCCGGTTCACATCTTCTCGATGCGCACTGCGCAGGCTTTGTACTCTGCCGTGAGGGTGGAGGGATCGAAGGCCGCGTGGGTGAGCCAGTTGGCGTTGCCGTCACGGAAATGAAAGGCCATCCACACCAGGCCCTGGGGAACCTCGGGCGTCACATTGGCCCGGACGGCCACCTCACCGCGTCTGGATTTGACCCGGATCTTCTCACCGTTTTCAATGCCCATAAGATTCGCATCGGCAAAAGAGATGTCGGCGGTCTCTTCGCCCAGAAGGTCGTTGAGCCCTTCGCAGCGACCGGTCTGGGTCCGTGTGTGGTAATGGTAGAGCCGGCGTCCCGTGCTCAGCACCAACGGATACTGCTCATCGGGCACTTCGGCCGGCGGGGTCCAGTCTGCCGGACTGAAGCGTCCCAGGCCACAGGTGAATTTGCCGTCCCGGTGTAGAAACGCTGTGCCGGGATGTTCCACGGTGGGGCAGGGCCACTGGAGTCCGTCACCCTCGATACGATGGTACTTGATGCCGCCCAGGCTGGGGGTCAGCACCGAGATCTCATTGTCCCACAACGCCCGTCCGCTGTTGGACTCCCAGTCGTGGCCGAATCGTTTGGCGATCTCCCTGAAGATCCACCAGTTGGGCATGGCCACACCCGGCGCCGGACTGGCCGTGCGCACCCGGTTGACCCGGCGCTCGCTGTTGGTGAAGGTGCCGTCGTTCTCACTCCAGGCGGCCGCCGGCAGCACCACATGGGCAAAGCGGGTGGTTTCGTTCAGGAAGAGATCCTGGACGACGATAAATTCGGCCGATGCCAGTTCGTGCTCCACCTTGTGGATGTCCGGCTCGGTATTGGCCAGGTTCTCTCCAAAGATGTAAAAGCCGCGGACCTTGCCGGACACTATACCGTCCATCATCTGTGGGATCATCAGCCCCACTTCCCGGGACATGCCGGTGGTGTTCCAGGCCGTCTCGAATTTGTTACAAACGGTGAAATCGTTTACCGGCTGGTACCCGGGATAGACATTGGGCAAGGCCCCCATATCGCAGGCGCCCTGCACGTTGTTCTGACCGCGCAGTGGATTGACCCCCCCCATCTCCACGCCCATGTTGCCCAACAGCATCTGCAGGTTGGCCACGGACATGACGTTGTTCTTGCCGCAGGTATGCTCGGTAATGCCCAGTGTGTAGCAGACCATCACCGGCTTCACCGAGGCCAGCAGGCGGGCCACCGCCCGGATCGTCTCCGCGTCGATACCGCAGATGGGCGCCGCCTTCTCCGGTGGATAGGCCAGCACCGTCTCTTTCAGCTGCGCGAAGCCGGTCGTATTTTTTTCTACAAACGCCTTGTCGTAAAGATCCTCCTGGATCAGGACATTCATGATCGCATTGAGCAGGGCAATGTCGCTGCCCACCTTCAGCGGCAGGTGCATGTCGGCAAAATCCACCAGCCGGTGCCGCCGGGGGTCCACCACAATGAGCTTGGCCCCTTCCATTACGGCGTTTTTTACGAAAGTGGCCGCCACCGGATGGGCCTCCGTCATGTTGGACCCGATCACCAAAAACATCTTGGCCCGGGAAAACTCGGAAAAGGAGTTGGTCATGGCCCCTGACCCGAACGTGGCCGCCAGCCCGGCGACCGTCGGGGCATGTCACGTACGGGCGCAGTGGTCGATGTTGTTGGTCTTGAACACCCCCCGGAAGAGCTTTTGCATCTGGTAGGAATCCTCGTTGATGCTGCGGGCACAGCTCACACCGGCCAGGGCGTCGGGTCCGCTTTCGGAAATGATCTGTTTGAATTTGTCGGCCACCAGATCCAGGGCCTCGTCCCATGAGGCCTCACGGAAATCATCGCCCTCACGAATCAACGGTGTCTTGAGGCGCTCATCGGAGTATATGAAATCGTAGCCGAAGCGGCCCTTGACGCATAACCGTCCCTGGTTGGGCGCGCCCTCTTCCACGCCGGTTACCTTGACGATACGATCGTCCTGAACATGCAACCACTGCTGGCATCCAACGCCGCAGTACGGGCAGGTCGTGCGGATTTTGTGACTTTTCCAGGGTCGCCAGATAAAGCGGGCCTTCTTCTCTACCAGGGCACCGGTCGGGCAGACCTGGATACACTCGCCGCAGAAAACACATTGGGAATCCTTCAGGGGCACATCGGTACCGGCCACCACCTTGGCCGCAGAACCCCGGTAACCGAAACTGATGGCCCGGTTGACCTGGATCTCGTTGCAGGCCTGAACGCATCGGCCGCAGAGGATGCAGCGAGAGAAATCCCGGACAATGAGCGGATTGACCGTCTCCATGGGGTACCGGGTTTCGGTTCGCGGGTACTTGCCCCCTTCCACCTGATAGTGGTAGGCCAGGTCCTGCAGGCGGCAATCCCCCCAGGCCGGACACAAATCCGCGGCGCCGTCGGACGCGGCCGCCCGCATTTGAAATGTCGTCCAGTCTTTTTCCCCGGTGGAACCGATGGCGCAATTATGGTTGCCCGAATCCAACAGCAGTTCAAGCGTCTCCTTCCGCGAGGCAACCACCTTGGGGGATTCGGTCAGCACCACCATCGCGTCTTCTGCAGGCGTGCTGCACGAGGCCATCAGCTCGCCGTAGCCGTTGACTTCCACCACGCAGATGCGACAGGCGCCCGTGGGCGTGGCCCCCTTGAGATAGCAAAGTGACGGTATTCGAATCTGGTGTTCTTCCGCCACCTGAAAAATGGTCTGCCCCGGCTCAAACGGAAACCGGGTGCCGTCGATCGAGATGCGTCTCCGCGCCATTGTCCATCCCCTCCTTTATATCATGAAAGACATAGCGTATGTTGCTATTTGAAATGGATGAATTTGTCAATCGGTTTCAAAAAAAAGGGAATATCAGTGGGTGTCGGCAAGCGGCTACCGGTTCAGATGAAAGTTCTGAACGATGCGACCGACAAGGTCAAATCGGTCATCGACACCCACGGCAGCAGAAGCATTCTATTCTCCTTGCAATCGGTGTCACGCCAAGAATTCCTGATTTACATTCGAACCCCCTATAGATCGTCCAAATCGGCAAACCGGTTTACCGCCGCCCGGGCTTTGATCTCCTGCTCGAACCGCCCCCGCCAGCCGAGCCGTTTCTGTTTTCGCGCGATAATCACCTTCAGCAGGGGTTTGAAGGCATACAGCCAGATGGAGGTCCAGAGCCGGCCCTGGGAACGGATGTGTTCGGACGGGTTCCACCAGCCCATGACCTTCTGGTTATGGTACCAGAACAGATACTGCAGCTGGTCGGAGGAGAGCCGACGGGTCTTTACGTTGGCCCACATACCGTTGTAGCGTGTATAGTCATAGGCGTTGGTGATCAGTCCCTGGGCCAGCAATTGCCGGCGGATGCCCGTCTTGGGGTAGGGGGTAAGAATCTGACAATAGGCGGTATCCACACCGGTGGATTTGAGAAATTGGTAATTCTCGATGATCTCCGCTTGGCCATCGTCCGGAAAGCCGAAGATCATCCCCCCCACGACCATGATGCCATGGCGATGGCAAAGTGCCACCGCTTTTTTCGAGGCATCGATGATGTTGCCTTTGTTGGCGGCAATCAGGTTCTTTTTGGACGCACTCTCCATGCCTAAAAAGATGGACTTGAAGCCGGCACGGGCCATCTTCTCGACCATCTTCTCGTTCCGGGACATGGTGACGCAGTCGGCCTGAACGACAAAATACAGGTTGCGATAACCCCTGGCGATGATGGCGTCACACAGTCGGATCACCCGCTCGGGATCCAGCACCAGGTTGTCGTCGGAGACGAAAATCCAACGCACCTTGCGTTTGTAGTAGATGTCGTCAATATCCGCCAGGATGCGCGCCATGGGAAAGGGTCGGAAGGCACGGCCGTACATATGCCGGATACTGCAGAAATTGCAGTTGCGGGTGCAGCCCCGGGAGGTTTCCATCACTTCCACATTGCGGTTCATGATGTGGTAGCCCCAGGTCAATCGCCGTTTGTCGCGGATAGGCAGCTTGAGGCGGGACAGGTCCAACAGATCGCCTCTGGGGTTGTGGGTAAAACGGCCACCCTCCTTGAAAGAGAGGGAGGGAATTTCTGACAACCTGTCTTTGCCGTCCAGGGCCGCCACCAGCCGCCGGAAGGCCGCTTCTCCCTCCCCCCGCACCATGAAATCGATATCGTGCGCCTCGTCCGATGAGGCGATCTCTTTAGACATCAGCGTGGTATGATAGCCGCCGATCACGATTTTCGCTTCCGGCAGCAGCCCTTTGGTCAGCCGGATGATCTTGACGCAAGTGGCGTATTGCCAGGTCATGGTGGACAGGCCAACCAGATCGGGTTTGAGGGCGTCGAGCATGCGGACCAGGTGTTTTTTCAGTCCCAGTCGTTTGCGGATCAGGTCGACGACATACACCGTGTGGCCGTCGTCAATGTTGGCGGCGATGCTGGCAATGCCCAGGTTGGGCATGTGAAATGCCGACTCGTGCATGATCACCGGTGCCACGTCGGGCATGGACAACAACAGGATCTTCATTAAACCTCCACGAAAAAAAGGCTCGTTTATCGTACCCGCAGGTGAAGTTCAAGTATTCCGCGAACCTGCCCC
>DEIP01000109.1 GCA_002352605.1 Desulfobacteraceae bacterium UBA2771 | reverse complement strand
CGCGGCAGATCTCCCGGGGTGAACACGCATCTTTTCACACACGAGCGCCGAGTGTACGTGCTTGTCTTAAGATGGATAGAGGACTTTGCCTTGTGTTGCAGGCTCGTCCCACCAAACCCGCCTAACTCGGTTCTTGTTCATCGCCCCGTGCGTTCGCGGTACCCTGCCGTAGCAAGGTCTCGTCATCGTATTTGCCCGCGGTTTTCAGTGCTGAATACCGATTCATGACCTGCTTCTTGCTGTCTTCCAGCACGCAGTCCAGGCGGCGCAATACGGTCAGCGGTATCATCACCCGCCGATACTGCGGCGGCCGATAGGGGCCGCGCAGTAGATTGGCGATGGTCCAGACGAGGTCGATGTGTTTCTTGTATTGGGATTGATCGAGCATCGGTTCAGCTTTCTTCCTGACACAGCCGGTTGATCGCATGGGTCGATAAGAAGATCGCGCCAAGCATGTATTGACTGAATTGGTAAAGAATATCTTAAAAACAGCTGGTTAGGATGAATGGCAATAAACCTGATAAAGGAGGGAAAGTCAATACAGGCAGGCGTCATGAACAACATAACCGCCTTTGGGGTCGCATGGATTACCCTGGATTCGCGGGCATGGCCGCTCTTACAAGGATACCTCGTAGCTCCATCGTGGCGGTCAGCCACAAGGGGCCTGATGGGGCAGCAAGGCAGGTAGGATGGATGGTTCTGAACAGGCACAGGGCCCTGCCCCCGCGGCGGTTAAAAATCAGGGGTATCCGGACTGCGCCCATTTTACGGCGTTTTCGGCAGCCGGATCACCATCACCGGAATGATGCTTTTTCTCACCACCCGACGGGCCGTGCCGCCCATCAGCGCCTCCTTGAACCGACCGAACCCGCGAGTGCCCATAACGATGGTATCTGCATCGTTGAGCTCGGCCTGCATAAGGATCTCATCGGCAGCGATGCCCGCTTTCACTATTATTTTATCCACCTGGAAGGTACAAGCATCCATTTCGCTACTGATTTCGTCACAAAAGTTGCTCAGTTGGCCTTTGATGGTGGAGACAAAGTCGGCCTGATTCTTCTCCTGGAGTTTATTCCATTTCTCTTCTCCCACGTATCCTTGAATCTGAAAGAAAGTTTCCGCACTGGGCCTTTCAATAACATGGAGAATCGTAATACGTCCGTCGTACTGCTGGGCCAGGCTGGCGGCATATTTGTATGCATGGCGTGCATTTTCGGACAGATCGGTGGCATAAAGGATATTCTTGATTTTAGGAAGCATAGTTTCTCCTGGTCGCATGCTATTAAGGGATTAATTTGAGAAATATATGCAATCATATCACCGTTCCCAAATGCGGGCACAACCCCAGACGGGCGACCACCTCATCGGGTCTGCGATCACGAGGCGGCCGCCACGATAACGCGCCGCCAATCAATCCCCCAACCGGGCCATGTGGTCGTCATACAAGGTTTCGAACATCTGTTTGTGCTTGGCCTCTTCCTGGGCCAGAACTTTGAACAGCTTGATGCAGTCCGCATCGTCGGTCTTGGTAGCCAGGACGTTGTATAGCCGCAGGGCCTTTTCCTCGCGCTTCATGGCCAGCCGGAGAATTTCGGTAAAATCCATGCCCGGTTCGTACTTCATATCCACAAAATAGTCGCTGCGCTTGATATCGGGAATCCACTCGTAGTCATACTCGACCACGGATCGATTACCCTTCTTGAACTCTTCTAGAAGCACCTGGTGCTTTTTTTCCTCTTCAACAAACTCTGCAAGGGTTTGTTTGGAAGCCGAAAAGGTTTCCTTATCCGCCAGTTGCCGGTAAAAACTGACCGCTTGCTTCTCTCTTTCGATGGCAAAGTCGAGGATCTCTTCGAAGGAATTAAAATTCATTTTACCCCCTTGGTGTATTGATTAGTGATCGTTGGTACGAAAATGATTGCCTATTGGACATTCAATTTTCGTTTGAGCCAGGATTTAACTTCGCCTTCAAGCGCCCACACGCCTTTGTGCCTGCCTTGAGAATGCAGGTAACGTTTTTTAAGGTCTCCGGGAATCTTAATTTTTGCCAACTCCACCGCTTCGTCACTGTTCCGGCGGATAAAGTAGATCACCGGTTCCTCCTTCCATGTGTTCACCACGAAATAATGGGAGACATCATCCTTGGATCGGATCACGTAGTTCCCCCGAGCCCAGTTGTTGCCCCATTCCAGATAAAGGCGAACCGCTTCTTCCGGAGTCATTTCCCAATCAATGGAGTTGACCAGATTCATGTTGCCTTTGATTTCCTCAATATTCATCATGTCAGCACTCCCGATAATTTGAATCCAACCGGCATCAAGCCGGAAAGATTTACGGTTTTGATTCTCGTTCCATTTGCCTACAGCATAAAGCCAGAATCATGCCAATGTCGGCCACGGCACGCCCCATGCTCGCAACCTGTAAATTTATCATTACTTACAACAAGTTGCGGATTTACGGCGAGCTGTTGGGCGCCGACGACCCCACGATGGCGACCCGTCGATCGGTTTGACGACTTGACTCGATACACTTTTGTATCGATTAGAAATAATACATGAAACAAAACCTTCCAGGTTCAGCCGACCATGGATTTTCTCGGCGAAACGAGGCCTTAACTCGAGACCGCTACCCACATTAACTTGTATTTTCGCTCAAGATGGCGCATCTTAACCAAGACAGGATCTTGAAGATAATTAATTGCCATAACCGCTATAATACCTTGCGATCCACATTTTTCATGAACGCTTGTGACCGCCTTGTTTCAGAAATTGGCACCCGGCCCAGCCGAAAGCAGTTCCTCTTCGACTGGCTTCGGCTTGTGGCCACCGCCGGCATGCTTGTCTGGCTCATCTATGCAAGCGGCGCGGGACTGGGCTACAATTGGCAGTGGTATCGGGTGCCTCGGTATCTGTACACCTTTTCGGAGGGACATTTTCTGGCCGGCCCCCTGCTCAAAGGGCTGGGGGTGACGCTGAAAATTTCCGCCGTCTCTCTGGTGCTATCCAGCCTGTTGGGCCTGGTCACTGCGATCTGCCGACTGTCCGAGTCCTTTGCCGCCCGGGCCATTGCACGGACCTACCTGGAGCTGATCCGCAACACACCCCTGTTGGTGCAGCTGTTTTTTATCTACTTCGTTTTTTCGCCCATGGTGGATCTCAGCCGGTTTTCATCGGCGGTGCTGGCATTGAGCCTGTTTGAAGGAGCTTATGCCTCGGAAATTATTCGCGCCGGCATCCTGGCTATTCCCCGGGGTCAGTGGGAAGCCGCCGACAGTATCGGCCTGGGCCGCTTCCGCACCTACCGGCACGTGGTGCTGCCCCAGGCCCTTCGCCACATGACCCCGCCCCTGGTAAGCCAGGCCGTCTCATTGATCAAAGATTCGGCACTGGTGAGCACCATCGCAATCTACGATCTGACCATGAAGGGCCAGGAGATCATCGCAGAGACGTATCTGGTATTTGAGCTGTGGTTCACCATCGCAGCCATCTACCTGATATTGACCCTCTCCTTGTCGCTGGCCACCCAGGCCGTGGAAAAACGGCTGGCATTGGCTGGGAGAGGTGGTTAAAAATGCCAAGTTTTTACGAAGCCGTCTGAAATGCGACTTTTTGCATCTCTATCAATTTTTTGGAAGGAAACGGATTTTTATTGATAATCGAGTTCCTGTTCAACGAGGAAAGGAGCGCATGTATGAAAATCGTGAAACGGATGACCCAAATCGTCTTCCTGGCAGTCCTGGTGTTGACCCTTGTCGGGGCTCCCGGGGTAAATGCCGCCGACCGACAGGACAGTGTCGTGGAGCAGGTGATCCAGCGCGGGGTGCTGCGGGTGGGCATGTCCACCTTCGTGCCCTGGGCCATGAAGGATAAAACCGGTAAGCTCATCGGTTTTGAAATCGATGTGGCCACACGCCTGGCCGAGGAGATGGGGGTCAAGGTGGCGTTCGTTCCCACCAAATGGTCCGGTATCATCCCGGCACTGCTCACGGGCAAGTTCGACGTCATTATCGGCGGCATGGGCATCCTGCCCAGCCGGAATCTGAAGGTGAATTTCTCCCACCCCTATGATTTTACGGGCATGTCCCTGGTGGCCAGCAAGAAGATGGCCGCCGGCATGACGGGCATCGAGGCCTTCAACAAACCCGATATTATCATTGCGGTGCGCCTGGGTTCCACGGCGGTGACCGCCACCAAGAAATACCTGCCCAAGGCCGAGATCCGCATGTTCGACGACGAGGCCCAGGCTTACCAGGAGGTAATCAACGGACGCGTGCATGCCGTCGTCGGCTCGGCCCCCACACCGGCCTTTCAGGCCATCAAGTACCCGGACAAACTCTTTCTGCCCATCGAAGGCACATTTACCCGCGAACCCATCGGCTTTGCCGTGCGTAAAGGCGATGTGGACACACTGAATTATTTCAACAATTGGATCGGCTATGTGGCGGCCGAAGGCTGGCTGAAAGATCGCAAATCCTATTGGTTTGAGACCAAAGACTGGAAATCACAGATACAGTGATCCAAAAAAAGATCAGAATCACCACCACGGACCTGCTCCTGTTGGCCGGGATCGGAGCCGTGATCGTATGGCTGCTCTACCAAGCCACCTTGCAGACCGAATATAAATGGAACTGGCCGGCCATTCCCCAGTACCTGCTGCGCGTCGATGAGCAAAGCGGCCGCTGGGTGCCCGGCCTGATTCTCCAGGGAGTACTGGTCACCCTGCGGCTTAGCCTCTGGGCCACGGTGCTGGCCCTTGTTATCGGCACGGTCATGGGGCTGTTTCGGACCGGCTGCAGCCGCTATCGCCGCATGATCGGGAGCGGCTATGTGGCGTTGATCCGCAACATCCCGGTGCTGGTCTGGATTTTCATCTTCTACTATTTTATCGGCGACCGGCTCCTGCCCGCCATCGGCATCAACCGGGCGATGCTTATGGATGGCACCCCCCTGTCGGGCATCCTGAGTCTACTCATGGCCGAACCCTCCCGGGTGCCTATCTTCATCTCCGGCGCCATAGCCCTGGCGGTCTACGAAGGCGCCTACATCACCGAAATCATTCGCGCAGGCATCCAGTCTATCGACAAGGGCCAGTGGGAGGCCTCGTCCGGACTTGGATTTACCCGGGCCCAACAGCTGCGCCACATCATTTTTCCCCAGGCCCTGCGCCGGATGATGCCGCCTTTGGCCGGCCAGTTCATCTCCACCATTAAGGATTCGGCCATCGTATCGGTGATCTCCATCCAGGAACTGACCTTTCAAGGCATGGAGCTGATGGCAGCCACCTTTCTGACCTTCGAGGTCTGGATCACGATCCTAGGCATTTACTTCGTGCTCTGCCTGATCTGCTCCCTGCTGGTGGAGCGGTTTGAACGGCACCTTAAAAAAGAAGCTCGGCCCGCCTGACGATCCGCAAGACAATTGGGGTCAGACCTTCATTCTTGACAAGCAGTTTGGTAAGGATCTATAAAATTCGCTATTTCATTAACCGCATGTAGGCCGTTGGAAATAAACGTTTTGTCGAAGGCGTAAAGACTGATATGATGTGAATCCATTCGAAAGATGAGGTACGCCTATGTTTACCGCCCAGGATATTCTGAACATCGCCATACGGCTTGAAAACAATGGTGAGAAAACCTATCGGAATGCCCGTCAGCATGTGCCGGATGCGGAGTTAAAAGCGCTTCTGGACTGGATCGCCCAGGAAGAGCAGAAACACGCCCGCTGGTTTACCGACGTAAAAGACCGGCTGACGCAGGGTGAGGATCACCATCTGATGGCGGAAATGAGCCGGGCCCTGGTGGAGGATGTGGTCCAGGGACAGGCATTTTCCCTACAAGAGGTGGATTTTAAGACCATCGACACCCCCGATAAAATGATCCGCACCTTTATCGGGTTCGAAGAGGACACCATCGCATTCTACGAAATCCTGAAAACCTTTATCGACGACCCGGCGATCATGAGTCAGCTGGAACAGATCATCGACGAGGAGAAAACACACATTGCACAGTTCCGGAAACTGTTGTCAGGATCTTGAACCGCCTCAACCTGCCGGAACCATTTCCGGGCCGTCAGATCCGATCGAAATCCGCCACATGTCGCCACTGTCTTGACTTTGGACGGTCTTCCTTTTAGGGTACGATGGTTTAATAATTCCGGCCCGCGGGCTTACCGATAAGGAATACCGATATCAATGGACAGACCGTCAGATCGTACCCCCCAATTGCTGTTGCTGGTGGCCGGTGCCAAAGGGGCCATTGGTACCACCTTGGCGGCGACCGTTGCCGCCATGCAAAAAACCCCCCAACTGGTGCTGCCCGGACTCACCACCGCCGACAAGTTTCTTTTCCTGGGTGAATGCCCATCCGTCGCCATGGCCGGATGGGACAAATCGGATGATGAGATCATCGGCGCCATCGCCCGCCACGGCGTATTGCCCGAGGAGATGTGGCGGCCCCATGAATCTCGCCTGGCGCGGCTGTCTGTCTTTAACGCCCCCGACGCAACGTGCACCATGGCCGAGCAGGTCAAGCAACTGCGGGCGGATATCCGGCAATGCCGCAAGCGTCACCCGGATGCCCGGCCCGTAATGGTCAACCTGCTGCCGGCGGCGTACGACATCTCCGACCCGGCACGCTACACAACCGTGGATCAACTCCTCAGCAAAGCCGGTACGGGCATCCTGCCGGACCTGGCTTACGTGGTGGCCGCCATCGGTGCCGGCATCCCGGTGGTCAACTTCACCCCCAACACGGTGGAACTGCCGGCCATCTGCGACCTCGCCGTGGCAAAAGGGGTTCCCATCGCCGGACGCGACGGCAAGACCGGCCAGACCTATTTCAAGGTGGTCCTGGCCTCTGCCCTGAAGGCCAGGGGGCTCTATGTGGACGGCTGGTACAGCCTCAACATCCTGGGCAATGCCGACGGCCTGAACCTGATGGACCCGGATCACGCCCGCGGCAAACTGAACAATAAAACCCACCTGCTGGACGACATCCTCGGATACCCCGTGGGGGAGCGCTACGGCCGATCGGCCCACAAGGTCCACATCGATTACCACCCGCCCCGGGGCGACGCCAAAGAAGCCTGGGACGTGATCGACATTAGGGGCATCTTCGGCATGCCCATGAGCCTTCGCCTCAACCTGCAGGGCCGGGACTCCATTCTGGCCGCCCCCATGGCCCTTGACCTGGCTCGCTGGGCAGCCGCCCTTCAAGCCGCCGGGTTCGCCGGTCCCGTTCCGGATCTTGGATTTTACTTCAAAAAACCTGTGGGCAGCGACGCCCCGGTGACTTTTGAAAACCAGCTTGCGGCCTTGGATCGCCTGGAATCCCGGATCGAATCCCGCATCCATGAGAGATCTCACGGCAATCGATAACGGCATCACCGCAAAAAAGAAGAAAGGATCACACCCATGGTATTTGGCTACAGTACCAATGCCTTCGTAAAATATGCCCTGCTGGAATCCTTTGACATGATCGCCCGACTGGGTTTTGCCGGCGTGGAGATCATGTGTGACCAGCCCCACCTCTACCCACCCGAATACAACCACGGTAAATTGGCCGAGCTGAAGAGATCGCTGGAGAAAAACGGCCTGAAGCCCACCAATCTGAACAGCTTCACGCTTTTTGCCGTGGGCGACACCTACCTGCCATCCTGGATCGAGCCGGAAGCCGCGCGCCGACAAATCCGTGTGGACCACACCCTGGCCTGTCTGGAGATTGCCGCATTCATCGGATGCCGCAACATCTCGGTGCCGCCGGGAGGCCCCCTGCCGGAAAACATGCCCCGTAAAGAGGCCCTGAGTCTGTTTCACCAGGGAATGGACAAAGTCATCCCCAAGGCGCAGGAGCTGGGGGTGCAACTGCTCATCGAACCCGAACCGAACCTGCTCATGGAACGTACCGCCGAGGTCAAACCCTTCGTGGCGGAAATCCAGGCACCGGCCGTGGGCGTCAACTTCGACATCGGTCATTTTTACTGCGCCGGTGAAGACCCAACCGCCGCCTTCGAGGAACTGTTCCCCTGGATCGGCCACATCCATATCGAGGACATCGCCCCCACGCGCGAGCACAACCACCTCATCCCCGGCCTGGGCGCCATCGACTTCCCCTCGATATTCACGGCCATGAAGCGGTACGGCTACCAGCACGACATGAGCCTGGAACTCTACCCCTATACCGATAGGCCGGAGGCGGCCGGCAAGGATAGCCTTGCCCACCTGTTGCCGTTGCTAAGGGAGGCGGGACTTCAGGATTAAGGACTGAGTCGCCAGGCGAGCCCATTGTTTTTTTGCTCAGCATCTCGGGCTTTTGCATCGGCAAATATTTCATCGAAGACCCCACCCGATGCATGCCTGCGTCGCGCGCAGGGGATATGGAAAGAGGTTCCACATGGCTATCTCCACTGATGAAAAATATGATTTTGAAACAGGTGTTTATCGGCCGCCCAGCGAAGGTGGCAGCGACTCCCTGCTGGTCCGTTTGACACGCAATTGTCCCTGGAACCACTGCACGTTTTGCGGCATGTATAAAACCGAGACATTCCAGGTACGATCGGTTGCCGAAATCAAACAGGACATCAATGCCATGGCGGCCGTGCGCGATGACCTCGCAGCGCTTTCACGGCGTTCCGGACAAGGCGGTGAGATCGGCCACCATGCCGCTGTCGCCCTGATCGGGAAAAACCCTGAATTGAACCACCACCCGGGGTTTTCCATGCTGTACCACTGGTTGTTGTCCGGCGGAAAAACCGTGTTTCTGCAGGACGCCAACAGCCTGATCATGAAAACCGACCAACTGGTGGAGGTGTTGGGGTATTTGCGCCGCTCGTTCCCCTCCATCGTCCGGGTTACCTCCTATGCACGGTCTAAAACCCTGGTGCAAAAATCCCTCGACGACCTCAAGGCCATTCGGCGGGCCGGCCTGAACCGGTTGCATGTGGGATTGGAAAGCGGTGATGATACGATATTGAAAAAAGTCCGGAAGGGCGCCACGGCCGAGATCCATATCAAAGGCGGCAAAAAGGCCATGGCGGCAGGCTTTCAGTTGTCGGAATACTGGATGCCGGGCCTGGGCGGAAAAACCCATTGGCAGGATCACGCCAGAAATACAGCCCGCGTGCTCGGCGAGATTGATCCGCACTACATTCGATCACGACCGTTTCGATCGTGGCCCGGAACCCCCCTCGCCCGGGAGATGGCCGAGCAGACCTTCGAGATGTTGACCCCCGCGGAACAGCTCCGGGAGCTACGCCTGACCATGCAGGAATTGTCCGTTACCAGCCGGGTGTGTTTCGATCATGTCGGTAACCACTGGAAAAACCGTCAGGGACAGCTCCTGTTCACCCACGGTTATGAGGGCTATAAGTTCCCGGAAGAGAAACAGACGGTCCTGGACCTGATCTACGACGGCCTGAAGGTCGGCAACCGGAAGGCTCCTCCGGTGCATCTTTAACTCAAGGGATAGCGGTGCTCCGGTACCGACATCCCGAAATGAGATCATGCAATAATTACAATTGCCGTGTCTGTTAAACAACGTTTGACTCACTTCGCCGGCGGTGTTATTTTACGCGACCTTGATTTAATGTATAGGAAAAAACGCCGCGACCCCGAATTTGTCGATATCGCGCTGTGTATGATTCCCGGCGTTCACGACCATGGGGAAGGGTGATCCTGTGTAATCACTTGCACCGATTGCGGGAAGATGCGCTACCATGGATGATTCTCAAAACGCTTTCCGGGATGCGGTGGGCAAACTTTCCCGTCGATGGCTGGAAGCAGGGTTGCCTTCACGGCAGGAACTTGACGTGTCGGCACGAAAACTGGAACATTTGCGCGAGCATTTGAACGTTCAAGGCCTCTGGGCGTGCTCACCGTCCATGGTTACGGCCACCCTGGACGACGGCCTGGGACAAGGGCTGGCAGTTATCGAAACATTTGCGACGGCCATCGGTATGCGACTGATCTGCCTGGGGTTGATGCAAACACCCGAAGCCATCATCGATGCCTGTCGTCGCCACCAACCGGACTTTTTGGGACTGACCATCCTTCAGTTCGATACCGAAGACCACCTGACATCCATCGCAAACCGTCTGCCCCGCAAAACCCGGATCGTGGCCGGGGGGCCGGTGTTTACCGGAGACCCCGATTTTGCCGATCGGACGGGCACCCACTATGCGGCAAAAAATGTGGCTGAGTTCCTACAGTTTATGCTGATCGCGGTTTGCTGATGTCCGCTGACGTTGTCCAATGAACCGATCCGTTCAAGATGTCGGAGCGATCGGCGCGGAATTTTTATAGCGTTGACCTTCAATGACCGGCAGTTTTCCTGAATTATCGGTTTTTCGAGACCGCGCCGCGCAACAACCTTACCTCCGGCTTTGCCGGAGGGCATTGAATTTCAGGTATGCGTCAAATGGCTCCAGACAATGCAAATATGACCTTGCTCCCCGGGGTCTTCATCGTTTTTTTGACCGTAATTTTCGGCGGCAATATCGTAGCCATCAAATTGGCCCTCACCGGTATGGGACCATTGACCACAGCGGGCCTTCGTTTTTCCTTGGCGGCGCTCACCATTGCCTGCTGGGCCCTTGCCACCGGCCGCCCATTTGGTATCTCGGCGGGCCAGGTGCCTCAGCTGCTGATTGTGTCCATGGGATTTACTATCCAGCTTAGCCTATTTTATTTGGGACTTGAGCGAACCTATGCCTCCAGAGGGGTGATGATCTCCAACCTCTTACCGTTTTTCGTATTGTTCCTTTCCCACCGGTTCATCCCCGGTGAACGTATCACCTGGAACAAAATGGTGGGTATCGTGGTGGGATTCAGCGGCGTGGCCTTCATGTTTACCGGCACCCCGGGTATCTCCAGGTCACTTCATACCGGGGACTTGGTCATCCTGGCGGCGGTGGGGGTTTGGTCCTGCAATATTATTTACACCAAGCGCATCATCAATGACTTTTTACCCTTTCATCTGGTGCTTTATCCCATGGTTTTTTCGGTTCCGGTTTTTCTGGTAGCGGGATTCTTGTGGGATGGGCGCATGGTTTTCAACCTGAATCCAACGGTAATCGGCGCCTACGCATATCAGAGCCTATTCAGCGCCGCCTTCGGTTTTGTGGCCTGGAACACAATGCTTCAACGATACGGGGTCTCTACCCTGCACGCCTTTGTGTTCATCATGCCCATTGCCGGAGTGGGATTCAGCGGCCTGTTGCTTAACGAACCCATCACCCCCAACCTGATTGTGGCCCTGGCCTTAGTCGCCGCCGGCACCTGGACGGTTCACCTAAACCCCAAAAAGCCCCCTTATACGGTGCCCATCCGGAAACCAACAAGTTTGAGACGGTAGATTTTCAAAATATTTTCCGACTACCACGAAATGAGGTGTGGTACCCAATTTCTCGTGTGGAGAAGGGAGAAGAGATACGAGGCGCCTACCGGAGGCTGATCACCTAATTTCCGAAGTAATCGAACGGCAATGGGCGAAATAGCCCTCCGTACTCTTCTCCCTGGGGCGGGGAAGGCTGATCTTGATGTCTTTCTTGATCCGGCCCGGTTCTTTTTCAAAAAGAATGATTCGGTCCGCCAGCAACACCGCTTCATTAACGTCGTGGGTGACGAATAAAACGGTGTGCGACAGTTTTTCCCAGAGATAAAGCAGCAGGTTCTGCATCTCCTCACGGGTCTGTGCATCCAATGCGGCGAACGGTTCGTCCATGAGAAGCACCTCCGGCTGGAGAATCAGTACCCGGGCCAGTGATACACGCTGCTTCATTCCGCCGGAGATTTCCTGGGGCAGATAGTCCCCATAATCCGTCAGGCCGACGAGGGACACGAATCGATCAACTTCTCGCTGCTGCTCCCCACGGTCCATTTTACGACCTTTCAAGCCGAAAGCGATATTCTCCCTGACGGTCAGCCAGGGGAACAGGGCATCCTCTTGGAACACGACGCACCGGTCCGGCCCGGGGCGGCTGACCGGGTTGCCATTTAGGCGGACCAATCCGCTGCTGGGGGGCATGAATCCGGCCAGAATCTTGAGCAGCGTGGACTTGCCGCATCCACTCCTGCCCAGGATACATATCATTTCCCCCCGCCGGGCCTTCATGCTGATCTCCTTTAAGACGCCGGCGTCACCTGATCCATGGGTTCCGAACCGCTTGCTCAGTCGTTGGATCTCAAGGACGACCGGCGCCACTTCCGGCTTCCGGCCGGTGCCAACAATGCGAAGTCGGGTTGTCACGGCATCCTCCGTGCACTTTTAAAGCTTAGCCGCAACAACTGGTGAAGCCCTAAATCGCAAAGCCGGCCGATGAGGGCGATTAAAATGATTCCGACAACGATGATGTCGATGCGACCCAGCATCCGTGCATCCATGATGACGGCTCCCAACCCATTGGACACGCCGGTGAGTTCACCCAGTACCAGGTAGGCCCAGGATATACCCATCCCCAGGCGCAATCCGGTAATGATGTGCGGCATGGCCGCCGGTATCAGAATCGCGAATGTTCCCCGAAGGCGATTAACGCCCATCATCGCACCGGCTTGAAGGAGAATCGGGCTGACTTGACGCGCACCCGCCTCGGCGTTGAGGTAGATGGGAAAAAAGGCCGCCAGGGCCACCAGAAAAACGGTAGTCTTCAGACCGATACCGAACCATACCATCGCCAGCGGCAGCCAGCTGATACCGGGAACGGCACGCAGTGCATTAACTGTCATGCCCAACATCCCATTGACGAGTGCAACCCTACCGGAAACAATGCCCAGCGGAATACCCACCACCACCGCCAGGCCGAAACCCGACATGACCCGTATGGTGCTGGCCGTCAGATCTTCGAAGAAGCGGCCCGCATGGGATCCCTGCCCGGCCTCACTGAAGATATACGTCGAGGCGGCAGCGAGAACATCCTTGGGATGTGGCAACAGATAAGTGGGCACCATGCCGCTTTCACTGACTGCAAACCAGGACAGGAAAGATACGACCGGCAAAAACCAAGGCAATAGCCGGTTCAGCCGGCCGGAAGTGGAATTGAGCCGATTCATTCGAGTCTTTTTTGAGCCTGCCTGACATAAGATAGGTCAAACAGCCCATCGTAATCCGGTTGACGATCGATGATGCCCAATGCCTGCATGCGGCTGCCCAGGGCTTTGGCCTTTAGTACGAAGGCGGCATCCATCTCCCATGCAAGTTCCATGTTTGGTGCGGCCGCTTTTAACACCTCCAGCCGGATTCCGAAGCCTGAGGCTTTATCAAGCCATTCGTCCGGATGATCCCTTAAATAGCGGGTCGCCCGAGCATGGGCGAGAACCATCCGGGCCACCTTCTCAGGTTGCTTGTCAATGGTGTTGCGTCTGACAATCATTCCCGCGTTTATCGTACTGATCGAGTCCGGGTAGTAAGGGTGCGAAAGAATTCTGCCGTATCCCCGGTTCGCGGCGAGGGTTGGAAAGGGTTCTCCGGATAGAAAGGCATCGATACTCCCTCGTGCGAGGGCCGTTCCCATGTCGAAAAAATCGACCCGGATGAGTTTGACGTCCCTTGCCGGCGAGATGCCATTGCGGGTCAGCGTTTCCCGAAGCAGAATTTCATGCATGGTTCCCGGGACATAACCGATGGTTTTGCCCCGCAGGTCTTTTTCGGATTGAATCGGGCCATCCTTTTTAACCACCAGCGCGGAACATTTGTTGCACAATGCCGCCACGACCACGACCGGTTGGTCGACGGAAGCGGAATAGATGGCATGCGCCAGCGTGGTCCCACACATGTCGAGGCTTCCGGCAAGAAGCGCTGTTTTTTGATCGGCCGGGTTGGTAAATGACAGGATTTGACTTTTCATCGAATCCGGAAGAAATCGGTCGTAAAAAAACGGCTGTATCGTCTGCGGTGTTTTCCAGGTACCGATACGAACCGCTCCCCCGGCCAACACCGACGGGGGAATCAACGACAGGATGCAAACCACGAAAAATCGAATCCATGTTTGTTTTGAGGGCATGTTCGTTCCTTCTATGGGGTCTGCAGCCGTTCACCGCACCCGGGGTTGGTTGTTCTTTAAAAACAGTTGGAGGGCCGCGAGGGATCCCAGGCCATTTCCCGCTGCATTTGTCGGCAATGTGCGATGCCGGTGCCGCGGCCTTTTCCGGTATCGGTTTTCCCGTCTCTGGGATTGGATCCCACTTCAGGAAAGAACAGATTCGCCCCGGCCATGAGAGAGACGGTATGGGGTTCGTGGGTGCAATGGGCCTTGGGCACAGCGCCCATAACCAGGCGACTGACGGCAACCAGACGGGCCATTTCGAGTTCGCTGATCATGCCGAACCGCTCCATGGGCGAACCGGGGAAATTGATTCGCCGCATGATACCGCTGTAAGTTGCCCCATTATTCCGGGCCAGCAGCATCAGATCCACAATCTCATCGGCCGAATGCTCCGGGCCGACGGGTTCCACGCAATTCATCCATTGCAATCCCACCTCACGGAACACTTGAATGGTCCGAATGCGCTTTTGACGGTTAAGCGGGGTGTCCCTTCCTTCCCCCAATCGAACGGCATGATAGGCCCCCACGAAACCGGCATCGAGAAGGGCTTGGCCTTCCCGATGATTGATATCCCGTGTGTTGGCCACCAGGGGGACGCGGGTCTCGCTTTGGAGCAGGCGGCCGACCTCAAGCAGACGATTCAAAGGATAGGTTCCCGTGGTCATCAGGTTTAAAGCATCGGCGCCCTGCTGTTCGGCCTGCTTGGCCCAGGCGATAACCTGGGCCATGGAAAATTCGATCTTCTCTTTGAAAATTCCTGCCTTGCGTGTGAGGCTGCAGAAAAGACAATCCATTGGGCAGGGCTCGACATTGAGCCCGATGTGAAAATGATTCTCGCCTTTTTCGCCGAATTCAGATCGCGACATCCGGTTGGCAGCCTCCATGATTGCATAACACGCTTTGGTGTGCAATCGCACCTTCATCAATGTTACAGCTTCTTCGCGATCGATGGGTACCCTGTCCGACGCTTTTTTCAGAATATCGGCAATCCTTGGTTCATACTCCTGTTTCATGCGCGCAGAATCCTTGAGGCGAGGCGTTTACCGAAAAGT